>NZ_JBEOSA010000023.1:0-110765 GCF_040302625.1 Kitasatospora sp. NPDC097643 | reverse complement strand
CCGCACGGCCCGCGTCGGTGAGCCGAGCGGGGTCGCCACGGCATTCGGGCGTCGTCCGGTCATCGCCTCCCGAACGGCCACCACGACCGCTTCGGCGCCGGCGGGCAGCTGCACCGCTGCGCCTTGGGCACGCCGCCCAGCACCTGGTCCACGTGGTTCCCGCATCCGGAGTAGGTGGCCTTGCCGCACTGCTTGCACGTCACTCGACGGCACATGTCTCGGTCCTTCCTGTCCGGGGCGCAGCGCCACCGGACCGATCGCTTGGTGCAATAATACCCCCGGGGGTAATTGTCCGACGTGCCGGCGACGCTGGGGAGGCCCCTCGGCGGGCCTGGAATGCATCGCGGCACTCGCTGGTTCCCGTACGCTGAAGATACCCCGGGGGGTAATAGAAAGGTTTGATCATGCTGAAGGAAGTGGACATCGAGGCCTTCGCTGCGGCCCGCGAGGGCGGAGTGCTGGTGCTCGACGTGCGTGAGACGTTCGAGTTCGCGATGGGCCACGTGCCGGGGGCGCGGTCGCTTCCACTGGGCATGCTGTCCGGCGGCCTGGCCGAGCTGCCCCGGGACCGTGCCGTCATGGTGATCTGCGCCTCCGGCAACCGCAGCCAGGTCGGCGCCGAACTGCTCGCCCGAGCCGGCTTCGACGCCGCGTCCGTCCGCGGCGGCACCGCGGCCTGGTCCCGCTCCGGCCGCGAACTGACCACCTGAGCGGGCTGCCGCCGCCCCCGACCGCCTGGGCCGAGGCCGTCACCGCCGCCCTGGTGACGCACACCCCCGGCATCGCCGGAGCCGTGCCCGCCCAGCCCGTTGGCGTGTGACGGTCGTTCAGTAGGTCAGGCGTTCCAGGAGTGCGGGATGGTCGGCGAGGGCCTGGCGAAGACGCTTCTGGCCCTGGGGAGCGTACTGGCCGGGGTTGGCGGCCTCCCAGTCGATCGGGCCGAACGGGGGCTGGGGGTCGTACTCGAGGAACAGCTGGACCTTGCGCGCGACGTCCTGGCCGGCGAGCTCGCCGACCAGGTGGAATGCCATGTCGATGCCGGCCGAAACCCCGGCGGCGGTGATGACGTTCCCGTCCCGGACCCAGCGCTCGGCCACCGGGATCGCTCCGAACCTGGCCAGCAGGCTGCGGTACATCCAGTGCGAGTTGGCCCGGCGTCCTTCCAGGAGACCGGCGGCGGCGAGGAGCAGCGAGCCGGTGCACACGGAGCCGATGATCTGGGCCCGTGCGGCCGCGGTGCGCAGCTTGTCCAGCAGCTTCTCGTCGGCCATCGCGGCGAGGGTGGGGACCGTGCCACCGGGCACGATGAGCGCGTACGGATCGGGCATGGTCTCGAAGGTGTGGCTGGGAACCAGGGACAGCGGGGTGTCCGTGGCCATCGGTTCGATCTGCTCGGCGACCACGACCGTGTTGTAGCCGGGGACGAGATGGGACAGCTCGCCGAGGACCTGTAATGGGCCGACGATGTCGAGCGGGGTGAGGCCCGGGTACTGGACGAAGGCGATGGTCCTCACCGGGGCTTTGTCCTGGGAGGCCGAGGATTCGGTCATGGGGATGTGCTCCTGGTGGCTGGGCCGACCTGCTGGGGCGGAAGGACGTCCCTGCCACCATGCGTGCTGTTGCGGACGAGGACAACAGGAGGGACTGCGAAGTCGGTATGCCTGCGACACCCGTCTCCCGGACGCCGGTGCAGCTGGCCGGTCGGGTGAACGACCGGGCCCGCGCTCCGCGTGGTGCCGAGCGTGCGGGTCTCCAGGTGGGGCTTGAGCGCCAGTGGGTTCATGGCCGTTCGATCTCCGGACGGGGGGAGGCAGGAAGGCTCGCGGGGAACCGCGTTTCGATGGCATCGGGAGCGGCCGACCGCGCGGCGTCGAGGCGGCGGGTGACCTGGTACAGCGCGGAGTCCGGTGTTCTCGAAACGACGTCCGCGAGACGTCCGTCCGTGAACAGTGCGGCGGCGCCGTCGTCCAGGGCCCAGCCCTCCGGCAGCGCTCCGCTTGCCACGGCGGAGAGATATGCCGTTCTGCGTTCGGCCTCGGTGTCGTAGTGCGGGCACATGCTGCCGGGCAGGATTCCCAGGCCCCCGGTGAGCGGGGCGAGAGGACCGAAGGAGTCGGTGAGGCAGGCCTCGAACCAGCAGGCGGCCCCCGCGCTGATTCCGCAGAGCAGCGTCCCGCTCGCGTAGGCCGCACGCAGGATGTCGTCCACACCGTGCTCCCGCCACACGGCGAGCATGTTCGCGGTGTTGCCTCCGCCGACGTACACGATGTCCTGGGCCAGCAGGAACGCACGGAGGTCGTGGTGCGTGCGTCGGAACAAGGGCAGGTGGGCCGGCTCGCAGTCGTCGCGTTCGCCGAACGCGACGTGGAAGCGCCGGACGTAGCCGTCGGAGTCGCCGCTCGCGGTGGGCAGGAAGCAGATCTTCGGCCGCTTGCTTCTCGCGTGGCTCAGTACGAAGTCGTCGAGAAGGGTGTCCGGGTCGTCGGAGAATCCGCCGCCGAGCAGCACGATCTTCCGCGGTGTGGTCATTGAGGTGCTCTTCCTCCGTAAGGGGGGCAGGAGGTGCGACGCCTGGCGAGGTGGCGTCGCGCCGGTCAGTGGAGCTGGCCGGTGGGGCGGACCACCACGGTGTTGACGTCCACGCCGGTCGGTTGGCCGAGCGCCCAGACGATGGCGTCGGCGATGTGGTCCGCGGTCAGCACCGGTCCGGCCGGGGCGGCCTGGTCCGGGTGGGTGCTCCAGAACGGGGTGTCCACCCGGCCGGGGGCGACCAGGGTCACGCCCACCCCGGCCCCGGTGACCAGGACCCGGGTGTTCTCGGCGAGCGAGGTCAGGGCGGTCTTGGAGACCGAGTACATGTTGCCGGGGGTGTTCTTGATGCCCGCGGTGCTGCCGACCAGCACGATCCGCCCGCCGTTCTCCTTGAGCGCGGGCAGCGCGGCCTTGACCAGCAGGGCCGGGCCGAGGACGTTCACCAGCAGCATCTCGCGCCACTGCTCCGGGTCGCCGTCGGCCAGGTTGTCGTGGGTGGAGAAGCCGGCGTTGGCGATCACGTGGTCGAGCCGGCCGAAGTGCTTGACCGTCGCCTCGACGGCGGCCCGCACGGCCTCGAAGTCGGTGGTGTCCGCGGCGACGGGCAGCACGGCGTCGGCCTGGTCGAGCTCGGCCGCGAACCGGTCGAGGCGCGCCTGGTCGCGCCCGGTCACGGCGACCCGGTGTCCGGCGGCCAGCAGCCGCCGGGTGGTCGAGGCCCCGATCCCGGTGGCCCCGCCGGTGATCAGCGTGACGGGTGCGGCGGTGTGCTGGGCGGGGTGCTGTGCGCTGTGCTGTGCGCTGTGCTGGGCGGTGTTCATGATTCCCCCATGACGGTCGTGAAGTGAGTGTCCGTCATATCAGACGGATGGTGGGGCTGTCCGGTTGAGGCTCGGACCGACGTGATCGCGAAGTCGCACTGGAGTATTAGGGGTGAACCCCGGCAACGTCTGCGTCAGGAAGCGTGGTTGACCAGGGGGGTCTCAGGGGCGGAGCCCTCCTCGGCGGTGATCCAGGGCGTTCGTTCGGTCGACAGGATGGGCTCCACACGAACAAACAGGTCCACACCACGGAGTGTCTCTTGAGTATCCGCATACGTACCGCCCTGGCCACTGTGCTCGTGCTGGGCCTCGGCGCCGGTCCGCTGGCCGCAGCTCCCGCCATGGCCGCAGCGCCCAGCGCTCAGGCCACGGTGAGTCAGTTGTCCGGCCCGGATGTGAAGGCGTTGGAGAACGCCCTTCGCGAGCTGCCCGGCCCGGACGCGACGGCGGCCCTCGTACGTGTCGGCGGCTACGGGAGCTGGCACGGAAGCGCCGGGGTGCACGACCTGCAGAGCGGCCGCAAGGCCCTGGAAGGGGCCCGGTTCCGGGCGGGATCCGTCACCAAGGTGGTCACCTCGGTCGTCGTGTTGCAGCTCGCCGCGGAGGGCAGGGTGGATCTGGACGGCACCGTCCAGCAGTACCTGCCGAACCTGCTGACCGACGCCTTCGAGCCGATCACCGTACGGCAGTTGCTCACGTTCACCAGTGGGCTCCAGCCGGGCTCATCCCTCGGCCCGGATAACGCCGAGGGGTACGAGAACCGCTTCGAGACCCTCACACCCGAAGCCGTCGTCGCGGCGTCGGTCGCCAAGGGCCCCTACCAGGGGCAAGGGGAAGGCCCGGGCAGGAAACAGCGCTACAGCAACATCGACTACACGGTCCTCGGCCTGCTGATCGAGAAGATCACGGGTGACTCGTACGCCCACCAGGCGCAGGTCCGTGTCCTCCGTCCGGCCGGCATGTGGCACACCTCGTTCCCGGACGGTCCCGACCCGCGCATCCACGGCGCGCACAACGAGGGCTACCAGAAGCTGGCGGACGGCACGGTCGTGGACGCGACCGAGTGGAACATGTCGGACCGGTGGGCGGCGGGTGACATGATCTCCACCACCGATGACCTGGAGAAGTTCCTCTTCGCGCTGTTCAGGGGAGAGCTCGTCCCCCAGCCCCTGCTCGACAAGGAGATGTTCACCGTGCCGGACATCCCGGGCGCCGTGATGAGTGCGGGACTGCAGCGCTTCGACGCGGGTGGCGGGCAGATCCTCTGGCTCAAGACCGGAGAGCGGCCCGGCTACAGCACGCTCATCGCGGCAACCAGGGACCTGTCCCGAACCCTCGTCTACTCGGTCAACGCGACCGACGCCAAGGCCACGACCATGAACCCCGTCGGCGAGCGCATCGTCCGGGCCGCCTTCGCACCCCCGGCCGTTAGCGGCTGAGGCGGACCCCGGGCCGGGGGGAGGCACTGAATCCGCACGGCCACGGCCACGGCCACAGCCACGGCCGTGGCCATGACCAGGATTTGGCATAGCCACGGCAAAGTCTTCCCATCGCGGCCACCGCACATCTGGACGCCGGACCCCCGGACTGATGTGGTGTCGGGGCTCCAACTCGTACGCAGCACGTCCCTCCCTGACACCCTCACATCGGGAGCACACGCATGCGCACCAGACCGCTCAAGGCCGCCGTCCACACCCTCACGGCGCTGGCCCTGGCCGCCTTCGGCAGCACCTCGCTGGCCACCGGGGCCGAAGCGCAACCCGCCTCGCCCGCCGCCCACTTCGGCGTCAAGCCGCTGGCCGGCGGCGCCGCCGGACCGCAGCGTTCGATCACCGCCGCCGCCAACACCCTGAAGGTCGGGTCCAACGCCAGCCAGGGCGTGGTGTCCCCCACCCCGAAGGTGTACCTGGTCTTCTGGGGCACCCAGTGGTCCTCGGACCCGGCCGGGGTGGCCACCGACATGCAGAACATGTTCAAGGGCCTCTACGGCGGCCAGGACACCTGGGGCACCATCCTCGACCAGTACTGCGAGGGCGTCCCCAAGGGCACCGTCACCTGCGGCACCAAGGGCATCCACGTCACGCACCCGACCTCGTCCCCGCTGGCGGGGGTCTGGTTCGACAACACCGCCGCCGCCCCGGGCAGCGCGACCGCCGCACAGATCGCCGCCGAGGCCGGAAAGGCCGCCGCGCACTTCGGCAACACCACCCAGACGCCGAACCTCAACGCCCAGTACGTGATCGTCTCGCCCACCGGCACCCACCCCGACGGGTTCCCCAACTCGGGCTTCTGCGCCTGGCACGACTACACCACCAGCGCGTACGGCAAACTCGCCTACACCAACCTGCCGTACATCCCGGACAACGGCCCGGGCGCCTGCACCACCTTCACGGACGGCCGGCTGCTGTCGGGCATCGAGTCGACCGAGACCCACGAGTACGCCGAGACCGTCACCGACTTCTGGCCCAGCGCGGGCTGGAACGGCGGCGGCGGCGAGATCGGCGACGCCTGCGTCCAGCTCGACGCCTACGTGACGCTGAGCACCGGCACCTTCGACCTCCAGGGCCTGTGGTCCAACAGCGCCAACAAGTGCGTGACGCACGGCTGACCGCCGGCGTGACACGGCCTCCCCGGGCTCCGGCCCGGGGAGGCCGTGCCATTGGTGCGGGTGGCTCCCGGTGACGCGGTGTGGCAGGTAGCGCCGGTGACGCGGTGGGGCCTGTGCTGCCGGTGATGCGGTGTGGGATGCGCCACCGTTTCGTCCGACGGGCCGTTCGGCCGCCTACGATCCTGAGCGCGGACGTCCGCCGCCGTCCGTCCCGCCCAGAGGAGAAGCGCACCGTGACCACCCCCACCGCCGTGCTCGACAGCTACTACCACCGCACCGGCGAGCACCGGTTCAAGCCGACGGCCCAGGCGGGCGGCGCCTGGCACGCGGACGAGCAGCACTTCAGCCCGCTGGCGGGCCTCGTCGTCCACGCGATCGAGCAGCACCGGGCGGCCGGGCCGGCGGACGGCCTGGTGATGGCGCGGATCAGCTACGACATACTCGGTCTGATCGCCCTCGACGAGTGCGAGATCACGGTGCGGACCCTCCGGCCCGGCCGCACCGTCGAACTGGTGGAGGCCGTCGTCGTGATCGGCGAGCGCGCGGTGGTCCGGGCCCGGGCGTGGTTCCTCGCCGAGCTCGACACCGCCGCCGTCGCCGGCAGCCCCGACGAACCGCTGCCCGCACCCGAGGAGTTCGAGCCGTGGGCGATGAACGCCCGGTGGAGCGGCGGCTACGTCTCCTCCATCGACGTCCGCCGCCGACAGGTCGCCCCGGCGGGCCGGGCCGCCGCCTGGGTGTCGAGCCGCGTCGAACTGGTCGCCGGGGAGCCCAGCAGCCCGCTCGCCTCCTTCATCGCCCTGGTGGACACCGCGAACGGCATCGCCGTCCGGGCGGACCCCACCCAGTGGATGTTCCCCAACGTGGACCTGACGATCCACCTCCACCGCCGCCCCGAGGGCCCCTGGACCGGGCTCGACACCGGCGTCAGCTTCGGCCCCGCCGGGCACGGCCTCACCAGCACGGTGCTGCACGACCAGCACGGCCCGGTGGGCCGCGCCGAGCAGATCCTCACCGTCCGCCCGCTGACCTGATGCCGGGCCCACTTGCCGGGCCTTCCGGGCTCAGCCGACCTTCCAGAGGGCCAGGTTGTAGTCGAAGGCCCCGACCAGGAACCTGCTGTCGGGGCTGAAGGCGAGGTGCTGCGGCATGAAGGGCTTGGGCTCGAAGGCCTTCGCCTGGTCGAGCCCGCGGACGGGGTTCCAGGTGGCCGTGGACCAGATCCGGACACTTCCGTCCTTCTCGGCGGCGGCCAGCGAGCCGCCGTCCGGGCTGAACGCCAGGGCGGAGACCGGGTTCGGGGGGAAGGACAGCGTCCCGGTCACCGCACGGGTGGCGACGTCCCACACCTTCACCTCGCCCCGGGAGGCGGTGGCGAGGACCTTGCCGTCCGGACTGACCGCGAGAGCGATCACACCGTCCCCGGCATTCTCCACCGTTGCGGTGAGCGTGCCACTGCGGACGTCCCAGAAGCGCAGCAGATCCTGGAAGGTCGAGGCGATGACGGTGCGGCCGTCCTGAGCGAACGCCATGCCCTGCACGTCCCCGTCGGCATTGCTCACGACGGGCCGTTTCACCGGGTTGTTGACGAGGGTGGCGACCAGGGAGCGGCTCTGGACGTCCCACAGGGTGATCACGCTGTTGGCGCCGTACGCCAGGATCTTGCCGTCCGGGCTGTACGCGAGGCTCGCGTACCCGGCGTCCTTCTGCTTCGTGTCGCCTTGGAGGCTGCCCGCCTTCTTCCGGGAGGCCATGTCCCACAGCGTGATCGTCGCGAAGTTGTCGACGCCGGCGAGCTGCGAGCCGTCCGGGCTGAACTTCACGGCGAAGGTGAGGTTGCTGTCGAGGCCCGGCACGGCAGAGTTGCCGAGGTCGGCCGCGAGGTCCAGGCCGGGGCTGTTCCACAGCGTCACGGCGCTGTCCCGGTCGCCCACCGCGAGGAGCTTGCCGCCAGGGCTGAAGTCCAGGGCGGTCTGCCTGGTGTGCCACTTGGGGGAGACGTTGTAGGAGGGCTCCCACGGGGTGCTGGGTGATGTGGGGGTGGCCGAGAGCGAAGGCGACGCACTTGGACTGGGACTCGGACTCGCCGTGACCGAAGGCGAGGTGCTGGGCGGCGTGCTCGGCGGCGGGAGCGTCCCGGGGCCGCCCGCGTCCGGGGAACCCGAGGTCCGGCTGAGCGCGAGCGGCACGGCGACCGCCGCTGCGACGCCGGCGCCGAGCGCGCCGAACAGGACGGTCCGCCGGCTCGGGCGCTTGCTCGGGGCCGGGTCGTCCTCCGCTTCGTCCTCGGCGTCCTCCGCCGCTTGAGGCATCGAGACCGGCCCCGCCTGTCCTTCCGGCCGCTCCGGCACCGGGAGTGCGGTCCTGGTCGGCAGGTCCTCCTCCGCCGTCGTCCGCACGGTCAGCACGACCGTCCCGGTCTCGGAGGCCACCAGCCGCCCCTCGCCCTCGGGCAGGCCGAGGAGGCGGGTGATCGCGGCCTGCTGCTCGTCGATCAGGGCGTGCACGGCGGCCGGCCACGGCCGCACGGACGGCGCCAGCGGTCCCAGGGTGCGCGCGATCCCCGCCGTCGTGGGCCGCAGCGACCGGTCCTTGGACAGGCACCGCGCGAGCAGGTCGCGCAGCTCCACCGGGACGGCCGCGAGGTCCGGTTCGGTGTGGACGACGTTGTACAGCGTCTGCGGCGCCGAGGTGCCTGCGAACGGGCTGCGCCCGGTGCACGCCTGGACCAGCACCGCGCCGAGCGAGAACACGTCGCTGGCCGGGCTGAGTTCACGCCCCTCGGCCTGCTCCGGCGACATGAACGCGGGGGAGCCGACGAGCCAGCCGGTGTGGGTGATCTCGGTGCCGCCCTCGCTGTCGGTGGCCCGGGCGATCCCGAAGTCGATGACCCGGGGCCCGTCGGCGGCGAGCAGCACGTTGGACGGCTTGAGGTCGCGGTGGATCAGCCCGGCCCGGTGGATCCCGCCCAGCGCGGCGGCCAGCCCCGCGGCCAGGCGCACCACCGCGTCCGCCGGCAGCGGACCGGTCCGCTCCACGACGCCGCTCAGCGACGGGCCCGGGACGAAGACCGACGCCAGCCAGGGCAGCGGCGCGTCGGCGTCCGCGTCGATCACGGCCGCCGTGTAGGCGCCGGACACCCGCCGGGACGCCGCCACCTCACGGCGGAAGCGCGCCCGGAACCCGTCGTCCTCCACGAACTGCGAGCGCACCACCTTGACCGCGACCAGCCGCCCGTCCGGCGCGACACCCAGCAGCACCCGCCCCATGCCGCCCCGCCCCAGCTCGGCCACCAGCCGGTAGGGCCCGACCGTGAGCCGGTCCTCCGCCTCCTCCAACGGCTTCATCGGCACCCTCCGACGCCTCGGTGTCCCCGAGGTGCCTCCGGTACAACTCCTGGCCCTCGAAGCCCTGTTGCCTGCCTCGGCGTGAGCATCTCACATTCGCACGGGCCGGCGCAGGCAGCGGCGCCCGCCGGTAAACGGGTTGCTGCCGCGGGCGGGATGGGGCAGGGTCCGCACCATGGCTGAACTGCACGAACTCGAAATCCGCCGGCTGTCCTCCGACGACTGGCAGCTCTGGCGGGAGCTGCGCCTGGCCGCGCTGGCCGAGGCGCCGTACGCCTTCGGCTCCAAGCTCGCCGACTGGCAGGGCCCCGGTGACATCGAGGAGCGGTGGCGCTCTCGGTTGGAGATCCCCGGCGCGCTGGACCTGGTCGCGCTGCTGGACGGCCGTCCGGTCGCGATGGCCAGTGGTGTGCCCGGCGACGAGGACGCCGCGGGCGGTGTCGACGCCGCCGAGCTGATCTCGATGTGGGTCGGCCCGCAGGCGCGCGGCCGCGGCGTCGGCGACCGGCTGATCGGCGAGATCACCCGCTGGGCCGGCGAGCAGGGGTACGCCACCCTGAAGCTGGCCGTGATGCCGGACAACGACGCGGCGATCGCCCTCTACCGCCGCCAGGGCTTCGCCGACACCGACGAGCTGGGCGACCTGCTGGACGACGGCGTCGGGCGCGAGCTGGTCCTGGCGAAGCCGGTCCAGGCCTGACGTCGGGCCAGATGTGACGTCGGGCCAGGCCTGACGTCGGTCGCAGCCTCGGGCACGCGCCAGGGCCGTCCCGTCCTGGCGCGTGCCCGGTCGGCGGAGCGGGCGGTCTACTCCGCCCCCACGCCGACCTTCGGGCGGGCGTCGGCGGGGAGGCCGTTGGCGAGGTCCTCGATCATCAGGCGCCAGGCGATGGCGTCCGCGGCGGCGCGCAGCCGGGGGCTGCGGGGGCGGCCGGCGTCGCGCTCCAGGCGGGCGTTGAGCCAGTCCGACCAGGCGTCGGCGAGGGCGCGGACCTCGCGGCTGCCGGCTTCGGTGGCGGTGAGACGGTCGCCGTCGCGGGTGAGGTAGCCCTCGGCGGCCATCCGGGCGAAGACCGGCTCCAGCACCTCGGGCGGGACGCGCTTGCGGGCGGCGACCAGGTCGAGCGAGGCGTGGCCGACGGCCTTGGTGTGGCCGGCGACCTCCATCAGCGCCCAGGCCCCGGCGAGGTCGACCCGGGTGTCGGCCCCGGCGACGATCGAGCGCACGGTGGAGAGGTCCACCCCGCGGAGGATCCCGCAGACGGCGTACTCCAGGTGCGGGTCGGAGTCGGAGGTGGTGGGCTGCGCGAAGCCCTCGCCGAGGTCGGTGGAGCCGGCCCGGGCGGTGTCCCGCAGCTCCACCTGCTTGAGGAAGAGCGACACCACGAAGCCGACCAGGGCGACCGGCACCGTCCACAGGAACACCGTGTGCAGGGCGTCGGAGTACCCCTGGACGATCGGTGCGGCCTGGGCGGCGGGCAGCCGGTGCAGGCCCTGCGGGCTCTCCGCGGCCCGCAGGAGCACCGCCGGGTCGGCGCCGGTCAGGCGGGCCGAGACGGCGACGCCCTTGGCGAGTTCGGTCCGGAGGCTGTTGGCGTAGATGGTGCCGAACACGGCGGTGCCGAAGGAACTGCCGATGGTGCGGAAGAAGGTGACCCCGGAGGTGGCCGTCCCGAGGTCGGCGTAGTCGACGGTGTTCTGCACGGCGATGGTGAGCACCTGCATGCTCAGCCCGATGCCGACGCCGAGCACGAACATGTAGAACGAGGCCGGCGCGGTCCCGGTGTCCGGTTCGAGCCGGGAGAGCAGGTAGAGCCCGAGGGCCATCACCAGGGTGCCGACGATCGGGAACAACCGGTACTGGCCGGTCTTGCTGACGACGTTGCCGCTGGCGACGGAGGCGATCAGCAGCCCGAACACCATGGGCAGCATCCGCACGCCGGAGACGGTCGCGGAGTCGCCGTCGACGTACTGGAGGTAGGTCGGCAGGAAGGTCAGCGCGCCGAGCATGGCGAAGCCGACGATGAAGCTGAGCACCGAGCAGACCGCGAACACCGGGTTGCGGAACAGCCGCATCGGCAGCATCGGTTCGACCGCCCGGGTTTCGACCCAGCAGAACAGCCCGAGCGCGACGGCGCCGCCGGCGAACAGGCCGATGATCACCCCGGAGGTCCAGGCGTACTCGTTGCCGCCCCAACTGGTCGCCAGGATCACCGCGCTCGCGCCGACCGCGACCAGGCCGATCCCCAGGTAGTCGATGACGGGCCGGGTCGCCGTCCGGACCGCGGGGATGGTCCGGGCGGCGGCGACCACCACCACGATCGCGATCGGCACGTTGACGTAGAACGCCCACCGCCAGGACAGGTGGTCGGTGAACAGGCCGCCCAGCAGCGGCCCGATCACCGTCGCCACGCCGAACACCGCGCCGACCGCACCCTGGTACTTGCCGCGCTCGCGCAGCGGGATGACGTCCGCGATCAGGGCCATCGCGGTCACCATCAACCCGCCCGCGCCGATGCCCTGGAACGCCCGCCAGGCGATCAGCAGCGTCATGTTGGTCGCCAGGCCGCAGAAGAACGAGCCGGTGATGAACACGATCGCGGACACCTGGAAGAGCAGCTTGCGCCCGTACAGGTCGCCGAACTTGCCCGCCAGCACGGTGGCGACGGTCTCCGCCAGCAGGTAGGAGGTCACCACCCAGGACATGTGCGCGGCCCCGCCGAGGTCCGCGACGATGGTGGGCAGTGCGGTGCCGACGATGGTCTGGTCGAGCGCGGCCAGCAGCATGCCGAGCACGATCGTGCCGAAGACGACGTTCCGCTGCCGGACGTCCAGCACCGGCGGCGCGGACGGCGGGGTTTCCGTGACGGCACTCATGCCACCAGCCTCCGGGCCGCCGGTGCCCGCCGCGAACGGGCTCGCCCGTCCGGGTGAGCCGCTCGCAGCGGGCCGACGGGGGGAGGCCGGTCAGTGTTTGACGGCCACGCCCGCGTACATCGCGATGTCCCGGTCGCGGACCGGCGGGGCGTCGGCGTCCGGGCGCCAGTGGTGGACCAGGGTGACGCCGGGGTCGAGGAGTTGGTAGCCGTCGAAGAAGGCGGTGGTCTCGGCCTTGTCGCGGATCTGCAGCGGGATGCCGCGCGTGTTGTACTCCCGGCCGACGCCGCCGACGCCCACCGGGTCGGTGTCGCCGGTGAACACGGTGAGGGCGAGGAAGCTGCCGGGCGCCAGGGCGTCCATGAAGCGCCGGACGATGCCCTGCGGGTCGTCCTGGTCCAGGACGAAGTGGACGATGGCGATGAGCGAGAGCGCCACCGGCCGGGAGAGGTCGAGGACCTCCCGCAGCTTCGGGTCGTCGATGATCGACTCCGGGTCGCGGAAGTCGGCGTCCACGTAGCAGGTGCGGCCCTCGGGCGTGCTGTCCATCAGGGCCCGCGCGTGGGTCAGCACGATCGGGTCGTTGTCCACGTACGCGACGCGCGCCCGCGGGGCGATCCCCTGGGCGATCTCGTGCACATTGGGCGAGGTGGGGATGCCGGTGCCGATGTCCAGGAACTGGCGGACGCCGTACTCCTCGGTGAGGTGGCGGACGGCGCGCTGCATGAAGGCGCGGGTGGTGCGCATCGAGACCGGCAGCGACGGCCAGGCCTGCACCGAGGCGTGCGCGGCGGTCCGGTCCGCCTCGAAGTTGGTCTTGCCGCCGATGAGGTAGTCGTACACGCGCGCCGAGTGCGGGATGTCCATCCGCAGGTCCACCGAGGGGCGGTCCTCCCGCGAACTCCCCGATGTCCAGCCCCTGTTCGCCATCTCGCCCTCCCGGAACCACCGTTACCCGCCCCGCCACGGGCGGCGGGCCGTGGTGCGCATGGTAATCGCCTTTCAGTAGGACGATATGACGGTTGCTCAGGATGCCTTCAGATCGCCTCCAGTGCCCCGGCCCCGTCCGGCTGGCTGCGGTCCAGCAGCGCCGCGCCAAACTCGGTTGCCGTGTAGTGCACTTCGTGCCGGTACCGGTGGCCGGTGACCAGCCCGCTCGCCCGCAGCACCCCCAGGTGCTGCGAGACGGCACCCAGGCTCAGCCCGGTCCGGGCGGCCAGCTGGGTGGTGGTGCTGGGGGAGGTGGTGAGCGCCAGGACCCGGGCGCGGCTGCGGCCCAGCAGGCGGGCGAGCCCGTCGGGGGAGATCTCCTGGCGCTCCCACAGGGTGCCGACCGCCCGGGCCGGGTAGATCGCGACCGGCGGGGCGGTCGCACTGCTGGTCAGCAGCACGCAGCGGTCGGCGAAGACGCTCGGCAGCAACGGCAGTCCGCGCCCGCCGAGCCCGAGCACGGTGTCCAGCCGGTCGTCCACCACCAACCGGTCGCCCGCCCACCGCGCGCCCGGGTGCAGGCCGCCGAAGAGCGCCCGCACCCCGCCCGCCGAGAACTGGCGGGTCCGGTGCGCGATGTCCGCCTCCAGCAGGGCCCGCATCCGCGGCCAGTGCGGCTCCACCGCCGCCCGCCACCAGAGTCGCACCGCGTCGACCAGCTCCGGCAGCCGCCCGGGCACGTCCGTGGCCAACTGCCGGGCGAACGGCGAGGCCGGACCGCCGGCCAGTTCGGCCCGCACCCGGTCGGCCGGGGTGGCGGCCACCACCGCCAGCTCCTGCTCGATCTCGCCGAGCGCGCTCACCGGAGGCGGGGTGAGGAAGTCCGGCAGACAGCTGCCCGGCCCGACCAGATCGCGCAACGGCGCTACCCGGCGGGCGAGTTCGGGCCGCCGGAGGAGTGCCCTGGCCGGCCGGCTCCACGGCAGGTGGACGGCGTGCCGCTCGGGCTCGCCCACCGCCCAGAGCCCGGCCACCGTCTCCCACAGCGGCGAGACCGCGAACCGCACGTCCACGACGTCCTCGGTGTCGAACCGAACCTCGGTCACTCGTCCCCATCCCCCCGCACGGCCTGCATGTTTTCGTCCACGCTAAAACACTGGTCGCCCCCCGGGCCAGCTGATGGTGTTGGCCGCCATGAGAACGGACCTGCCCCCCAGCGACCTCGCCTCCCGCGACCTTTCCGCCCGTGACCTGCCCGCCCGTGAGCGCCCCTCCCTCCGCCGCGACTTCCGCCGGCTCTGGACCGCCGACACGGTCAGCCAGCTCGGCACCGGCGTCACCCTGGTGGCCCTGCCCCTGGTCGCGATCAGGACGCTGCACGCCACACCCCTGGAGGCCGGCCTGCTGGTGATGTGCGAGTACCTGGCCGCCCTGCTGATCGGCCTGCCGGTCGGCGCCTGGGTGGACCGGATGCGGCACCGCCGGGTGATGATCACCGCCGACCTCGCCCGTGCCGCCCTGCTCGGCTCGGTGCCCGTCGCCGCCGCACTCGACCTGCTCAGCCTGCCCCAGCTCTACCTGGTCGCCTTCGGCCTCTCAGTCGGCACCGCGTTCTTCGACACCGCCTTCCAGAGCCACCTGCCCCGTCTGCTCGGCGGGGACGACCTGCTCGCCGGGAACGTCCGCCTGGAAACCACCCGCAACGTGGTGCAGATCGGCGGCCCGGGCCTCGGCGGCGGAGCGGTGGCGGCGCTCGGCGCGCCGTTCGCCGTCGTGGTCAACACCCTCACCTACGTCCTCTCCGCGCTCTCCCTGGCCCGGATCCGCACCCCCGAGCAGCGCCCCCGGCCGGACGGCCGCAGCCGGCTGCGCACCGAGATCGCCGAGGGGCTGCGCTTCGTCCTCGGCGACCGGCTGCTGCGGGCGGTCACCCTCAGCTCCGCCGTCTCCAACCTGTGCGGCACCATCGGCGCCTCCATGCTGCTGGTGCTGCTCGCCGACCGGCTCGGGCTCTCCGCCTTCCTGTGCGGCCTGGTGTTCACCCTGGAGGCGGTCGGCGGACTGCTCGGCGCACTGCTGGTCGGCCGCGCCGTCGCCCGCTTCGGTCAGGGCCGGGCGATGTGCCTCTCCCTGACGGTGAGCGGCCTGCTCTGGCTGCTGGCCGTGCCGCTCTACCAGGCCGACTGGCGGTTCGCTGTCGCGATCACCCTGAACGCGCTCGGCTGGGCGGCCTTCATGACCTACAAGATCAGCGTGGTGAGCCTCCGCCAGCAGACCTGCCCGCCCGAACTGCTCGGCCGGGTCACCGCCACCTTCCGCTTCGTGGTCTGGGGCCTGATGCCCTTCGGCGCCCTGATCGGCGGCCTGCTCGGCCAGACCGTCGGCGCCCGCGCCGCCCTCTGGACCGGCGCCCTCGGCGAACTCCTCGCCGTCGCCCCGCTGCTGCTCTCCCCGCTGCGTGCCCTGCGCGACCTGCCGCAGGCCGGTGCCCGGGCGTGAGGTCGGACGCCGACAGTGGTGGATCTCGGTGCCATCGTTGAGTCGCCGAGCGGCCCTCTCGCCGGCTGGGCCGGGGAGAGGGCCGGGGTCGTTCGGTGCGTGGCCCTACTTGGCGAGGCCGTAGCCGCCGACGGCGGCGTAGACGGTGTCGGCGACGTGGCGGGGGGACGGGTCGGTCGTGGTGGTGACGGGAGGTTCGTTGCCGTTCTGGTCGCGCAGGTTGAGGGTGGTCGAGCCGCCGCCGTCCATGTTGACGGCGTCGACGAGGTTGAGCGCCTTGAGCAGCTGGGCGAGCTCGCTTCGGGTGGCTCCGGCAGCGAGGGGCGCCGTGCCGCCCTTCTGTCCCTCGACGGTGACGAAGAAGAGGTGGCCGAAGCCGTCCGCGCCGCCGGCGGTGCGCCAGGCCCGCTTGTCGGTGTCCGTGGCCGGCTGGTAGACGACCGAGGCGTCGCGGATCAGGACGTCGCCGACGGGAGTCGTGTACATCGCCGGGTCGATCGGGTGCTCGACGGCGCCGGCCGGGGCGCGGCCGAACCAGGTGTCGGCGACGGCGTCACCGAAGCGGGTGTCGGTGATCACCGTGTGCAGGGTGACCGGCTTGCCGGCGCAGGCGTTGTCCCAGAGCCAGGCAGCGCCGTCGCCGGTGCCTTCCAGTGCTCGCCCGCCGGGCGGCACGTCGTGGCCGCCACGCGGGGCGTCGGAGACGATGCCGCCGGGGGTGGCGCCGGGGCGGAAGCAGTCGGTGGCCACGCCCGCCGAGTTGAACAGCACCTCGACGCCCGGGTCGTCGTCGGTGGCGGTGTCCTTCAGGACGTCCGGCGCCGGCGTCCTCGCCCCGAACTCGGGGGTGAACTCGACGATCTCCGACGGGTCGAAGCAGACGCCGTCGACCACCGTCACGTCGGCGTTGGCGGGGTCGGAGTTGCGCAGGCAGTGGCCGGCTCGACCGGGCAGCCGGTTGACGCCGTCGACCTTGCGGTTGACGGTGGAGTCGTCGGAGAGCTGCACGGTGAGCTTGGTGGCGAGCTCGGTGACGTACGGGCGGCCGTTCTGGAGCATCAACACGGAACCGGCCGGGCGCAGCACGGGCTTGGCGCCGGCCGGGGCGCCGGCGGTGAGCGGGACGTAGCGGCCGCCGGCGGCCTCGCTGAGTAGCCGCCCGTTCCTGACCGAGGTGCCGCCGAGGTCGCCGAAGAAGATCCGGTTGGCCGGGTCCAGGACCACGGCGTCGTCGAAGTAGCCGCCGTTGACCCCGAGGTAGGGGCGTCGGCTGGTCACCCCGGTGGTCTGCTCCAGCATCTCCTGGACGGTTTGCGTGGTGTACATGCCCTCGCCGATCGAGCCGTCGAAGGTGATCGGGGCCCGGCCCGGGTCGATGTCCATCACGTTGACCGTCCACGTCCGGTCGACGTCCTGGTAGACGGTACGGGTGATGCCGGGGAAGGGCGTGGTGCGGGCGCCCTGGGAGAGGGTGATGCCGCCCAGGACGATGTCGGTGTCGGCCGCGCCGGCCAGGCCGCTGCCGGGGACGGCGAGGACGGAGGCCGCCAGGCCGAGGGCGGCGGCGGTCCGGATCACGGCGGCACGCCGTGTGAGGGTGTGCTTCATGGAGGTCTCCCGGATCAGCAGAAGTAGGTGGCGGGGTGGCCGTCGGCGGCGACGACCAGACGGTCGGAGCTGAGCGTGCCGGCGTAGGGCGCGGGCACGAAGGTGCTGTCGCCGCTGAGGACGACGAAGGCCCGGTAGGTGGCGCCGTTGGCGGTCCAGGAGCCGGTGAGCCCGCTGTCCGGGTAGAAGCAGGCGTGCTTGGCGGTGTGGTTGAAGACGGAGACCGTCCGGTTGTCCCACTCGGTGCCGTAGGAGCGGATCTCGTCCTCGGTGAAGGAGGTCATGGCGCCGCGGCCGCTCTCCTCGGCGAACAGGCAGAGCCGCCCGGTCTCGCAGCGCTCGTAGCCGGTGAAGCAGCCGGCCTTGGACTTGGCGCCCTTGAAGGAGGTGACCTTGCCGTCCAGCCGGGTGCCGAGGTCGGCGAGGTTGGCCTGGCCGCCGGGGCGGATGGCCTGGACGGTGCCGCCGTAGCCGCTGTCGGCGTAGAGGCAGGCCCAGTAGGCGGACTGGTTGTCCACCGAGCGGGTCCGGTCGTTCCAGGCCGGGTCGACGGCCTGGACCGGGGCGGTGGGGTCGGTGGCGAGCTCGGCGCCCTGGCCGCCGTCCTGGTCGTAGAGGCAGAAGCCGCCGACGGTGCAGTGGCTGGTCCAGCTCGCGGCGGTGGCCCGGGTACCGGGCAGGAAGGCGATGACGAGCGCCGTGAGCAGGATGCCCATGACGGCGCGCGGAAGGTGTTGCCGCACGGCGGAGTTCCCCTTTGGGTGACGTCGGATCGTGAAAAATGGACACCGATTCCGACCTTCGGAGAGGTTTGCGCAACGGCGAAATCACGTGAGATGCGGCCGGAATCAGAGGTCCGTGCTCGAACTCCCGAGCGCGCAGTCGCGTGCGCCCGTGAAGGCCGTTTCCTCGGCGTCGGAGCAGAACTTTAGGCTCCTCGGACGGTCGGCGGGCGTGGACTGACGGCGCGAGCGCCTGTCCCACAGCTGTCTCACGCTGCTGAACTGCTGCTGTGTCGGTCGATGGATCTCGAATGTGAGACACCGGGGCGGGGTCTCTCGCCGGTTTCCGAAGCGAGTTGACGCAGTTTCAGAGTTGCCTGCGCTCAGTGACGGTAGGCGGCTGTCGCGATCTCGACGAAGGAGCGGATCAACGGATTGGTGTCACTTTCGTTCCACACCGCCACCACTCGGCTCGGCACCATGTCGATCAGCGGCACCACGGCCAACTCCGCGGGCAGGTCGTGGCCGAGCGGGGCCAGGCCGACCGTGCCGTTCCACAGCACGGCGTGAAGGCATTCCTGGACGGCGCGCACCACTGGGCCCTCGCGCGGTGTGCCGCCGTTCCAGTAGGACTGCCAGACGGGGTCGGTGCTCTGCGGGAACTGGAACCAGCGGCGGTCGCTCAGCTCGGCCAGCCGCAGCCGGTCGCGGCGGGCCAGCGGATCGTCGGCGCGCAGGACCACGCCGACCGGATCGGTTCGCAGCGCACGCACCGTCAGGGCGGTCTCGTCGAACGGCGCCCGGGTCAGGGCGACGTCGACCAGTCCGGCGCGCAGCCCGCACGTCGGGTCGGTCAGATCGGTGTCGCGGATGCGGATGTCGATGCCGGGGTGGGTCCGGCGGTAGGCGGCGGCCAGCCTGGCCACTCCCGGGTCGGTGCCGTCGCCCAGGATGCCGACCGTGATGGTCGCGGCGCCGGCTGCCGCGCTCACCCGTGCCCGGACGCGGTCGGCATGGTCGAGCAGGGCCCGCGCCTCGTCGAGCAGCACCACGCCCACCGGAGTGAGCGTGACGCCGATGGGCGAGCGGGCGAACAGCAGGGCCCCGACATCGGCCTCCAACTGCTTGATCGCCCGGCTCAGCGGCGGCTGACTCATGTGCAGTCGGGTGGCTGCCCGGCCGAAGTGGAGTTCCTCGGCGACGGCCACGAAATAGCGCAGGATCCGTAGCTCCACGCTGCAAAGATACCCACGGGGTATCGGCGCGGCGGGACGGGTCTTGGACACCGGTTGGCCCCCGGCGGTGCACTGGTGACCATGACCGAAGAAGCAGAGACCAACGCGCCGCAGGTCGAGCCCACCGTATCGGTGGTGGGCCCCGGCGACGGCGAGACGATCGTCCTGGGCACCACGCGCATGCGCGTCCTGGAGGACGGCAGCCACACCGGGCACCGCCTCGCGATCGCCGAGTCCGTCCTCGCCCCGCACACCCAGGGACCGCCGCAGCACCGCCATGCCCAGCACGACGAGGGCTTCTACATCCTGTCCGGGACGGTGCGGTTCACCGTCGGGGAAGAGGACCACGACGCCACCGCAGGCACACTCGTGGTGGTTCCGCCCGGGACCCCGCACACCTTCGCCAACCCGACCGACCAACCCGCCGTCATGCTCAGCACGTTCACCCCCGACCTGTACGTGCAGTACTTCCGGGACCTCCAGCAGGCGCTCGCCGACGGCCGGCCGTTGACGCCACAGGCCAACATCGACGCGATGAGCCGCTACGCGACCGAGCCCGCCGCCGACCTCGCCTGAAGCAGGGCCGGGCGCACAGCTGCCGCACGGTCCGAGGCGGCCGGCTGGTCAGGTGGACGTTCCACTCCGGGCCCACGTGAGGAGGCGGTCGCGCGGCCAGGTGGTGACGAGGTGGTCCGCGGGGAGGCCGAGGCGGGCGGCGCAGCCCGCTGGTCCTCGCGACGGTCCTGGGCTCGGCCGCCGCACTCGCCGCCGTCGTGCGGACGCCGGGTGTGAGCCGCTTCTTCGGGTGCACCCCGCTCGGCCCGGTGGCCTGGGCGGGCGTCGCCGCGTCCGTCGCCGTCGCGGTGGCGGCGCCCCCGCTGATCCCGCAGGTCGAACGGCTCGTGCTGCTCGTCCTGGCCCGGACCACGAGAGCCGGGCGCGATCGAGCGGCCGAAGGGGCTCACCACGAATGACACCCTCGCCGAGTACGGCACGGGCACGGTGATCGTCCGGGACGAGGGCACCTTCCAGGTAGAGCCGGCCGCGGCGGGCCCGGGGAGGGGTCAAGGACGTCGGTCGGCGACGGGGCGGCCGAAGAGGAGGTCGTATCCGGGCGGCAGTTGGAGCAGGACCTGCTCCATGAGGCGCTTCCCGGCGGCATCGGCCACGGTGGACAGGACGGCGCCGATGTCCCACAGGGCCGTGGCTTCGGTGGCGCCTTCGATCCAGGCGGCGGTGGCGCGCACGAACCGTTCGGGGCTGAGCGGTTCGGCGGCCTCCAGGGGGTTGAGCAGGACGAGGGCGAGGGTCTCGGGCAGGCGGGCTGCGAGATCGGCGCGCACGGCGCCGACCAGGTGGGCGCCGAGCAGGGCCAGGACGACGCGGGCGGATCGTTCCGCCTCCTCTGGCGTGTCGTACTCGCCGCGTTCCCGGACCCTGTCCAGGAACGTCTCCCAGCGCAGTGTCATCGCGCTCTCCTCACTTCGGCGTCAGGAGCGGTTCGGGAGTGGACAAGGGGGTGGGTCCCGTGCCGCACCGCCGGGGGGAGGGATCAGGTACGGCACGGGACGGTTTCCGGGAGGGGTCAGGCCTGGATCTGCTTGCGGCCGTCGCTGTGGCCGATGGCGATCTTGCGGGGCTTGGCCTTCTCGGCGACCGGGACCTTCAGGGTCAGCACGCCGGCGTCGTAGTCGGCGGTGATGCCTTCCGGGTCGAGGGTGTCGGAGAGCATGACCTGGCGGGAGAAGACTCCGAGCGGGCGCTCGGCCAGCTCCCACTTCACGTCGTCGCCCTGCCGGTGCGGCCGGCGCTCGGCCTTGACGGTCACCATGTTGCGCTCGACGTCGATGTCGATCGCCTCCGGGTCCACTCCGGGCAGGTCGAAGCAGATCACGTACTCCTCGCCGGCGCGATAGGCGTCCAGCGGCATGGGAGTCGGACGGGACCAGGTGCCGGTCGTGTTGAGGAATTGCTGGGTCAGGCGGTCCAGCTCGCGGAACGGATCGGTGCGCAGCAGCATCGCGGATCACCTCCACTGGTCGATGGGTGCCAGTGCGCTTCACCTGACTCCGTTGTAGCACGTCATCCATCCGATGACAAATGGGGAGTGTCGTCTGTAGAATGACGGCATGAGTAGGCAGCCGCCCAAGTCCGGGCCCGGCCCTGAGCCGGTCTCCTTCCTCGCCGCCGCGGCGGCCCTCGCCGTCATCGACGACGCCGTTCGCGCCGCCCGCGCACCCGCCGCCGCCTCCCAGGACGCCACTGAGGACGGTGCCGAGCAGGCTCTCGCCGCCCTGGCCCTGCTCCGCGAACTGCGTGCCCAGCTCGCGGACTGGGAGGCCCCGCTGGTCGAGGCCGCCCGCGCCGGCGGAGCGACCTGGGCGGACCTCGCCCACCCGATGGGCGTCGCCAGCCGCCAGGCCGCCGAGAACCGCTACCTGCGCCTGCGTCCCGCCGGCAGCACTTCCGCCGGCGCGGAGACCGGTGCCGAGCGGGTCAAGGCCGTGCGCGACCGCCGGGCCGCCGACCGCGCCGTCACCGTCTGGGCCCGCGACCACGGCGCCGCGCTGCGCGTCCTCGCCGCGCAGATCACCGCCGCGCCCGGCCACGCGCCGGCCGCCGGGTCCGCACTGGACGCCCTCACCGCCGCCCTCGGGGCCACCGACCCGGCCGACCTCATAGCGCCCCTGACCGGCATGCGGCCCCACCTCGCCGACGCCCACCCCGACCTCGCTGCCCGCCTCGACGACCTCGCCCACCACACCGAACGCCTGCGCCATGACAGTGACCAACGACGCGGCTGACCCTCTCGCCGCCGCCCAGGACCGCTGGCAGCACATCGAGGGCCGGCTCGCCGCCATCGAACTGCGGATCCGCGAACAGAACACCGCCGCCCTCGCCACCCTCGACACCTGCCTGGCTCGCCTCGAAGCCCTCCGTCAGAGCCTTGCCACTCAGCCCTGGCCACCTCGGACCGGCACCCCCGACGGGCCCGCCCGCCGGTGACGAACCCGCCGGCCGGTCGGTCGCGCGGCTTGCGTGCCCGCGCCGGTCACGAGTGCGGTCCGTCCGGGGTCAGGAAGTCCTTCAGCCGCTCGACGAGTCGGCGAGTTCGCGGGCCACGGTGGCGGGACCGTTCAGCCCTCCAGTGCGTCGGCGATGCGGTGCAGCATGCCGCTGCCGCTGCCGCTGCCGCTGCCGGTGGGGGTGGCGCGGCGCGGTCTCGCGCACGGCCTGCATCCGCTCGCCCATCTCCCGGAGTTCCTTGCGGCCGAGTGCGGCCCGGACCTTCGGGAACCAGGAGCTCTCCTCCTCGTCGATGTGCCGCTCGACCGCGTCGATCAGCACGGCGGCCTTGGCGTCGTAGCCCGCGTCGGCGGGGGTCATCCGGATCAGCTCCTCGCAGAGCAGGTCGGCGACGTGGTGCTCCTCCCTGGCGCGGTCCATGTCGTCGGCCAAGCCCGGCACCTCCTGCCGGAGCCTGGGGTAGAAGAGTTCGTCCTCCAGATAGGTGTGGACGGTCAGCTCCTCGACGATCCGCTCGACCTTCTCGCGCCGGGCGTCCTCGCCGCCCTGCCCGTCGCCCGCCACGAGCCCGCGGTACTCGCGGAACAGACGCCGCACTTCCCGGTGGTCCTCGCGCAGCAGCACGATGGCGTCGCGCGATGGTCTCGCCGTCCGGGCTGAACGCCACCGAGAGGACCTCGGCGGTGTGGCCGGTGAGGGTGGCGGTGTTGCGGCCGGTGGCGACGTCCCACACCATCAGCGTCCCGCCGTTGACGAGGGTCTTGCCGTCGGGGCTGAACGCCACGGAGTCGACCGCACGGGTGGAGGCGCTGAGCGTGGCGGTGGTCCTGTCGGTGGCCATGCTCCACAGCCGTACGGTGCCGTCGTAACTACTGCTGGCAAGGGTCTTCCGTCGGGGCTGAACGTCACGTCGCCGACCGCTGGTGGTCTGCATGACCGGGCCGTTCATCCGCATCAGGGCCGAGTGGAAGGTGAGGCGGACGTCGAGCGGGACCACGTTGAAGGTGGTCGCGACATTGACGGCGCCGTAGCCGAAGGCGCCGGCGAGCAGGCCGGTGGACAGCAGGGCGAGCGCGTTGACGAGCCGGAGGCGCATGGTGGGACTCCTGGTCGGTAGGACGGCGGGCGGGCGGGTGGCCGGGTTCTGCTCAAGTCCCGGAGGGGCCGGCTTCGGTGGGCTCGGCGGCGGCGGTTGCGACGTCGGCCAGCATGCGGGCCCGTTGCTCCGGGCCGATGCGGTGCCCGCGGACCAGGACGGTGTGGATGCGCGTGGTGTTGCGGATGTCGGCCAGCGGGTCGGCGTCCAGGACGACGAGGT
Source organism: Kitasatospora sp. NPDC097643 (assembly GCF_040302625.1). Taxonomy (NCBI): domain Bacteria; kingdom Bacillati; phylum Actinomycetota; class Actinomycetes; order Kitasatosporales; family Streptomycetaceae; genus Kitasatospora; species Kitasatospora sp. NPDC097643. The sequence continues at coordinate 87,241 of NZ_JBEOSA010000023.1, read as the reverse complement.
CGGCGGTCTTGCCGGGTTCGACCGTGCCGATGGAGTGGGCCAGGCCGAGGAAGCGGGCGGGTTCGAGGGTCGCGGCCTGGAGGGCGCGCAGGGGTGAGAACCCGGCGTCCACGAGGGCCGCGAGCTCGTCGTGCAGGCCGAATCCCGGGATGACGTACGGCAGGTCTCCGGCGTCGGTGCCGGCGAGCACCGGTACCCGGGCGCGCTCCAGCTCGCCGACGAAGGCCAGCCGGAGATCGAGCAGGGCGCGTCGCTGGGCGCTCTCCTCGGGGGTCCGACCGCCCTTGATGAGGTTCTCCAGTGCCCAGCGCCAGCCCTCGGCCACCGCCACCGGAACGTACTTCAGCCGGTCGTCGCTCAGCGCCACGTCGTCCGGCCGGTCGAGCATCCGGTACGTGACGAGGGTGGGGACGATGCGGGTGCGGTTGCGGGCCAGGGTGGCGAACACGGTGGCGGCCTTGCGCGGGCTGTAGCTGGTGGCCGCGTCCCACTCCAGCCGGTGGATCTCGTGCAGCCAGCTGACGAAGTCGCCGCGGCCGATCTTCAACTCGGCGACCCGCGCGCGCAGTTCCTGCTCCCGGGTGGAGGTGTCGTACCAGGTCGAGTAGAGGTGCTCGACGCTGCACTGCCCCCTCGCGCTGGCCGTGCTCAGCGCGACGGCGTCCGGACAGTGCCCGGCGAAACGGATCCCCTGCCGCCGTGCCTCGTCCGCGATCACCCGGTGCAGGTCGTCCGGCAGCCTGGAATACACCTTGACGAAGTCGGCGCCGTCCGCCTTGGCCTGGCGCACCGCCTGTCGTGCCTGCGTCTCGGTGGCGACCTCGACGAACTGGGCGGGGTCGCCGATGGTGGGAGCGCCGTCGATGATGCGGCTGGCGATGACCGACCGCGGTCCGAGCAGCTCGCCCCGCTCGACCCGGTCGCGCCATTGGTGCAGGAGGGGAGTGCCGGACATCTCCCGGACGGTGGTGACGCCGTTGGCGAGGTAGAGCGGCGGTGAGATCCGTTCCGAGGGGATGCTGTGCACGTGGGCGTCGACCAGCCCGGGGATCAGGTACCTGCCCGGCAGGTCGATGATCTCGGCGCCGGGCGGCAGCGCGACCTCGGCCCGGGCCCCCAGCGCCGCGATCCGCTGCCCCCGGATGAGCACGGTCATGTCCCGGCGTGGCGGCCGTCCGGTGGCGTCGACGACGGTGACGCCGGTCAACGCGAGGGCGGGGTCGGCCGGTTGCGCGGTCGCTCGCCCCGATGACTGGACGGTTGCTGCGGTTCCGGCCGCCACCGCCATCGCGCCGGCCCGCAGCACGGCGCGTCGGCGGAGCCCGGCCGTGCGCGATCCAGGTCCGGCTGTGCTCGTTAAGTTTGACATGACGTCAAACATAAGGGTCCCTGCTAATCTTGACAAGATGTCAGAGCAAACGACCCCCCGACGCCGGCGGCGCCGCACCGACGCCGATCGCAGCGCGGAAGCGATCCTGAGGGCCGCCACGGAAATCCTGGCCGCTCAGCCGAACGCGAGCGTCGAGGAGATCGCCGGGGGCGCGGGGGTGAGTCGCCAGACCGTCTACGCCCACTTCAAGTCCCGTGACGCACTCGTGAGCGCGGTGATCGACGCGATCACCGGCGAGGCGGTGGCGGCCATGGAGGCCGCTGCCCTGGACGACGGCCCCGCCGTGGACGCTCTGCTCCGTCTGCTCGACGTGAGTTGGCGAACGATCCAGCGGTACCCACTGCTGCTGGGCGCCCTCACCGCTGGCGCAGCAGCAGTGGACAGCGACCGCGACACCGAGGCCCAGGCCCGGGCCCGGGCCGACGAAACCCGCCATGAACCGGTGAACGACCACCTCGACCGCGTGCTCAGGAGGGGACAGGAGTCCGGCGAGTTCACTCACGACCTGCCGACCGCCTGGCTCGCGACCGCCGTCGTCGCACTCGGCCACGCCGCGGGAGGCGAGGTCGCCACCGGACGGATGACGCTCCAGGACGCCGCCGATGCTCTCGCCCGAAGCGTCCTGCGCCTCTGCGGCGTCGGCCCCTCGACGATCACCGGCGTCCTGGACCGGGCCGCCCGGCGCGAACACTGACCGGAGAGCGACCGGCCCGTACGTCGGGTCTGGACAGCGGCGCGGGGGTCGGTCAGTCTTCACCTCCATGACGCTCCAGTCCCCCCAGCACCACTCCGGCGCCGCGCGTACCGCGCTGTTCGAGGCGATCACCGCGGTCGGCGGCGAGGCCGTCGCCCTGCTCGCCGACTGCCGCGGCGAGACCCCGATACCCGGTGCCGAGTGGACGGTCGCCGAGGCCGCCGCCCACCTGGCGATGGCCAACGAGCTGATGGTCGCGCTGGCCGCCGGTGAGGAACGGCCGTACGGGGACGGCACTCCGGCTTCGCTGGCGGCGGCGAACGCGGCCTCGCTGGCCGAGCGGCCGGAGCGGGACCCGGCCGTGCTCGCGGAGGCGATCGCCCGGCTGGCCCGGGAGTTCGCGGTGGCCGCCGCCCCGCGCGCCGGCACCGAGCCGGTGCGGACCCCGCTCGGCCCGATGGACCTGGACACCCTCGGTGCCTACCTGCTGACCCACATGCTGGGCCACCTCTACGACATCGCCGTCGCGCTCGGGCGGCCGCACCCGATCGACCCGTACCGCGTCGGGCTGACGATGCCGTTCGTGCGGGCGGTGATGCCGTGGGTGCTGAGCGCCCGCGCCGCGGGCCACAGCGCCTGCTACCGGCTGCGGGTGCGCGGCCTCGGCGGCTTCGCGGTGACCTTCACGGACGGCACCGCCGTGGTGAGCCAGGAGCCGCCGCGCCGCCCGGACTGCACGATCCGCACCGAGCCGGTGGCGTTCCTCCTCATCGCGCTGGGCCGCTGCACCGCCACCGGCGCCCTCGCCCGGGGCAAGGTGCTCGCCTGGGGCCGCCGGCCCCGGCTGGCCCTGGGCTTCCCCGGGCTGTTCGCCGCACCCTGACCGGCGGTCCGCACCGCCTCCCGGCGAATCCGAACCACCAGCGCTCGTCCGGGCGCCGCGGGTCGTCAGGTGACTTCGGCGATGAGGAGGGCGACGTCGTCCTGGTCGTCCGGGTGGCGCAGCGCGGTCAGGAGGTGGTCGGTGGTGGCTTCCAGGGCGAGGGGCGGGCCGGTGAGGAGGTCGAGGAGGAGGTCGAGGCGGGCGTCGATGGGCTGGTCGCGGGTCTCGACGAGGCCGTCGGTGTACAGCAGGAGGCGGTCTCCGGGGCGCAGGTCGAGCGTGGTGGTGCGGAAGGCGACGTCGCCGACCCCCAGGGGCGTGCCGGTCGGGAGGGTGAGCAGTTCGGGTGGGTCGGTGGGCCGGACCAGGGCGGGGGGAAGGTGGCCGGCGAGGGCGATGCGGCACTGTCGCCGGCGCGGGTCGAAGACGGCGTAGACGCAGGTGGCGATGGTGTCGTCGAGGCCGGCGGTGGTGCGGTCCAGGTGGCGGAGCACCTGGGCGGGGTCGAGGTCGAGGCCGGCCAGGGTACGGGTGGCGGTGCGGAGCTGACCCATGGCGGCGGCGGCGTTGATGCCGTGGCCCATGACGTCGCCCACGACGAGCGCGGTTCTGTCGTCGGTGAGGGTGATGGCGTCGAACCAGTCGCCGCCGGCCTCGGAGACGGCGGCCGCGGGCTGGTAGCGGTAGGCGATCCGCAGTCCGACGGCGTGCGGTGGCGGGCGGGGGAGGAGGTGGCGCTGGAGGGTGAGGGCGGCGTTGCGCTGGCTCTGGTACCAGCGGGCGTTGTCGATGCAGACGGCGGCGCGGGCGGCCAGCTCGCCGGCCAGGATCACGTCGTCCTCGTCGAACGGCAACGGGTTGTCGGTGCGTTTGAGGTCCAGCGCGCCGAGGACCTCGCCGCGGGCGGTCAGCGGTACGGCCAGGTAGGAGTGCAGGCCCGCCTCGGCGAGGAGAGCGGCGCCCGCGTCGTCGCGGGCGATGCCGGGCAGGTCCGCTTCGCGAACGCGGGCGACGAGGACGGGGCGGCCGGTTCTGACGCTCCGGGTGACCAGGCGGTTGGCGTCGTACTTGGCGATCTCGCCGGGCGGGTCGGCGGCGCGGACGGCGGCGCCGGGACGGGTGGCCCGGACGGCCAGGGCGCGGAAGGTCGCCGGCCCGGTGACGGGCCCGGTGTTGGTGCGCGGTTCCAGCACCGAGTCGAGGACGTCCACGGCGGCGACGTCCGCGAGCTCCGGGACGACGAGGTCGGCCAGCTCCCGGGCGGTCTGGTCGAGGCCGAGGGTGGTCCCGATGCGGGCCGAGGCCTCGGCGATGAGCACCAGCCGTCGCCTGGTCTTCGCGGCCTCGGTGGCCGCGCGTCGGCTCTCGGTGACGTCCAGAACCGAGGTCGCCAGCCCGATCACCCGCCCGGCGGGGTCGTCCAGGCGGTAGTAGGACACCAGCCAGGAGTGGTCGTGGTCGGGGTCGGCGGGCGTGCGGCCGGTCGTGAAGTGGTCGAGCCGGGGCGTGCCGGTGGCCAGGACCCGCCGCATCACGTCCTCGACGTCGTCCGTGTCGAGGAAGGGCAGCGTCTCCCGGACGGTGCGGCCGAGGTGGTGTTCGGCCGGCAGGCCGTTGATGCGCTCCAGCGCCGGGTTGACCAGGACGAACCGCAGCTCGGGGTCGAAGACCGCCAGCCCGATCGGGGACTGCGCGACCAGTCGCACGGACAGGGCCAGATCACGTTCGACACCGCGCAGCACGCCGACGTCGGTGGCGATGCCCAGGGCGTAGAAGCCGCCGTGCGCGTCCTGGAGGCGCATGTTGCGGAACTCGATCAGCCGGGTACCGCCGTCCTTGTGCCGCACCGGGAACACCCCTGCCCACGGCCCGGAACCGCCCATCACGTTGGCGAACAGGTCGAGGACGAGGCCGACGTGCTCCTCCCGTACGAGCAGCTTCGCCGCGTACCGGCCGAGTGCCTCCTCGGCGGTCCAGCCGAACAGGTCCTGCGCCTGCGGGCTCCACAGCAGGATCCGCCCGTTCGCGTCCAGCAGCGCCGCGGCGACGCCCAGCACGTCCAGCAGGCCACCCGGCTCGGACGGCGTCACCCGTGGCGGTTCGGAGGAAGCATCCATGCTCCGCCTCCTTCTGCCGGGCGCGGGTGCTGACAGCCGCGCCAGGACCCGTGCGGTGCGGTGCCTCCCATCGTCTCTCCCCACCGGCTCACCCGACAGCCGCGGGACGGGCCGCCGTGGTCCCGCCGTGGTTCCGACGTGGGTCGGCCGTCACCGGGTGCGGGCGCGTCGGTCGCGGTGCGTGTCCGGAGGCTGCCCCAGAGTGGAGCGCATGCCCGGGAGAGCGCGTCAGCGGAGGTTCCATGAGTGACACGGCCTGGACCGTGGTGGCCGTCAGCGGTGTGACCGCCGCCTATGCGCTCGGCTCGCAGCGCCTCGGGCGGACGCCGGTCTCCTCCGCGATCGTGTTCGTCGGCTTCGGCATCCTGCTCGGGCCCGTCGGTCTCGACCTGGTGAGCCTGCGGCACGACAGCGGGCTGCTGCTCGGCCTGCTGGAGGCTGCCCTGACCCTGGTGCTGTTCACCGATGCCATGGCCGTGCGGGCGAGGGAGCTGCGGACGGGCGGTGCCCTGCCCGGCCGGCTGCTGGGGCTCGGACTGGTGCTCAGCGTCGGGCTGGGGTGGCTCCTGGCGTGGCCGCTGTTGCCGGGGCTCACCGTGTGGGAGCTGGCGCTGGTGGGCGCCGTGCTGGCTCCCACCGACGCCGCGCTGGGCATCAGCGCCATCTCCAACCCCCGGGTGCCGTTGATGGTGCGCCAGGCGCTGAACGTCGAGAGCGGACTCAACGACGGCATGGTGCTGCCGCTCTTCGTGCTGTTCCTGGCCGCCATCCCCGGCACCAGCTACGCCGAGGAGGGGATGGACGGCACGGTCTGGCGGGCGCTGGTGTTGAGCACCGTGCTCGGGCTGGTCGTCGGCGGAGTCGGCGGCCGGCTGCTGCAACTGTCGAGCGGCCGCGGCTGGGTGACCCTCGAATGGCGCCAGATCTACGTGCTCGCGGTGGCCGTGGGCGCCTACGGCCTGGCGGTGGTCACCGAGGGAAGCGGCTTCATCGCCGCGTGGGTCGCGGGATTCGCCTTCGCCTACGCGCTGCGCCACAGCGAACCGCCGGTGCCCGAGGAGGGCGACCGGACGGCCGACCTGGCCGAGTACCTGGGCGCGCTGCTGGCCATGCTCAGTCTGCTGGTGTTCGGCGCGGTGATGCTCGGCCCGGCACTGCAGCACCTCGACTGGCGGATCGTCGGCTACGCGCTGCTCAGCCTCACCGTGGTCCGCACGGTCCCGGTCCTCGTCGCCCTGGCCGGAGCGCGGCTGCGACCGCCCACGCTGGCCTACATCGGGTGGTTCGGTCCCCGTGGCCTCGCCTCGATCGTGCTCGGACTCCTGGTCGCGGAGCAGCACGTCCGCGGGGTGGAGCTGATCACCAGGGTGGTCGCGATCACGGTCGGCCTCAGTGTGCTGCTGCACGGCGCCTCCGCGGTGGTGCTCTCCGAGCGCTACGGCCGCTGGTACGAGCGGGCCGCGGCCGCCACCCCCGGCCTGCGGGAGAGCGTGGCCGAGTCGGCCACGCTCCGGCGGCGGCGCCGTCTCGATCCGCGGTGAGGGCCGGGGGCGGAGCCCGAGGGTGAGGGCCGGGGGCAGCGACCGGGGGTGGTGAGGGCGGAGGTCAGAGACCGAGCAGCCGGGACTTCGCGACGGCGAACTCGGCGTCGCTGAGCGCTCCCTGTTCGTGGAGCTGGGCAAGGCGCTCCAGGTTGGCGATCGCGTCCGAGCCGCCCGCCGGCGCCTGCGCGGGAGGCGGAGGCGGGGGCGGTGCGGCGACCGCCTCTTCGGCGGCTGCCTTCTCGGCCTGGTGCCTGGCCACCCGGCCGGAGACGGCGGTCGCGGTTCCGGCGACCACGGCGGTGCGGGCGGCGGTTCCGACGAGGCCTGGACGTCCGCCACGGGCCAGTCGACGACCCAACATGATGGTGCTCCTCTCAACCGAGATGAACCGAGATGAACGGAGGTGAACCGAGGTTGAACCAAGGTGAACCGGGGTGGATACGGGGTCAGGCCTCCGCCTCCGCCGCCGCCGCGGCGGCCGCCTCCAACGCCAGCGCCACGACCGGGGCCGGGATCCGCTCGTGCGCCACCACCAGGCCGCCGGCCCCGGCGACGGCCTGGACCATCGGGGCGGCCCAGGTGTTCTCCCAGGCGAGCAGTGCCGCCGAGGAGTTGGGCACGAGTTCCTGGGCGATGAGGTCGAGGTCCTCGTCGCTGAACAGACCGCCGACCTCCCCGTCGACTTCGAGGAACAGCGAGGCCTCCTCGGGGTCGAGCATCTGCAGTTCGACGTGACTGGTCGTGCCGTCCGCGTCCTTCTTCACGAAGGTCAGGTCGAGGATCCGGACGATCCCGTTGTCGACCAGCCGCTTCAGCTCCGGGACGATCTCGCCCTTGAACCGGTTACCGGGGAAGGCGATGACGACGTACTCGACCGGGCCGATGTCCAACATGTCGTGCGCTCCTGTCTGGGCTTGCGGGATCAGGCGGCTCGCGGGATCAGGCCAGGATCTTGGCCTTGGCCGCCGCGTACTCCTCCTCGGTGATGGTGCCGCGGGCCTTGAGGTCGGAGAGCTTGGCGAGTTCGTCGGCGGTGCTGCCGGTCGGGGCCGCGGTCTCGCGGACGTACTCACGGAACTCCGCCTGCTGCTTCTGGACGTGGGCCAGCTCCCGCTTGCCCATGCCCGTACCGCGGGCGATCAGGTAGACGAAGACGCCGAGGAACGGCAGCAGGACGACGAAGATGCACCACCCCGTCTTGCCCCCGCCGCCCAGGTCGTCGTCGCGGAAGATGTCCGCGATGATCCGGAACAGCAGCATGAACCACAGGATCCAGAGGAAGATGATGCAGGTGGTCCAGAAGAGGTTGAGCAGCGGGTAGTCGCTGGCCAGGCTGGTCGTGGCGAGGTTCGTTGCGGTCTGCATGGTCGTCTCCGGTGTCGGGGGCAGGAAGGGTCAGGAAGGGTCGGGAAGGTTGGGCGGGTCCGCGTCACTGGCGGGCCATGGCGATCCGGATGCGTTCCCCGGGTTGGATGTAGCGGTCGTACCCGACGTCGTCGAGCATCACGATCAGCACGTTCGGTGCCCTCTCCGGCGGCCGCAGCGGCCGGATCGGCGGGAAGGACGTGTCCGGGTCCTTGGCGTCGTACGTGATCGGTCCCGGGCGCGGGATGTCCGGGATCGGCAGGACCTGCCGCTGGATCTCTGCCATGAGCGACTGCCTTTCGTCCCGTCCGCGGGTCGGACCCGCAGCTCCGCTGGGTCCAGGTTGCGGTGGGGACGGATCGGCCGCCTCACCCCGTGGGGGTGAAGATCGGGGGCGGCGACCGGCGGGCGGAGGCCGGCCCGGTCGGGCGCCGCCCGGGGCCGGGCAGGGCGCGGGACCGGGGCGGAATCACCCGCTCCAGGTGACCACCGGTGGTGCGCACCGCCCGGCCGAGGTTGAGTGGAAGCAGCACCCCGCCCGTGGCAGACCCAGCCCGCACCCCCGGTGACCAGATGCAGAACCCCGCAGAACCAGGCTCCCCGGAGCCGCCCCGGCCGCCGTTGCCCGCCGGTGATCCGCTGTTGGCGGCCCGGTTCGACGTTCCGGCGGTGCCGCGGGTGCTGGTGCGCCGGCCCGGCCCGCTCGACCTGCTCACCTCCGGTGTCGAGGGGCCGCTCACCCTCGTCAACGGGCCGGCCGGAGCGGGCAAGACCGTGCTGGTCGCCGACTGGGTCGCGAGCGGCCGCTCCCCGTACCCGACCACCTGGCTGACCGCCGAGGCCGACGACGCCCCCGGCGTCTTCTGGGCCTACGCCCTGGAGGCGCTGCGCCGCGGCGGTGTCCGCACACCGGCCGGGCTGGGCCGGCCGGCCCGGGCCGAAGGAGTGGACCGCTCACTGCTGACGCGCCTGGCCGACGTGCTGTCCGAGGGCGCCGAACCGGTGGTCCTGGTGATCGACCACGTGGACGCCGCCACCGCGCCCGCCCTCGTCGACGGGCTGCAGTTCCTCCTGCGGCACGCCTGCGGGGGCCTGCGGCTCGTCCTGCTCGGCCGCTCCGAGCCGCTGCTGCCGCTGCACCGGTACCGGACCGCCGGTGAGATCACCGAGGTCCGCAACGCCGATCTGCGCTTCACCGAGGCGGAGACCCGGGAACTGCTGGCCGGCCACGGACTGGACATCCCCGAGGCGGGCGTGCGGCTGCTGATCGAGCGCACCGAGGGCTGGGCCGCCGGGCTGCGCCTGTGCGCGCTGGCGATGCAGCACACCGGCGATCCGTGGACCTTCATCCGGGAGTTCGCCGCCGACCGCACCACGATCGCCGACTACCTGCTGGCCGAGGTGCTGGACGCCGAACCCCTGCCCACCCAGGACCTGCTGCTGCGCAGCTGCATCGCCGATCCGATCACCCCCGGGCTCGCGGACGCCCTGACCGGCCGTCAGGACGCCGCCTGGACGCTCGCCGGCTTGGCCCGCCGCAACGCCTTCGTGGAGCCGGTGGACGGCTCCCTCGCGTACCGGCTGCACCCGCTGTTCGCCGAGGTGCTGCACGCCCATCTCCGGTACCGGGAACCGGGGTTGGAGGCCCAGCTGCACAGTCGGGCAGCCCGTTGGTTCGCCGGTGAGCGGCGGCTCAACGAGGCCGTGGAACACGCCGCCGCGGCCGCGGACTGGGAGTTCGCCGCCGCGCAACTGGTCGACAACCTGGCCGTCACCTCCCTGTTCACCGGGCTGGACACCGAACGGCTGGGCCGGGTGTTCGCCGCCATGCCGCCGGACGTCCCCGGTGCGACACCCGCCCTGGTGACGGCGGCCTGCCGGCTCGCGGAGCACGACCTGGCCGGCTGCGAGGAGGGGCTGCGGCGTGCCGACCGGTGCACCGGCCCGCAGACGCCCGCCGAATTGCTGCTGGGCAGGGCGCTCGTCCGGGTACTGGCGGGCCGGTTGGCCGCCGACCTGCCGGCCGCCGAGGAGGCCGCGGCCGACGCCGAGGGCCTGCTGGCCGAGGTGCCACCCCGGCTGGCGGCCGCGCACCCGGAGATCCGCGCCCTGGTGCTGGCCGGCCTCGGCTCGGCCGAACTCGGCGCGGGCAACCTCGACCGGGCCGAGACCGAACTGGTCGCGGCGGTCGAGGCGTGCGGGCCGGCGGGGACGGAGTACCCGCTCTGCGACTCGCTGGGCGCCCTGGCCCTGGTCGAGCTGCTCCAGGGGCGGCTGCGGAAGGCCGAGGCGCACGCCCGCGAATCGCTCGCCGTCGCCGAGGGGGCCGCGCTGCCGCCGGACCGGCCTCCGCTCGACCACCTGGTGCTGGCGGGCGTCGCGGCCGAGCACGACGACCTGCCGACCGCCAGGTCCCAGCTGGCCCTGGCGACCACCGGGCAGGACGGCCTGCCGGCCGAACCCGTCGCCGCGGTGGGCGCGGCCGTCATCGGGGCCAGGCTCGCGGTCGCCGACGGGGAGTGGCAGCGGGCCCTGGCCCTGCTGCACACGGTGGGCCGCGGCCCGGTCTCCGCGCGGCTGTCCGCGTGGACGGTGGACGAACTGGCCATCGCCGAAGCTCACGCCCACCTGGCCCACCGCGACCCCGCCGCCGCGCTCCGGGCCCTGGACGCCGCCCCGTCCGGACGGCCCGAGCACACCGTGGCCGAGGCACGGGCGCTGCTGGCGGACGGGCAGCGCGAGCGGGCGCTGGAGCTGCTGGCCGCGCTGCCCGGCGGCGAACCCGGCACGGTGGCCGGCCGGACCCAGGTGTGCCTGCTGCGGGCCCAGGCGGCGGCCGACGGCGGACAGTCCGAGGAGGCCCGGCGGCTGCTGGGCCGGGCCCTCGGCATCGCCCGACCGGAGGAGCTGCGCCGGGTGTTCGTCGAGAGCGGCCCGTGGGTGCGCCGGCTGCTGGGCGTCGACCCGCACCTCGCCCAGGCCCACTCCTGGCTGCCCGCCCGGACCCCGGGGGGCCTGCCGGCCGACGCCCGTGGTCTGTCACCCGGGATGGTGGAGCAGCTGAGCGAGCGCGAGCGGGAGGTGCTGGACCAGGCCGCGCAGATGCTCTCCACGGAGGAGATCGCCGCCGCGCTCTACGTCTCCGCCAACACCGTCAAGACCCACCTCAAGAGCATCTACCGCAAGCTCTGCGTCACCCGCCGCAGCGAGGCCGTCCGCCGGGCCCGCGAACTGGGGATGCTCTGAACCGGCTCTGACCGGCCCGGCGGGCGCGAACCACCCGAACCAGGCGACGTACACCCGGCGGGTGGGCGCGACCATGGTGGCCAGGACAAGCCAGGTCTCGGGCCCGGGGAGAAGGCGCATGCGCTACGAATTCAGGGTCGCCGGCTGTGTGTCGGAGGTGCTCGGCGCAGCCTTCCCCGAACTTGACCGCGTACCCCTCCCCGACCAGACCCTGTTCATCGGCACGGTGACCGACGAGGCCCACCTGTACGGGCTGCTGGGGCGCTTCCAGGCGGTGGGCCTGCGGGTCCTGGAGATGCGGCTGCTGCCCGACTGAGGCCCTCACCCGTGGCGGGCGAGTCGGCGGCGGTCGGCCGGTGAGGCGAAGGAGGACGGGGAGATGACGGCGTTCGCGTACACCCGCACCCAAGGCCGGGTACCGCGGCCGGCGGCGTCCGGATCCGCGCGGCTGCGTGCCGGAGCGGGCGAGCCGACCGGCTCGGGCCGGCCGCCGCACACCGTGCCGCACGGCCGGTCGGAGCGGATCCGGCGCCGCTGCGCGGCGGTCGCCGGCGGCGCCGGGTGGATCATCCGGCGCTGCGGCGCCTGAGCCCCTGAGGGGTCACGACTGCTTGGTGGGCCCACCCGGTTCGCCCGGTTCAGTCGGTCCGCCTGGTTCACCCGGTGTGCTCGGTCCCGTCGGTCCGGTCGGCCCGCCTGGTTCACCCGGTGTGCTCGGTCCCGTCGGTCCCGTCGGTCCGGTCGGCCCGCCCGGTTCACCCGGTGTGCTCGGTCCCGTCGGTCCCGTCGGTCCGGTCGGCCCGCCCGGTTCGCCCGGTGTGCTCGGCCCACCCGCTGCGCCCGGCCCGCCCGGCGGGGGCGGTCCGACCGGCAGGGCCGGTTCGGCCGGTCGGTCGACCCGGCCGGTCGCGGACAGCAGGGCCAGGATGGCGAGCAGCGCCAGCAGGATGACCACCAGCAGCACGATGGTCAGCGCCGTCGGGTGGTTCCACAGGGCGAACACCAGGGCCAGCACCAGCACCGCGCCGAGGGCGATCCAGCGCCGGTGGGCGTCGGTCCAGGTGCCGACCCGCCCGGTGTGCACCCCGTGCGCGTCACCCCACCGCGCGGCGGAGTCGGCGCCGTGGTCGGCCGTCCGCTGCACGGCGCGCGGCAGGCGGCCCGCGCCGGACAGGTAGGCGCCGAGCGCCACCACGATGCCGAGCACGACCGCGGTGCGCACGCTGACCTTCAGGAAGCGCAGCAGCGTGTCGAAGATCGCGGCGGCCGCGGCCTTGGACTGCACCTGGGCGGGCAGGTGGTCGAGGTAGTAGCGGCGGGCGATCACCAGGCCGATGGCCACCAGCAGCGAGGAGAAGGCCACGCCGAGGGCGGCGCTCACCATCGCCCGGCGGCGCCGTCGGGCCAGGACCACCCCGATCGCGAGGAACAGCACGGTGAGGATCGGCATCCAGTTGCCGACGACGTCGAGCAGATGGGCGGCGTCCTGCATCTTGGCGAGCTTGTCGGACTTGAACAGCACCAGCTGCTTGTTGATCTCGGGGATCTTCTCCGCGGGGGAGATCCCGGCGTCGACCAGATCCTCCTTGACCTTGTCGACGGCGGTGCCGACGTCGAGGGTCACGGTGCCCTCGCTCACGCCGATCGCGCCCCGGCCCTGGCCGGTCAGCGCGTGCACGATGGCGGCGTGGGCGGCGCGGTTGGCCGTGGTCCAGATGGTCTCGAACCGGTCGCTCTGCACGAACCGGGTGGCCACCTTGCTGACGGCGCTGTTCACGGCCGAGTCGAGCTGCGGCCCGAGCGCCTTGACCGCGTTGGCGGCGCGCGGCGGCAGCCCCTGGGATTCGAGCCAGGAGGCGACGTCGGAGGTGATCTCCTTGCCGTCCACCCGGACGTCGACCGCCTCGGTGATCCGCTTGGCCGCCGCCGCCTCGATGGCCGGATTGGAGGCGAGCGGGGCGACCGTCTTGACGTACTGATCGGTGTCGAGGGCGATGTCGTGCACCCAGACGGTGATCAGGGAGACCGGCACGAGGATGCAGCCGATCGTGATGAGCACGGCGGAGAGGGTGCTCAGCACGATGCGGACCGCCCGCGACTGGTGCTGCGCGGGTGCTGCCGCGGGCTTCTCGGACTTCTCGGACGGCTCGGGTGAGCTGGTCATCGGCGCTCCAGCGGACGGGTGGCCGTGGTGCCACTCAGGTCCATTGGTACGGACGGTGAGGGCGCTGGCACGTTCGGGTGCGCTGTCCGGGCGAGCGGGGCCACCCCCGGTGGTGCCCGACGAGCCGCTGTGCGAGGAATGGAGTATGAACCGGCCCGGGGACAGCTCTGACGCCGACGCCGACGCCGACGGCCCGGACCGCCCCGGCACCGGCGGACGGAGCCGGCTGACCGGTCTGACCCGCGCGGCCGCCGACCTGCCCACCCGGGTGCCGGTGCTGGGCCGGATGCTCCGCCGGTTGAACGAGGTCAACACGATGGAGGCCGCCGCGCGGCTGGCCGCGCAGGTCTTCCTCGCCGCCCTGCCCCTGCTGATCGTGGCGGCCGCCTTCACCCCGAAGCCCGTGAAGAACCTGGTGGCCGACGACTTCAAAGCCCTGATGGGGGACAGCGCGCCCGTCGAGGAGGTGCGGCGCACCTTCGCCGCGCACGGCACGACCGGGCAGAGCTTCGGGGCCGTGGGCATCGTGGTCACCCTGCTCTCCGCCACCGCGTTGAGCCGGGCGATCCAGCGGATCTGCGAACGGTGCTGGGACCTGCCGAAGGGAGGCGCCCGGCTCACCGCCTGGCGGTGGCTGGCCTGGCTGCTCGGCTGGCTGGCCGTCCTGCTCCTCCAGGCCCCGCTGCGGCACGGGTTCGGCGCCGGTGCGTGGGTGGGGGTGCTGTTGTCGCTGACGGCCTCCGTCCTGCTCTGGTGGTGGACCCAGCACCTGCTGCTCGGCGGACGGATCGGCTGGTTGCCGCTGCTGCCGGGGGCGGTGCTGGCCGGCGGTGGCATGGTCGCCTTCCTGCACGCCTCGCGCCTGGTGACACCGCAGAGCCTCCGCCGCAGCATCGACCAGTTCGGTGCCCTCGGCCTGGTGTTCACGATGCTGTCCTGGCTGATCGCCGTCGGCTGCGTCCTGGTCGTCGGCCTGACCCTGGGACAGGTGATCGCGAGCTCGGGGCCGTTCCCGCGCTGGCTCGGCACGCCGATGGCGGGTGACCGGTCGTGACGTCGCGGCCCGGCTCTTCGGAACGCGCCCGCCGGGTGGGCCGGACGGGCGGGGAGACCCCGTCCTGCTGCACGCCCGGACGCGGCGGCGGAGCGGTGGGACCACCGACGCCCGCGCCCGGCCCGGGCCCGGACCCGGACCCGGGCCCGGGCCCGGCCGGAGACGACGACGGTGGGACGGTCGCGCTGGCGGGCGGCTGGTTCCGGATGGGCAGCGAGGAGGCCCTCGCCTACCCGGAGGACGGCGAGGGACCGGTGCGCCGCGTCCGCGTCGGTCCGTTCGCCATCGACGCGCACTGTGTGACCAACGCACGGTTCGCGGCGTTCGTCGAGGCCACCGGGCACGTCACCGACGCCGAGCGGTACGGAGCCTCGTTCGTGTTCGGCGGGCTGCTGCCGGACGACTTCCCGGCGACCCGGGGCGTGGCCGCGGCCCCCTGGTGGCGCGAGGTGCCCGGTGCCCACTGGCGGCGCCCGGAGGGACCCGGCTCCGACCTCGCCGGCCGCGGGGACCACCCGGTGGTGCACGTGTCCTGGTACGACGCGACGGCCTACTGCGCCTGGGCCGGGAGCCGGCTGCCCACCGAGGCGCAGTGGGAGTACGCCGCACGCGGCGGGCTGGCGGGCCGGGCCTTCCCCTGGGGGGACCGGCTGCGCCCCGGCGGGCGACACCGGATGAACGTCTGGAACGCCACCTTCCCCGGCCGCAACACCCTGGCGGACGGCTACCTCGGTACCTGCCCGGTCGACGCCTTCGAGCCGAACGGCTACGGCCTGTACAACATGACCGGCAACGTGTGGCAGTGGACGGCCGACTGGCGCTGTGTCCGCCCCGCCGTCGAGCGCCCGGCCGGAGGATGACCCGTCCCAGGTGATGCCGTCCGCGCACCCGGCTGGGAGGGTGGCAGAGTACGAGGCGCCCCACGCGAGGAGGCGAGACGGATGTCCAGCGTTCGCCCGGAGAACCTGCCCGCAACTCTCCAGCCGCCGACCGAGGTCGGCAGGATCGGCTGGTTCGTGATCGGCGCGCTGAGCCTGGGGCTCGGTGCGCTCGCCCATGCCATCGCGGAGATCGTCAGGGAGATCCTGGGACCGCCCGACACCGCGGTCCGGACGTCGGCGGGCGGCCGCACCGGCCGTGTCGGCGACGAGGCGACCGGCAAGGTGGGCCTGGTGCTCATCGGTCTCGTCACGATGACCGTCGCGGCCTTCGTCCACGCCGTCGCGGGTGTGGTGAAGGTCATCTGGGAGGCCCTGCACCCGACCCCGAGCCGGCCCGCCCCGCCTGCCGTCCAGGTCGTCCACCACTGGCGCCGGCGCCGGGCCGCCTGAGCAGCGGCGCGGTGCGCCGGGCCGGGCCGTGGTGCGGGTTCAGGCCGCGGGCTCCGGTGGGGCCGTGGGGAGCTCCCGCAGGCGGACGACGGGGGAGAGCACGAGGGCGATGACGACCGCCGCCGAGCCGACGGCGGCGACGGTGAGGGCGCCGCGGGCGCCCAGGTGACCGGTGAGCAGGCCGGCGGCGAGGCCGCCGAGGGCGCCGCCGCCGAAGAGCAGGGTGCGGAAGGCGGCGGTCATCCGGCCCATCAGGGGCTGAGGGGTGAGCGCCTGGCGGAGACTGACGATGACGACCCCCGCGACGCCGAGGCCCAGGTAGGTGGTGAAGAAGGAGAGGACGAAGAGGGCGACCATCAGCGGCCGGGGGCCGGCCGCGGCCGGGAGCAGGGCCGGGCCCAGCAGCAGGGCGGACTGGGCGACCAGGTAGACCCGGCCGAGCGGGAAGCGGGCGATCACCCGACCGGAGATCACCGCGCCGACCAGCCCGCCGACGGAGGCGGTGGCGAGCACGGCGCCGAGGGTGGCCGAGTCGAGGTGCACGTCGTGGGTGCCGTAGAGCAGGAACATCGTCCAGGTGGTGATCATCGAGAAGTTGCAGCAGAAGCCGATCAGCGCGAGGGCCCGCAGCACGTCGTTGCGCAGCACCCAGCCGAGGCCCTCGCGGAGTTCGCGCAGCAGGTGCCGTTCGGCGGTCGGGGCGGGCGCGGGTTCGCGGGTGCGGATCAGCAGCAGGGAGAGGACGGACACCGCGTAGGAGCAGGCGTCGACGATCAGGGCGACGGGGGCGCCGAGCGCCGAGACCAGGACGCCGGCGAGGCCGGGCCCGGCGACGTCGGCGGCGGAGGAGGCGGCGCCCATCCGGGCGCTCGCCTCGACGTAGCGTTCGGGGCTGCGGACCAGCACCGGCACGTAGGACATCCAGCTGACGTCGAACACCACCGAGGCGACGCCGACCGCGCAGGCGATCGCCATCAGCACGGGCAGGTCGAGGGCGTCCCACCAGTACAGCAGCGGGACGAGGGCGAGCAGCACCAGCCGGACCAGGTTGGCGCCGAGCATGACCGGCCGCCGGCGCACCCGGTCGGTCCAGACGCCGATCAGCAGGGCCAGTCCGAGGTAGGGGACGAGCTGGAGGAAGCGCAGCAGGCCGACCTGTTCGTCGCTGGCGCCGAACGCGCCGATGGCGGTGAGCGGGAGGGCGAGGTTGGTGACCTGGGTGCCGAGCAGCGAGACCGTCTCGCCGAGCCAGAACCGCAGGAAGTCGCGGTTGTGCCACAGGCTTTGAGTCGCCGGTGTGCCGGTGGCGGGGGTGGTCGTGGTCGTGGTCATCGGGCGCTCCCGTTCGCGAGCTCGGCGACCGTGGCGGCCACGGTGTCGACCTCCTCCTCGGTGTTGTAGTAGTGCGGGGAGAGCCGCAGGCACCACTCGACCTCCTTGTCGGCGAAGTCGAACTGGGCGAACTCCCGGTAGCTGAGCGCCGAGTTGATGCCGCGGGCGTCCATCGCGGCCTTGAACGGCTCCGGCTGCCAGCCGTCGATCGCGAAGGTGACCAGGGCGGCCGGGGCGGGGCCGCCGTCCAGGGTCCGTACCCCGGGGAGGGCGGCCAGCCGTTCGCGCAGCCGTCCGGCGAGGGCCGGGGTGCGGCGGGAGATCGGCTCCAGGCCGACCCGCAGCGCGTAGCGGACGGCGGCGGCGCAGCCGAGCACGGTGGCGTACGGGAACTCCCACTCCTCGAAGCGGGCCGCCGTGTCGACCGGGCGGTAGTGCCCGGGAGCGACCCAGCGGGCGCCGTGCATGTCGATGAACAGCGGCTCGTACCCGGCCTCCAGAACCCGGTCGGAGACGTAGAGGAAGCCCGAACCGCGCGGCCCGCGCAGGAACTTGCGGCAGGTGGCGGTGAGCAGGTCGCAGCCGATCCGCTCGACGTCGAGCGGGTACTGGCCGACCGACTGGCAGGCGTCGACCAGGTACAGCAGGTCGAGCTCGCGGCAGTGCCGGCCGATCTCGGCGATCGACTGGACGAGCCCGGAGTTGGTGGGCACGTGGGTGACGGCGACCAGCCGGGGGCGGTGGGCGCGCATCAGGGCGGCCATCGCCTCGACGTCGACGCCGCTGCCGTCCGGGCGGTCCGGGGCGTGGACGATCCGGACGCCGTGACGCCGGCGCAGGGCGAGGAAGGCGATCTGGTTGGAGACGAAGTCGTTGCGGGTGGTGAGGACGACGTCGCCGGGCCGGAAGTCGATCGCGGAGAGGGCCTTGGTGTAGGCGTGGGTCGCGCTGCCGGCGAAGGCGATGTTCCGGGGGCGGGTGTGCAGCAGCTCGGCGAGCGCGGCATAGAAGTCGGCGACCTGCCCGGCCCGGGCCGCCGCGGCCTCGTAGCCGCCGATCGCGGCCTCCAACTGGAGGTGGTCGACGCTCGCCTGGAGCACCGGACGGGCCATCAGTCCGCAGCCGGCGTTGTTGAAGTGGATGACGGCCCGGCAGCCGGGGGTGTCGGCCCGCAGGGCGGCGAGGTCGAGGAGCGGTTCCGTCGGCTGGATGAAAGCGCTATTCTCATTCTTCATGTCTGACGGTAGCAGTATCGAGACCCTGGTGGCGATCCTCCGGACCGAGATCGGCCGCCTCTCCCCGGGCGACCGATTGCCCAGCAGCCGGGACCTGATCGCCCGTCACGGCGTCGGCCCGGTCACCGTCGCCCGGGCCATCGCGCTGCTGGCCGCCGAGGGCGCGGTCGTCACCAGGCCCGGCAGCGGGACGTACGTGACCGCACGCGGACGGCGCCCGGCGGCCGCCGAGGCCGACACCTCCTGGCAGGCCGTCGCCCTGGCGGGCCGTCACCTCGACGTCGCCGAGCCCGCCGAGCCCGGGCCGGCCGGGGAGGTACCGGCGGGCACCATCGCGCTGTCCGGCGGCTACCTGCACGAGAACCTCCAGCCGACCCGGGCGCTCGGCGCCGCCCTGGCCCGCGCCGCCCGCCGCCCGGACGCCTGGCACCGCGCCCCGGCGGCCGGCCTGACGACGCTGCGCACGATCCTGGCCCGCCAGGTCGGCGGCGACGTCGGCCCGCAGGACGTCCTGGTCACCGGCGGCAGCCAGGGCGCCCTGTCCATGCTGCTGCGCGCCGTCGCCGCGCCGGGCAGCCCGGTCCTGGTCGAGTCGCCGACCTACCCCGGCGTGCTCGCGGCCGCCCGCGCCGCCGGGCTGCGCCCGGTGCCCGTCCCGATGGACCGGGACGGGGTCCGCCCCGACCTGCTCGCCGACGCCTTCGCGATGACCGGCGCCCGGCTGTTCTACTGCCAGCCCACCGTCCACAACCCCACCGGCACCGTGCTCACCGCCGAACGGCGCCGCCAGGTCGTCGACGTGACCCGGGCGGCCGGTGCGTTCCTGATCGAGGACGACTTCGCCCGCCACCTCGGCCACGGCCGCCCACTGCCCCGCCCGCTGGTCGCCGACGACCAGGACGGCACGGTCGTCCACCTCACCTCGCTGACCAAACCGGCCTCGCCCAGCATGCGGATCGGCGCCGTGGTCGCCCGCGGCCCGGTCATGCGGCGGTTGCTCGCCATGCGCCGGGTCGACGACTTCTTCATCGCCCGCCCGCTCCAGGAGGCCGCCGTCGAACTGCTCAGCACCCCCGCCTGGGACCGCCACCTGCGGGCCCTGGCCGGCGCGCTGCACCAGCGCTGCGCCGTCCTGGCCGACGCCGTCACCCGCGAGCTGCCCGACTGGACCCTCGCCCGCGTCCCCGACGGCGGCCTGCACCTGTGGCTGCGGCTGCCCGCCGGGCTCGACGAACAGGCCGTCACCGACGCCGCCCGCGCCCACGGCGTGGCCGTCGACCCCGGCCGCCACCACTACCCGACCGAACCGCCCGGCCCCCGCCTGCGCCTGGCCTTCGCCGCCGCCCCCGAACCGGCCGACCTCACCGCCGCGGCCCACCGCCTGGCGGCTGCCGTGCGCTGAGCTCCCTCAGCAGGCCCGAGCTGGCCAGTCAGTTCTCGGCGGGCCCCCGGGCGGGGTCGGCCGCCGCCGGGCGGGGCGGGCGGCGGCGGAGGGGACGGCGGCGGGCCAGGTGGTCGCTGACCCGCTGTCCGGTTTCCGGGGTGAGGCGGCCGTCCGGGCAGTCGAAGCCCAGGGCGGTCGCGAGGGCGGCGCCGTGCACGTCGACCACGGACTCCACCAGGGTGGCGAACTCCTCGGCGGCGGCGCGCCCCCGGCCCCAGCCGGTGGCGATCAGGACGGCTGCCGGGACGGCCGCCGGCCACCACCAGCAGGCCACCGGGAGGCAGAGCAGCCCCCAGGCCTGCGCCTCGGCGGCCTGCCGGAAGCCGGCCGAGACCGTCGTGAGGTCGGCCCGGGCCGACTCGGGCAGCACGAGCCAGAGGCGCGGCCAGGCGGCGGCCAGGTCCAGCGAGTAGTAGGCCCCGATGTCCCCGTGCAGTCGGCCGAACCGGGCCCCGATCCCGGATGTCGGCGCACTCGCCCCGGTGACGGGATCCGTCCGCGCGCGGCCGAGCCCCCAACGGCCCTCGCCCAGCCACAGCTTCTGCACGACGGACCCCAACTCCCGGACGGCCAGCCCCACCACCGTCGCCGCCAGCGCCGCGAACACCACCCCCAGCGCCAGCCGCACCGCGACCCGGACGTCCGAGCGGGCCGCCGGATCCACCACGTCGGCCGAACCGTCCAGCAGCAGACGGACGTTCAGGGCGTCCGCGTGCCCCAGCCGGTAGGCCGACCAGCAGAGCGTGAGGAACAGCAGCCCGGGCAGGCCGAGTTGGGTCGCCCAGCGCTCGGAGGCCTTGCCGAGGAACCCCTTCAGCAGTGAGGTCACCGCCGGCACCCGGTCAGCCGCGCCGCAGCGGCGCCGCGTCGACCCCGCAGGCCGGCACCGGCTGGCCCACGAACCGTCGCTGCCAACGCCGTTCGCACCGACCACCCGGGCAACCCCACACCGCGTCCGGGTCGCCCAGTCGGCCACCCGGCAGCGAGGGCAGCGGAGTCGACCGGATCTCCTCCTCGTTCACCGCGAACCCCGCCCGCTCCAACGCCCCCGTCAGCTCCTCCGCCGTCGCCTCGCCCCGGCCGATCCGCGCCAGCAACTCCCGTACCTCGCCCGGCGAAAGCTCCTCCCGGAGCTCCTCCAGGTACTCGCAGACGTAGCCGACCACGGCTTCCCTCGAAAGCACTGACACCCTCCCCGCGCGTGACGCACCATGGGCGTCATGTCTATCGCGGGGGCCTTTCCGCCGGTCGGGACCGAGCCTGAACTCGTTGCAGTACTGGAACATTTGCTGGCCTACGCCGCCACCGGCGAACACCTGCGACTGCGCCGGGGCGAGGCACTGCGCGACCGCGCCGCGCTGCTCCGGCGGGCGGAGAACACCCCGTACTGCGAGACCCGCAAGGCACAGGCGCTCGGCCTCTGGGCCTGGGCCGACGTCCTCGCCGGGCGGGAGGACCAGCTGACCGTCGCGTTCACCGCCGAGTGGCTGACGATGGTCGCCCGCTACTCCCCGCTGCTGCTGCCGCCCTCGCTGCGCGAGCGGGCGGCGGCGACCTCGGCGGGGGACGGCCGGTGGCCGCTGGCGGCGCTCGCGGGCGGCCGGACGGCGGCCGTCACCGAACTGCGCGTCTTCCTCACCGCCGGGCTCGGGTGGGGGCGGACCGCCGGGGAGACGGCCACGGTGGGCCGGTACGACCAGGCCAAGCAACTGCTGCGGGACGGCAAGGGGCCGGCGGGAGTCGACCTCCTGGCGCAGGTGGCCGAGCGGCTGCCCACCGGTCACTGGCTGCGCCCGACGGCGCTCGGCGTGCTCGGCGCCGCCCGCACCGGCGAGGCGGCCCGCCGTGGCCGCTCCGAGCCGCTGCGCCGGGCGGCCCGCGCCGCGGCCGAACAGGCACTGGCCGAGGCACCGCCGGGCCACCCGCACCGGGCCTGGTTCCTCAGCGTGCTGGAACTGGCCTCGGCGCCCGTCGAGTCGGCGGCCCCGGAAGGCCGGGCCGAGCTGGAGGCCGCCCTCGCCGTCGGCCGGCAGGCCGTCGCCGTCACCGAAGCGGCCGACCCGGACCGGATCCAGTACCTCACCACCCACCTGACCTTCCTCTCGATCCGACTGCTCGGCGGCCCGGACGAGGACGGCGTGTTCGGCGCCGAACTGGAGGAGCTGGCGCTGCGGATCGCGGACGACGCGGCCGCCGCCGACGCGGCCGTCACCCAGGCCCTCGACTCCGTGGTCTCCCACCTGACCGAGCGCTACCGCGCCACCGGCGACCCCGCGACGCTCGCCCGCGCCCGGCGCCACGTCGAGCGGTGGACGCGGCGGACCGCCGCCGACCCCGAGCGGCTGGCCGCCGCCCGCCTCGCCGGAGCCCGGCTGTGCGGCATCGAGTACCAGCACACCGGCGCCGTCGCCCGGCTCGACGAGGGCATCGCGCTCTGCCGGGCCGTCCTCGCCGCACCCGGCCACGGCCTCGCCGGCGCCGACGCCCGCGACCTGCTCGACTCGCTGCGCGGCACCCGCCGGAGCGCCGTCGGTTCCTCGGACGGCCTGGCGGAGCCCGAGGAACCGCCGCTCGTCCTGCCGGGCGCCGAGGAGCTGGCCGGGGATCCGGCGCTGACGGAGCTCGCCGCGCGGCAGATCCGGCTGCGCCGGGTGTCGGCCCTGCTGGCGGCGTTCTCCCGGGCCGTCCAGCGGTACGTCGAGGCCTGGTTCGCCGGCGGGCCGCCGCAGGAGCCGGAGCACCGGGACCGGGCCCCGGCCGTGCTGCGGGCGGAGGCCGACGTCCGGGCGACGGCCGAGGCCCTGCTCGCCGCCGTCGACCCCGAGGCGGAGCCGGGCCTGGTGGCCATGGTGGAGGCGCTGCGGGAGGTGGTGACCGCCCCCGGCGAGCCCGATCTCGACGCGCTGGCCGCGCTCGGCGGGCGCCTCGCCGACGGCGGACTGAACGTACCGTCGGACAGTCCGACCGGCCGGGCCCTCGCGGAGTACAGCCGGGCGATGGAGACCGGCAACCCCTGGGCCCCCGGCGCGGCCGAACAGCTGCGGGCCCAGCTCGCCGACGCCGTACCCGGCGGCGTCCGCGAGGCCGAGATCCTCGCCGGGCTCGTCACCGCCGGGGCGGCGCAGCACCACGAGACCCCCGACCCCGCCCTGCTCGCCGACCTGCTCAGCCACGCCGACCGACTGCTCGCCCACCCGGCGGCCGCGCCCGCCCAGCTGGTCATGACCGCCCGGAACGCCGCCCACGCCGCCGCCGGAGCCGGCGACTGGCCCGCCGCCGCCCGGCTGCTCGGCTTCGCCGCGGACAGCGTCCCGCTCCTCGCCTCGCCCCGGCTCGGCCGCCAGGACCTCGAACGCGTGCTCGGCCGCCACGCCTTCGTCCTCGGCGCCGACGCGGCCGCCGCCGCCCTGAACGCCGGCGCCCCGCCGCTCCAGGCCCTGCGGCACCTGGAAGCCGCCCGGGGCGTGCTGCTCGCCGGCGGCCTCGCCGGTCGCACCGACCTCGGCGAGCTCCACCGCGAACACCCCGTGCACGCCCTCGAACTGGAGGCGCTGCTCACCGCCGACCACGGCGAGGACCACGACCGCCGCCAGGCCGACGCCCACGCCCGCGAGGTCCTGCTCGGCCGGATCCGCCGCCTGCCCGGCTTCGAACGCCTGCTGCTGCCCCCGCAGGACGCCGAGCTGCTCGCCCTCGGCGCGGCCGGACCGGTGGTCACCCTCACCAGCAGCCACCTGCGCGGCACCGACGCCATCCTGATCGCCGACGGGCAGTGCACCTCCGTGCGGCTCCCGGACGCCCCGCTGGAGCAGGTGGCCGGCTGGGCGGTGGAGCTGGAGGAGATCACCCGGAAGCGGGAGGACGGCGCGAAGGTGTACCCGAAGAAGCGCCTCGTCGAGCTGCTCGACCGGCTCTGGACGGCCGTCGCCGAACCCGTCCTCGCCGCCCTCGACCTGCCCCACCGCCCCGGCCAGGCCCTGCCGCGCCTGTGGTGGGTGCCCACCGGACCGTTCGCCGTGCTGCCGCTGCACGCCGCCGGGCGGTCGGCGGACGGCGGCCAGGCCCCGGCGCACAGCCTGCTCGACCGGGTGGTCAGCTCGTACGCCCCGACCCTGCGCGCCCTGCACCACACCCGCGCCCGGCCGCCGCGCGCCACTGCCCGGCCGCTGCTCGCGGTCGAAGGGCCCGGGCTGGGGCTGGCCGGGCAGGAGACCGCCGAGGTCGGGCGGCTCGTCCGGGGGACCGACCACCTGGACGCGACCAGCACCGCCGACCAGGTGGCGGCCCGGCTCGGCGCGTACGCCGCCGTGCACTTCTCCTGCCACGGCTACCGCGAGGCCGGCCTCGCCCTCGCCGACGACACCTGGCTCACCCCGCGCCAGGTGGAGGCGCTGCGGCTGGACGGCGCCCAGCTCGCCTACCTGTCGGCCTGCTCCACCGCGCTCGACTCCACCCGGCTGCTGGACGAGCCGCTGCACGTCGCGGCGGCCTTCCAGCTCGCCGGCTACCGGCACGTCGTCGGCACGCTCTGGCCGGTCACCGAGGGCAGCGCCGTCGCCGTCGCCGCCTCCTTCTACGGCGACGCGCGCATCCCGGGCGCCCCCGACAGCCGGATCGCCCGGGCCCTGGCCGCCGCCGCCCGGCTGCGGCGGGCGGAGCGCCCGCGGGACCCGGCGGACTGGGCGGGCTACCAGCACATCGGGGCCTGACCGTTCCGTGACAGCAGGCGGACGGCAGCGTCCGGGTGCCGGAGGTGCTGCGGACGTGGGGCCCGGGGGAGGTGCTGACCCGGGCCCGGTGCACCCGCGGCCGCCGCTGTCGTCAGGTGTGACCGGTCAGGGCTCGACCGGGGTGCCGGGCAGGGCGCCCGGCGGCTGGGGGAGGGCGGGGGAGCGGGCCGGGGCGCCGCCGGTGCGGTGGGCGAGTTCGAGCGCGGCGCCGATCCAGGCGGCGCCGAACGCCCAGGTCGACAGCCACTCGCAGAGGTAGAGCGGGCGGATCGTCCAGTCGGTGCCGACCCCGGCCGCCGCCGCGAGCACGGCCAGCGCCAGGAACACCAGGATCAGCACACCGGCCGTCAGGTACGCCCGGCCGACCCGGGGCGGCTGCTCGGACCGGGCGTTGCGGAAGGAGTACAGGCAGAACATCGCCAGCATCACCAGCAGCAGCACGGCGAATGTGAGGTGCAGCGCGCCGACGGTGTTCTGGAACGCGGTGGCGTTCGTGGGGGCGGTCGGGAACAGTGCGACCCCGATCGCGAACGCGCCGGCCGCCGTGCTCCACCGGTCGTCCCGGCGGTCGAAGCGGTAGCAGATCAGGAACACCCCGAGCGCGCACAGGGCGCCGACGAAGAGGTTCCGTGAGCTGGTGTAGTACGACCAGCTCATCGTCGGCGGCCAGAACCCGGCCGTGCTCCGGCCCCTGAGCTCGGCGAACAGCCAGTTCCCCAGGGGCAGCGCCACGGGCAGCAGCACCCCGATCAGGCCGATGCCGAGCCGCAGGATCGTGACGGTCCGTTCGTCCTGATGGTCCCGGGTTTCCGTGGTGGTGTCGTCGGTTCCGTCGTGCCGGGTTCTCCCCGAACGCCAGTCGTGGATCACGGACGCCTCCTTGCCTCCGCACGGGCACGGTGCCCCGGCCCGCCGACCGCCCGCCGCCCGGCGGATCGCGGCGGCGCCGTCAGCGGCACCGCCGCACCGGCGCGGCTGTCAACTGGTGTACCCACGCCACACGCTGGCACTACACCACCGGAACGGGTGGTTTGGTCGTACCGTCAGGTGCCCCGGGCGCCGGTGTCGTCAGGCCTTGAACGGGTTTGCCGTCACGTCCACGAGGGCCTTGCGCGGGTCGGCCGTCCCGTAGGTGTTGAAGTGCGCGACGCAGGCCAGGACCAGCAGCCGGGAGATCCGGGGGTCGTCGACCTGGACGGAGTAGGTGGCCCGCACCCCGGCGTGGCGGGTGAGTTCGAAGCCCGCCGACTCGGCGGACCGGTAGCGCAGCTTGAAGGTGAGGGCGGCGTCGACCACGCCCCGGTCGAGCAGCGGCAGCGAACGGCGGGCCTTGTTACCGAGGCCGACCGGCTCGCCCTCGAGTACGGCCAGGCCCTGCTGCGCGAAGGTCCACAGGTCGTGCCGCCAGGAACGGCTCTGGTGGTCGACCTTGCCGATCGGCGAGCGGTCGGGGCCGATGGCGGCGAAGCCCGTCACGTGGCCGAGGAGCTGGTCGAGTCCGGGGCCGCCGAACACCTGGTACGGCGCGCTGTGGTCGTAGGCGGCGTCCTTGTGCATCCGGGCCACCGGCTGGGCCGCGCCGTCCGCGTGGACCAGGAAGGTGGTGTGCGCCCGTCCGTAGTCGATGGCGACGGTGAAGGCGGACAGGGACTCGAACACGGGTGACTCCTGTGGCTGTGGATCGCTGTGGTTGCGGAGGTGGTCGGCGAGGTGGACCCTAAGGTGTTCCCGGCGGACCGTCAGACGGCGGGGTGGCCGCTGCGGGCGGCCAGGGCGTTGAGCAGGGCCGCGCCGCGCTCGGCGTCGTCGACGCTGACCGCGAACTCGGCACCCTTGCGGTCGCGGACCACCAGACAGTCGCCGCTCCGCAGCATCACCGTGGTGCCGAGGCTGTTGATCCGGTACCCCCAGCCGCCCGCCTGGGCCGGCGTGCGCCGCTCGGCCCGCGCCGAGGAGATCTCGGCGAGCGACCAGTGCCGGGCGGGCCAGCCGAACGGGCCGAAACCGACGTCCAGGCCCCGGGCCGTCACCCGGGCCTGCACCGAGGAGCAGAACAGCAACGGCGCCGCGGTGGCCACCAACGGCCCGATCAGCGACCAGTTGAACCCGATCAGCCCGCTCGCCCCGCCCAGCACGCCGGCCACCGTGCCCACGCCCAGCACGGCCGCCATCAGTTGCATCCACGGTTTGGCCGCCCGGGACAGCCACACCGCGCGCTCGCCGTCCGGGAGTTCCAGCACCGGCTCGCGTCCGTCTGCCGTGTCCGGCCCTGACCCCGCGCCCGACCTCGACCCGGACCCCGGGCCGCCGGACCGGGTGGCGCCGCCGCGCGGTCGGGCGGCCAGCCACGCCAGCAGGGCCGCGATCCCGGTGGCCGCGACCAGGAGCAACACCCAGGCGTCCATCGACGAGGCGTCCTGCCAGCGGGCGCGGTCCAGGTTGGCGTGCACGATGGAGGCCTGCACCCCCGTCAGCAGCACGCTGCCGCCCGCCAGCAGCGCCCCGGCACCGCCCCGGGCCGGTACGCCCCCGAACCGGTGGACGATCACGGCGGCCGCGACCACGACCAGCCAGAGCACCGCCGGCAGCAGCGTGGCCGCCGTCAGCGACATCGACCCGTCCGGCTCCCGCCCGCCCCAGTGCGTGGCCACCGGGTCCGGCAGCCGGTGGCGTGCGGCCCACGGCAGCGCCGGCAGCAGCACCAGCACCCCGGCCGACCAGACCGCGGCGGCCCACAGCGCGCCCCGGCGGGCCGCGTGGTGCGCGCCTTCGGTGCCCGGGTGCGTTCCGTCGTCCGTTCCGTCATCCGTCCCGTCGTTGTTCACGACATCCCCCTGATCATGTCCACGAGATCGTTCCTGCTGTACCCGACCCGGGCCGCGTCGGCCACCAACTGCCGCACCCGCTCGGCGAGTTCGGAGCGGGTGTCGGCGGCGGCCGCGATCGTGACGCCACGCCCGCGGCGGAACTCCAGCACCCCCTCGTCCCGCAGCGCGCGCAGGCCCCGCAGCACGGTGTTGCTGTTCACGCCGAGCGCCCGCGCCAGCTCCCGAGCGGGCGGCAGCCGATCCCCGGGCGCACACTCACCCTCGGCGACGGCCCGCCGAATCGCGCCCGCGACCTGCTCGTGCAGCGGCCGGGCGTCTCCGATGTCCAGCTTCAGCAACATGGTGCTAAAGACGATAGCACCATCCGGCCCATCGCTCGGGGGCGCGTGCCCCGGCGTCGTACGGCAGGCGGGAGTTTGAAGACAGGCCCTACGATGCGGGTGTCCGCCCGCCGTCCCCAGGGGAGGGCCCATGACCTCCGTCGTCGTCGTCGGCGCCGGCCCCAACGGACTGACCGCCGCCGCCCTGCTCGCCCGCGCCGGACTCGACGTCACCCTGCTGGAGGCCGCCGACGAGATCGGCGGCGGCACCCGCAGCCACCAGGCCCTCCTGCCCGGACTCCGGCACGACCACTGCTCGGCCATCCACCCGCTCACCGTCACCTCCCCGGCCCTCCGCGCCCTGGACCTCCCCCGGTACGGGCTGCGCTGGCGGCTGCCCGAGATCGACTGCGCGCACCCGCTGGACGACGGGACCGCCGGCGTGCTGCTGCGTTCCGTCGAGGACACCGCCCGCCGGCTCGGCGCCGACGGCCCCCGCTACCGGGCGCTGCTCGGCCCCTCCGTCCGCGCCTGGGACGCGCTCGCCGACGACGTCCTGGGCCCGCTGCTGCGGATCCCGGCCCACCCGCTGCTGCTCGCCCGGTTCGGCCTGCCCACCGCCCTGCCCGCCGTCCTCCTCGGGCGGCTGTTCCGGACCGAGCAGGCCCGCGCCCTGTGGGCCGGCGCCGCGGCGCACGCCTTCCGCCCGCTGAACCGCCCGTTCACCTCCGCCGTCGGCCTCGGCCTCCTCACCGCCGGGCACGCCGCCGGCTGGGCCGTCGCCGAGGGCGGCTCGCAGGCCATCGCCCACAGCCTGGAACGGGCCCTGCGCGCCCACGGCGGCACCGTCCACACCGGCGTCCGGATCACCCGGGCCGCCCAGCTCCCGCCCGCCGACGTCACCCTGCTCGACCTCGACCCCGGCCAGGTGGCCCGCCTCTACGGCGACCGGCTCCCGGCCCGGGTACGAGCCGCCTACCAGCGGTACCGCCGAGGCCCGGGTGCCTTCAAGCTCGACCTGGCCGTCGACGGGGGCGTGCCGTGGACCAACCCGGACGCCCGCCGCGCCGGCACCGTGCACCTCGGCGGCCCGCTCGCCGAGGTCGCGCGGGCGGAACGGGACGTCACGGCCGGGCGGCTGCCCGAGCGCCCGTTCGTCCTCGTCGGGCAGCAGTACCTGGCCGACCCCACCCGGTCGGTCGGCACCGTGCACCCCGTGTGGGCCTACGCGCACGTCCCGTACGGCTACGCCGGGGACGCCACCGAGGCGGTCCTCGGCCAGCTGGAACGCTTCGCCCCGGGCACCCGCGACCGGATCACCGCCCTGCGCACCACCACCCCCGCCGACTTCGCCGCCACCAACCCCAACTTCGCCGGCGGCGACATCATGACCGGCACCGAGACCACCACCCGCCTCCTGTTCGGCGCCCGCCCCACCCTCCACCCCTACGCCACCGGCCTGCCCGGCGTCCTCCTCTGCTCCGCCGCCACCCCACCCGGCCCCGGCGCCCACGGCATGTGCGGCGCCGGCGCGGCCCGCGCCGCCCTGCGCCACCTCGGCCTCACCGCGGCCTGAGGGCCGGTCACACCAGGCCGCCGGGCGGGGGCTACGGTCTGTGCAGGTGACACGGTCGGTTCGCCGACCGGCGAAGGGGAGGCGGGGAGACGGTGCTGGGGCTACCCCCTGAACCCCCTCAAACCCTCGACCAACGAACAGCGACAGCACAGGAGTTGCCGGTGGAATACGTCGACCTCGACGCCCAGATCGGTGCGCTGACGGGTGTGATCAGCCCCGTCCGCTACCTGCGGCACCTGCCGGAGCTCGCCGAGGGCCTGCCGCCCGGGGCCCGGGCGTTCGCGACCGACCGGGACCACTACAACTTCGGCTCGCAGCGCTGCGTCAAGGACCTGACGCCGCACCGGGTCGACGTCCGCGCGGGCGAGGTCGAGGCGCACTTCCGGCACAACTGCTGGAAGCACGAGGAGGATCTGGTCATCCGCTACACGGGCGTCGTCGAGCTGCGGATCGAGAGCCCCGACGGCGCCGAGTGGGACGACCTCGGGGCCGTGATCCTGGACGAGATCCTGCCCCATGCGCACGGGTGCTCGCACGAGGTGGCCTGCCGGCCCGGCACGCTCACCGTCGTCTGCCGGGACCTCACCGCCGCCTGGGTCGACGCGGACTGCCCGGACGCCCCCTGAGCTGCACGTCCTCGGCCGGACAGGCCCTGGGCCGGGGCCGGCGTATGGAGTGCGTACGGACGGCGGGCCGGGGCGTCAAGGAGGCGTCAAGGGCGTGCGACGGGTGCCCGGGGCGGGGGTTGGCTGGAGGCCGACACGACAGGGCGCGACGACACGAGGACGGACCATGTACGGCAACCGGCGGCACCGGGGCGGCGGCACTTCCAGGGTGGTGGTCGGGGTCAGTGGATCGCTGGGCAGCCTGGCCGCCCTCCACCACGGGGTGGCCGAGGCGCGGCGGACCGGGGCCGAGCTGGTCCCGGCGCTGGCCTGGGAGCCGCCGGGCGGCGAGCTCGGCTACCGCCGCTCGCCCTGCCCGCCGCTGCTGACCGCCGTGCGGGAGGCCGCCGAGCAGCGGCTGCGCGACGCCCTCGACGCGGCCTTCGGCGGCGCCGACCCGGGCGTCGTGCTGCGGCCGGTGGTGATCCGGGGCGACACCGGCCCGGCGCTGGTCCACCTCGCCGACCGGGCGGACGACCTGCTCGTCCTCGGCCCGAGCGGGGGCCTGTTGCGCCGTCGCTTCCGGCGCTCGGTGTCGGCCCACTGCGCGCGGGCGGCGGGCTGCCCGGTGCTGACCGTGCCGGTGCCCGAGCTGCGGTCCGAGCTGGAGACGCTGGAGCGGCGGGCCCGCTGGCACCTGCCGGTCGGTCCGGCTCCCGAACTCCTGCTCATGAAGCGGTAGTTCACCGGCTCACGGGCGAACCCGGGCCCGGCGGCGGTCGTGCGGCGGGCGGGCCTCGTCGAACTCGGCGCGCAGCCGGCCACGGGTGCGCACCAGGATCCGGCCGAGCATGTTCCTGCCGGTCCCGGTCCGCCCCCGGCCCCAGTAGTGGTCGGTGGTGGTGTCCTCGACGATCTCCTCGTCCCCGGTGGCCAGCAGGACGGCCCGGATGTCCGCGTGGGTACGGAACTTGGCTGCCACCGCGCGCCGCATCACGTCGTCCTTGACCCGCTCCCAGTCCCGCCGCAGCGGCCTGCCCGGGTCGCGGCCCAACTCGGCCGCCCGCAGCGGCGTCCGGGCCCGCCGGACGAGCTCGGCGTGCCGGGTGCCGACGAACTTCTGGGCCTGGAAGTAGTGTTCCGAGGTCGGCCACCACACGCCGTCGAGCTCCAGGCCGTGGTCGGAGAAGTTGGAGAAGCAGCCGTAGGGGACTTCGTCGGCACCGTAGAAGTAGATCGTCATGCCCAGCCTCGGGGGAGTCGCGGAAACCTCCACGGTGTCAAGCGGGTGATGACCGGCGCAATGGGATTCCCGGTCGCTGGTCGCTGGTCGCTGGTCGCCGGTCGCGTGCCAGCCCTCAGTCGTCCGAGCGCAGCTCCGCCGGTACGGCGACGACGTCGACCAGTGCCTCGCCGCGCAGCACGGTCAGCGGCAGCGGCCGGCCGATGGCGTCGGCGAGCATCAGGCGTTGCAGGGCCTGGGCGCTGCCCATCGGTTCGGTGGCGGCGGTGAGGAGCAGGTCGCCCTCGTGCAGTCCGGCGCGGTGCGCGGGGCCGCCCGCGACCACCTCGACGATCCGCAGGCCGGTGCGCTGCCCGGTCCGCTGCCGCAGGGCGGGTGGCAGGGGAGCGGGCACTCCGGCCAGGCCCAGGTAGGCACGGCGGATCCGGCCATCGGCGAGCAGGGTGGTGATGATCTGCCGGCTGGTGGTGTTGATCGGGACGGCCAGGCCCAGCCCGTGCCCGGCCACGGCGGTGGTGATGCCGACGACCTCGCCGTTCGCGGTGGTGAGCGCGCCGCCGGAGTTGCCGGGGTTGAGGGCCGCGTCGGTCTGGATCACGTCGTCGACGATCCGGACGGCGCTGCCGGAGCGGGTCGGCAGCGAGCGGCCGAGCGCGCTGACCACGCCCGCCGTGACGGTGCCGGACAGCCCGAGCGGGTTGCCGACGGCGACGACCAGCTGGCCGACCCGGAGCGCGGTGGCCTCGCCGAGCCGGACCGGGGGCGGGGTGGGCCCGTCGGCGCGCAGCACGGCCAGGTCGGAGAGCGGGTCGCTGCCGATGGTGTGGAAGGGCGCGGTGGTGCCGTCCGCGAAGGCCAGGGTGCCGGCGTCGGCGTGCCCGACCACGTGGGCGTTGGTGAGCAGGAAGCCGTCGTCGGTGAAGACCACCGCCGAGCCGAGCGCGGTGGCGAACCAGCCGCCCCGACCGCGTCGGGCGACCTGGAGGGCGGCCACCCGGGGGGTGACGGCGGCGGCCACCGAGGTGACGATCCGCGAGTAGGCGTCCAGGGCCTCGGACTCGCCGTCCTCGGGGGCGCGGCCCGGCCCGGGGAGTGTGTCGGCCACGTCGGCGCCCCCTTTCCGCTGGCGTCGGGTTGTGCGTTCGTACGGGCTCTCCCCATGCCAACAACGCTCGACCGCCCCGGCTTCCGCCGCTCGACCGCCCCGGCTTCCGGCGTCGGCGGTACGCTGAGACGGACCAGAGCGGTCTTCGCGACCCCCCGCGACCCCCGCCCGTACACGAGGGGGTGTGATCCGTGTCGGCCTCCCCGACCAGCCCCCCGACCGGCGCTCCGACCGGCTCCGGCGCGGGCGAGAAGGGCCTGAAGACCGGTGCGCTCGGCCTGCTGTCCTCCGTGTGCATCGGCCTCGCCTCGACCGCCCCCGCCTACAGCCTGGCCGCGACCCTCGGCATCATCGTCGTCGGCGTGGGCCTCCAGGCGCCGATCATCACCATCCTGGCGTTCATCCCGATGCTGCTGATCGCGTACGCCTACAAGGAGCTCAACGCCTCCGACCCGGACTGCGGCACCACCTTCACCTGGGCGGCCCGCGCGTTCGGCCCGCGCACCGGGTGGATGGGCGGCTGGGGCATCGTGGTCGCCGACATCATCGTGATGGCGAACCTGGCGCAGATCGCCGGGGTGTACGGCTTCCGGCTGGTCGGCCTGGACTCGCTGGCCGACAACAAGACCTGGACGACGATCGCCGGGGTGGTCTGGATCGTCGTGATGACGGCGATCTGCTACATCGGCATCGAGCTGTCCGCCGCGCTGCAACGCTGGCTGCTGGCCGTCGAGGTGGTCATGCTGGTGATCTTCTCGATCACCGCGCTGGTCAAGGCCTACGGCTCCGGTGCACCCGCGACGGCCATCCCGGTGGACGCCTCCTGGTTCAACCCGTTCAACATCCCCTCGGCCTCGGCCTTCACCGCCGGCATGCTCTCGGCGGTGTTCATCTACTGGGGGTGGGACACCGCCGTGTCCGTCAACGAGGAGACCGCCGACTCCGCCCGCACCCCCGGCCGGGCGGCCGTGGTCTCCACCGTGCTGCTGCTCCTCATCTACGCCCTGGTGGCGACCTCGGCCCAGTCCTTCGCGGGGATCGGCACGGACGGGATCGGGCTCGGCAACCCGGACCACTCGGGGGACGTGCTGTCCGGCCTCGGCGACGCGGTGTTCGGCACCACCGGCTTCGGGGCCTTCCTCAGCCGGCTGCTGATCCTGATGGTGCTGACCTCGGCCGCCGCCTCCACCCAGACCACCATCCTGCCGACCGCCCGCACCACCTTCTCGATGGCCACGCACCGGGCGATCCCGGCCGGCTTCGGCCGCGTGCACCCACGCCACCTGACCCCGACCTGGTCCACGATCGCGATGGGCCTGGTGTCGATCGCCTTCTACGTGCTGCTCACCGCCATCAGCGGCAACGTGCTGGCGGACTCGATCGCCTCGGTCGGCCTCGGCATCGCCTTCTACTACGGTCTGACGGGCTTCGCCTGCGTCTGGTACTACCGCCGGGTGCTCACCCGCAGCGTCCGGGACTTCGTCCTCAAGGGCGTGCTGCCGCTGGCCGGCGGCCTGATACTGCTGTACTTCTTCGCCTACGGCGCCTTCGACGTCTACGCCGACCCGAACTACGGCGCCACCTCGATCGACCTGCCGGTCATCGGGAACGTCGGCGGGGTGACGGTGATCGGGCTGGGCGCGCTGCTGCTGGGCGGTGTGCTGATGCTGGTGCAGTGGGCGGTCCAGGGCTCCTGGTTCCGCCACCCGGACGTGCCGGTCAGCGCGGCCGATCCGGCCTCGGCGCCCCGATCCTGACGCGATCTCGACGTCCGAACGCCTGCAAAGGGCAGGCAAAGCAGAGGTATGGTCGAGGCCAAGCATCGAGTACCGTGGATCGTGCGTCGCGCGTCGAGGAGGGGGCATGACGATGGAGGCCGACACCGAAACGGGGGCAGGGGCGGGGACGGGGACGTCGACGACGGTGGACACCGAGCCGTCCGGCCGGCTCGACCCGCTGCTGCGGCCGACCCGCGAGGTGCTGCTCTTCCGCCGGGCGGGCCGGCGGCCGTCGCGGTGGCGGCGCCGGCGCGTACCGCCCGCCGGCCCGGCCTCCTGGCTCCGCGCGGAGGCCGACGGGCAGGCGCTGCGCCTCGGCCGCCGCACCCCCGGCACCGAGCACGTGCTGCTGGCCGTCCTGGCGGCTTACGAAGTCTCCCTCCGGGAACCGGAGTTGGTGGACGATGAGGACGCGGCGGGCGGCGCCCTGTTGGCCGGGCTCGGCCTCGCCTACGCCCGCGCGTACGCCGAGCTGGACGCGGACCGGGTGGCGCTCCCGGCCGACCCGAGGTCGGTGGAGGCCTACCTGTCCGAGGTTTCCGCAGGTCAGGGAACCGGCCCACTGGTACGGACGTTGCTCGCAGAGGACACCCGCGCCCGGCGGCTGGCCGAGGCCCTCGGCCCCGTCGGGCCCGGTGCCTGACCGATGAAAGAACCTGACCGAGGAAGGGAACGCGGCGTGCGAGCGACCATCACCATCGGCGAGGAGCTGATGCTGCTCTCGCTGGACGACAAGTCCGGTGTGGCGAAGGACGGTTCCAGCGTCGGCTGGACCGTCGCCGGCGGCATCCTGGCAGACCTCGTGCTCGCCGGTCGGGTCGTGGTCGCCGAGGGCCGGCTCACCGTCACCGACCCGACGCCCACCGGCGAACCCCTGCTGGACGAACGCCTCGGCCGCCTCGCCGAGTGGGCCGAGGAAACGGGCAAGGACAGGGGCAGGGGCAAGGGCAAGGGCAACGGCGACAGCAGCGCGAAGGCGGCCGACTGGCTGATCCAGGACCACCACACCGCCGTGCACGCCGCCGTCCAGCGCCTGTGCGAGCGCGGCCTGGTCACCGAGCAGCGCCACCGCGCCCTCGGCCTCTTCCCGGTGCGCCGCTACCCGGAGGCCGACGGCACGGCCGAACGCGAACTGCGCGAGCGCCTGGCCGCCGTCGTCCTGCACGGCGCCGACCCGGACCCGGCGACCGCCGCCCTGATCGCCCTCCTGCACGCCGCCCGCCTGCACCACCTCGCCTTCCCGGAGCTGCCCCGCAAGCAGGTCGAGCCGCGGTTCGCGGAGATCGCCGACCGCGACTGGGCCGGCGACTCCGTCCGCGAGGCGCTGCGGAACGTGCAGGCGGTCTTCGCCGCGATCACGGCGGCGACCGTGGCCACCACCACGGCCGCCGTCACAGTCGTCATCTAGTACCTCCATGTGATGTCTGGCGCCGATGTCACACCAGTGCCGCGCCGCCGTCTATCGCGAGCGTGGCGCCGGTGACGTAGCCGTTGGCCAGGACGAAGAGATAGGCCGCCGCGGCTTCCTCGGCGGTGCCGACACGTCGCGTGAGCAGCTCGGACCCGGCACCCCGGAGGAAGGCCTCCGGGTCCGGGACACTGCCGTCCCACAGCTCGGTGCGGATCACACCGGGCTGGATCACGTTGACGCGCAGCGGGGCGAGTTCGACGGCGAGTGCCCGGGACAGGGCCTCGATGCCGCCGGTGATACCTGCCGTGAGCGCGGTTCCGGACAGGGGGCGGATCGCGAGGACGCCGGAGCTGAAGGTGATCGAGCCGCCGTCACGCAGCCGCGGTGCGGCGTACTTGGCGGAGAGGAACGCGCCCCAGAACCGGCGCTCGAAGACGGCCCTGGCCTCCTGCGGGGTGGTGTCGGCCAGTGGCTTGATCAGCAGGGATTCGCCCGCGGTGTAGACGAGGTGGTCGAACTCCCCGACCTGCTCGAAGAACGCGGCGATGGCGTTGCCGTCGGCGACGTCCAGGCGGCGGCCTTCGGCCGGCCCGCCCAACCGCTTCGTCGCGGCGTCCACGCGGTCCTGATTGCTGGAGGCGACCACGACGTCCGCGCCGGCCGCCGCGGCCTGTCGGGCCACCGCGAAGCCGATGCCGGAGGTTCCGCCGATGATCACGATCTTCTTGCCGGCCAGAGACATGGGGGATCCGTTCCTTCGTCGATGCGGTGCGGGGTTCGGCAACCGCCGTGGCACGAACGTACGCCTCCGCATCGAGACGGTGAATGACCAAAGATCTCGATTCCCTGTCAGATCGTCTCGCCGTGCGGGCACTAGAGTGACGCCATGGACATCCTGAGCGACACCCTCGAAGTCCTGCGCACGGGACGCCCGATGGTGACGCGCACCGACGCGCACGCCCCGTGGGCCCTGAAGTTCCAACCCGTCTCGGGAGCCGGATTCCACGTGGTCGTGGAAGGGCACTGCCACCTGCTGCCACCGCACGGCCAACCGCTCGCGCTCGGACCCGGGGACATCGTCTTCCTTCAGCGCGGCAGCGGACACGTCCTGTGCGACGTGCCGGACCGCGATCCGGTGGACTTCGTACCGGAGCGCGTGGACCGTTCCTCGCCGATCGGCCAGGTCACCGTGGACGGACCGGGGGAGCGCACGGTGCTGGTGTGCGGCGCGTACGCGATCGACGTCGATCGCCCGCATCCGCTGTTCGGCGATCTACCGGAGGTCATCCACCTCCCCGCGGTACCCGGCCGCCACCCGGTGCTGCGTTCGGCGGTCGATCAGCTGTGCGCCGAGTTCCACGCGCCGCAGCCGGGCTCGGACGCGGTCGTCACGGCGCTCATCGATCTGCTGCTGCTGTACATCCTCCGGTCGTGGTACGCCGACCTGCCGAAGGAGCGGACCCGGGGTTGGGCGGCCGCGCTGACCGACCCGGTAGTCGCCCCGGCCCTGAAGGCGATCCACGACGATCCCGGCCATCCCTGGACCGTGGAGTCCCTGGGCACCCGCGCCGGGCTGTCCCGCGCGGCCTTCGCCCGCCGCTTCGCCTCGGTGGTCGGCGAGCCGCCGCTGACCTACCTGACCAACTGGCGGATGGCCACCGCGGCGCGGTTGCTGCACAGGTCGCCGACCCCGCTGAGCACCATCGCGCAACACACGGGGTACACCTCGGAGTTCGCCTTCGCCAAGGCTTTCAAACGACACTTCGGATCGCCGCCGGGGGCCTACCGCAAGCAGGCCAGGACGGCAGGCGACGAAGCAGGCGGACACCACCGACGGTGAGGGCCGGGAAGATCGTGCGGTGGCCGCGGGCACCCAGCCGGGCGGTGCCTACACGGGGCTTGAGCCCATGGCCAGAGTGCGCTTGATACCGCGCCGTACGAAGGCGCGGGCCCGCATCGCTCGGCGGATACGCCGCAAACGGCTGGTCGGCGTCGGATTCGCATAGCGGCGGTCGTGGATGTCACGAACCACGTCCGCGGGCGCACCGAGTTCCACCAGTTCCGCGAGGGCTTCGCCCTTGGTGATCAGCCGCCCGTCGCGCAGTGTGACGGTGGCGCGGGCCAGGACGAGCAGGCCCAGGTCCACCCAGATGTCCCTCATCCAGAGCAGGGGTTTGCCCGTGGCCGGAAGCCAGAACTCTGCCAGGTCGCGCCGGATGAAGTCCTCCAACTGCCCCTGGGTCAGCGGCGGGAGCAGCTCCGCCGGCGACGGACCGTGGAGGGTGAGCCCACCATCGAGCAGCTCCCGGCGGGTGACCGGTGTCACCGGGCGTTCCAGGAGCATACTGTGAGCCCAGGTGACATGGCTGGTCTCGGCCTCGGAGAGCGCTGTTCTGACCATGTAGGAGCAGTGCAACTCGGCCGCGGCCGGCTCTTCGTCCAGCAGCCGCTGGTGAATGCCTGCCAGCCGATCCCGCAGCTCGCCGTCCAGTGGGATTTCGACGACCGCGATGAGATCGAGATCGCTGCGCCCGGGCTGGAAGTCCCCCAGCGCGAGTGAACCGTGTGCCCACACGGCCACAATCGGCACCGCCAGCTGTACCTCAGAGACGAACCGCTCGAGCACGAGCTCCGTTTCCGTCGCCGCCATGCCGCGATCCTCGCACACAGCCATGCGGGGCGCCGTACGTTCCGCGTGTCACGGGCTACGGCTGGAGTACCCGGCCGGGCGAAATCCGAAGATCCGCAGGTGCGGTGGGTGCGGTGCAGGAGCGGGTGCAGGCGGGAGCGG
Source organism: Kitasatospora sp. NPDC097643 (assembly GCF_040302625.1). NCBI lineage: Bacteria > Bacillati > Actinomycetota > Actinomycetes > Kitasatosporales > Streptomycetaceae > Kitasatospora > Kitasatospora sp. NPDC097643. The sequence continues at coordinate 49,055 of NZ_JBEOSA010000023.1, read as the reverse complement.
GACGATGAACCGGCGATACCTGCCGAGTTCCTGACAGGCTGTGGAATCATCGCCTTGCCCGCCGACGTGGCGGCGGCCGGGGTCGGGGTCGGGGGACACGGAGGGGTCGGGGTGGGGGCTGCGCTCGGGGATCGGATCGGGCCGTACCGGGTCGTCGGGCGGCTGGGCGCCGGCGGCATGGGTCAGGTGCTGCTGGGGCGGGCTGAGGACGGCACGCTCGCCGCGGTGAAGACGATCCGCCCGGACCTGCTGGACAACCCGGACGTGGGAAACCGCTTCCGGCGCGAGATCGAGGCACTGCGGACGGTCGAGAGCCCCTGGGTGGCCCGGCTCCTCGGCGGCTCGGCCGATGCCGAAGTGCCGTGGCTGGCGAGCGAGTTCGTGGCCGGGCCGACGCTCGACCGGGCGGTGGCCGGCTGTGGTCCGCTGCCCGTCGGGGTGGTCGCGGGGATCGGGGTCCGGCTGGCGGCGGCGCTGTCCGACGTGCACGGCAGGGGGCTGTTGCACCGCGACCTGAAGCCCGGCAATCTCCTGCTGTCCGCCACCGGTCCCAAGCTCATCGACTTCGGCATCGCCCGCGCCGTCGACGAGGAGACGGCCGTCTCCGGCGGGACGCTGCTCGGCTCGCTCGGCTACATGGCGCCCGAGCAGGCGCTGAACGCCGGGGAGGCCGTACCGGCCTCGGACGTGTACTCGCTCGGCGCGGTCCTGGTGTACGCCGCCACCGGGCGGGGCCCGTTCGGGGAGGCCGAGGCTGCCGTGCTGCTGCACCGGACGACCCGGGCCGATCCCGAACTGGGTGCCGTCCCAGACGAGTTGCGCGGGATCGTGGCCGCCTGCCTGCTCCGGGAGCCCGCCGACCGACCCACCCCGGCCGAGCTGGCACAGGCGTTGCAGCGCCTCGACTCCGCCACGGGCTGGCCGGCGGAGATCACCCGGATGATCGAGGAGAGCGGGGCCTCGGCGCAGGTCGCGGCCCTGGCTCCGCCGCCCCGCCCGACACATGACCCGGCCTCCACCGGGGCCGGCCGTCCGGCGGCGAGGCGCCGCAGCACCCTGGTGATCGCCGCTGCGAGCGCCTTCGTTCTGGCGGCGGCCGGGACAGTGGCCGTCCTGCGCTTCGGAGTTGACGGTGAGTCACCGGCCACCGGGCGGCCCGCCCCCTCGGTGACCGCCACCAAGGCGCCCCCGGCCGTCGCGGCGCTCACGGGCGTCACCGAGCAGGGCGGACCGGGCCGCAACGCGGTCTTCACCACGGCGCAGACCCGCCCGCCGAGCGGCTTCCACCCCTGGGCCGCCTACCTGGCCGACCAGCCGACCGGCTGCTCGCTCGGCGCCGGCACCCTGGTCTGCCGGCTGGTGGACGGCAGTCTCCAGGCCCTCGACACCGCCACCGGCCGACAGCGTTGGCGGGTGGACCTCCCGAAGAACCCGGGCGAACCGGACCAGCCGATGACCGGCAACGGCCTGCGCCTCATCCCCGACGACGGCGACGACCCGGCGATCAACGGCAACCGCGTCGCCAGCCGGGACACCGACGGCGCGCTGCGCATCCAGGACCTCACCAGCGGGCGCGCCCTGTCGACGACCCCGTTCGGCAAGGACGTCGGTCTCGCCACCGAGCCGCTCGCGGACGGGAACCGGCTCTTCCTGTCGCTGTGCCACCGGGGCGAGGAGATCGGCTGCGAGTTCACCCTGGACGTCTCGACCTTCGACGGCGGGCAGCCCACCTGGAGCCGCCCGCTGGGCCGCAACGGCCCGACCACCGCCAAGCTCCACCTCAGGTACGGCCCCGTGGCGGCCGACGGCCGCACCGTCTACGCGGCCACCTCCGACGGGCTCGCCTCCTTCGACGAGGAGACCGGCGCGCCGATCGCGAAACTGCCCGACACCTGCGGCCCGCTGGCCGTGACCGGCTCGACCGTGCTGTGCCGGACCGCCGACGGCGGCCTGGTGACCGCCGGAACCAGGGACTTCGCCGGGTCGAAGGACATCAGCGGGGACAACCAGCGACTCCACGACCAGAAGACGGTGATCACCGCGACCGACGGCACGGTGATCACCGCCCAGAACGCGTCGGACGGCTCGGTGTCCGCCTTCGACGCCGCCACCGGAGCCCAGCGCTGGCGCCTCGCCGTCGACAAGCCGCGCGGCGGCGACGCCACGGTGCACCCGACCGCCGCCCGGCCGATCCTGCTCGGCACGGAGGCCATCACCATGACCGATGCCCGGCTGCTGATCGCCCCGGCGAACCCGGAGGGCGACGCGGCACCGACACCCACCACGGTGGACCTGGCGAAGCCCGCCGGATCGCCCGGCCCGCACGCGACGCTCCCCTCCTTCGCCGCGTACGGACACCCCCGGGCGCTCGCCCTGGACGGGATCCTGATCGCCGTCGGCGCAGACGGCGCGGTGCACGCCGTCGAGGCCCCGCAGTGACCCCGGCCGGGCCGCACGGGACGTCATGACCGCCCCCGAATGACCGCCTCCGAATGACCGCCCCGACGAAGGGAGTTCGCCGTGCTCCAGCCGCTGCCCCCGGACGGCCGGCGCCTGATCGGGCCGTACCTGACCCTCGCCCGGCTGGGCGCGGGCGGCATGGGCGAGGTCTATCTCGCCCGCAGTCCCGGAGCGGGCAGCCCTGAAGCGGGCAGTCCCGGAGCGGGCAGCCCTGAAGCGGGCAGTCCCGGAGCGGGCAGCCCTGAAGCGGCGGGCGGCGGGCCGGGCAGCCTGGTCGCCGTCAAAACCCTGCTCCCGGAGCCGATCCCGGACGACGAACACCGAGCCCGGTTCCAGCGCGAGATCGACTCCGCACGCGCGGTCTCCGCTGCCCTCCCCGGCACCCTGCTCGCCTGCGACCCGAGCGCCGAACCACCCTGGCTGGCCTCGGAGTTCATCCCCGGCCCGACGCTCGCCGAGGCGGTGGAGGCGACCGGTCCGCTGGACGAGCGGACCGTACGGGCCCTCGGTGTCGGCCTCGCCGCGGAACTGGGCGCCGTCCACGCCCAGGGCCTGCTGCACCGGGACCTCAAGCCCGGCAACGTGCTGCTGTCCTCCACCGGCCCACGGCTGATCGACTTCGGCATCGCCAAGCGCCTGAACGGCACCGTGTTCACCGCGGTGGACAAGACGGTCGGCACCCCGGGCTACATGTCGCCCGAGCACCTCGACAGTGAGACCCCGATCGGCCCCGCCTCGGACGTCTTCTGCCTCGCCGCGGTGCTCGCCTACGCCTCCTGCGGGCGCGGCCCCTTCGGCAGCGGCCATGCGCTGGCCGTACTGGGCCGGATCAGCCGGGCCGAGGCCGACCTCTCCCTGGTGCCCACCGGCCTGCGCGGCGTCCTCGCCGAGTGCCTGCGACTGCGCCCGCAGGACCGCCCGGACCTCGCCGAACTGACCGCGCTGCTCGGCGCGGAGCCGGCCCCGCCCGGCTGGCCCCGGGCGGTCGCGGAGATGTGCACGCGCTACGAGCAGGACGCCGCGTACCTGGCGGCGCTGCCGCTGCCGCTGCCGCTGGTACCCGCGGCCCCGCAGGCGCCGTCCCGCCGACGCCGGGGCCGGCTGGTGGGCGCGGCGGTGCTGGGGGTGGTGCTGAGCGTGCTCGGGGCGCTGCTCGTCCCCCGGTGGCTGGCCGACACCTCCGTCGACGCGTCGCCCCCGCCCACCAACCCCACCGTCACCAGAGGCAGTTCGGGTCCGGCCCCGACCCCCGGGCCGCTCCCCGTCGCGATGGCCGCCGGCGATGCCGGAGCCAGCGGTGAGTTCGGCAGCGCGGCACTCAACACCGCCTCGATCCGGACCAGTTGGGCGCCGTGGCACAAGGAGCTGGGCATCCGCCTCGGCGGCTGCGCCCTGGGTGAGGGCCTGTACCTGTGCTCGCGCGCGGACGGCGGGCTGATCGCACTCGACGCCGACAACGGTACGACCCGCTGGAGCCTCGACCCCAAGGCTCCGCTGAAGGGCCGACTCGGCGACGCGACCGTCCGGGCCCCGGTCCTGGTTGACGGCAACGCCTATACCACCGACGGCAGTTACACCCGGGCGATCCGACTGCGCGACCACGTCGTCCGGTGGGAGAAGCCCGCCCCGAGCGGCCGGATCGCCCTCGGCGTGGTGCTCGTCGGCAAGACCCTCGTCACCGACCTCGCCGACCCCGACAGCCCCCGTCTCGGCGGCAGCGGCGCCGCGGACCGCAGCGAGCTGCGGGCGTACGCCGCCGACGACGGCCGGGAGTTGTGGACGACACCGCTCAACTCCGCGGCCACCGCGCCGATCGCCCTCGACGGGCGGCTCTACGCGATGTCGGACCGGCGCCTGGTCATGCTGGAGACCACGGGCGGCACCGTCACCGGCTCCACCGCCGCCGCCTGTACCGCCCTCCACGGGTACGGACAGTGGGTGGTCTGCGCCGACACCGGGGAGGGCAAGGTCTCGGCGTTCGACGCCCGGCACCTGGACGGTGGCCGCACCCTGCTGACCGGCGCGGGCTCACACCTGGCGCTGGGCGCCAAGGGCCTGCTGGTCGCCGACGGGATGACCGCCGGCGCCCACTCGGCCGTGGACCTCGCCACCGGCCGCCCGGTCTGGAGCCACCAATTCCCGGAGGACCAGCGCAGCAAGACGACCGCGCTGCTGCTGGCGGACGACAAGGCCGTCGAGCTGACGCTCGCCTCTCCCGGGATCATCGACCTGACCCAGGGAGCGAACGCGGTGCCGCGTCCCGTCTCGTTCCCGGACTGGCCCGGCAGCCGCGACGACGGGGGCGTCTCGGCGGGCGAGCCCTCCGCCGTCCTGTCCGGGGGCCTGCTGTACGCGGGCTTCGCCGACGGGACGGTCCTGTCCGGCTACGCGCCGCAGTGAGACCCGCGCCGTCTCAGCTCAACAGGGTCCGGCCGCCACCGCCGTCCCCCAGTTCCCGGGGCAGGGCCTGCTCCGCGCTGAAGTACCGCTGCCCGGACAGGCGCAGCGTCACGGCGTCCCCGAGCACCAGCCGGTCCATCTCGCCGAACGCCACCCGCTCGCCCGGCTCGATCCGCCGCGTCGCGCCGGAGCTGCGCACCACCACCGTGCCGTTGCCCGAGCCGAGGTCCACTGCGTAGGCCTGCGGGCCGCCGCTGCCCGGCTGCTCCTCCATCGAGAGGAGCAGATGGACCCGGCTGACCCGCTTGACGCCGACCGGCGGGTTCAGCTCCTCCGCGCCCAGGTTGATGCCGTGGCGCAGCGTGCCGCGCCCGAGCTGCACCGCGTCTCCCACGCTGACCGGGAAGCGCAGGTACTCGCCGGCCGACAGGCCGCCCGGCAGGTCCGCGGCCGTCGCGTCCGAGACGACGAAGCTCCGGGTGACGCCGCGCGGCCCGAGGTTCTCCAGCAGCGCGCCGCACGTGCAGACGGCGGCGCCGGTGCGGCTGACGGCGGGCCAGCTCAGCAGCCCGTCCGGCCACCTCATCGCCGTGTCGCAGCCGAGCGCCGTGCACCGCCAGTGGCTCCGCAGGATCCGGGCGTGGCCGGGGTGCTCGGGATCAAGGCGTTGCAGGTGCTTGAGATCCTTGAACTCGATCGCCTGGGAAACCCGGTGCGGGGGCACCGGCACGATACCGCTCGGGTGCAGCCGCACCCGCCGGTCCGCTCCCGTGGTCCAGGAGAGGATGCGCTCGGACTGCTGCTCGACCCAGGGTTCCTTGCGCCGCAGGTCGGTGAAGCGGTCCCGGCTGATCACGTACCGGCCCCGCTCGCGCGCCAGCCGCAGGAACACCGGGTCGGCGTAGGGCACGAACCGGACGTCGGCGAACCCCTCCCTCCGGGGGTTCCGCCGCAGCTGGAGCAGCCGCGCGTGGTCGTCCGACGGCAGCGATCCCACCAGCGAGTCGTCCGCGACCAGGTCCACCGGGGCCTTCGTGCCGAACTGCTCCCGCCAGGCGTCGCGGACCAGGAACAGCCGCTTGAGCAAAGGGGACTGGCGTCGCAGCGGGGGGAGGTACGGCGACCAGCACACATTGGATACATCGATGACGACACCGGGCGCGTTGCGCACGCCTTCCCCCTACTCCCCGTCCCACCCCGACAGCGCGGGAATCCACGCCTCGACCGGATGGTAGCCGCCGGACGCCCCGTTTCGCAGAGCCTGCAAGGAAGTTGGCCGGTCGGGGGTGGCCCGGCGGTCGTCAGTCGGCCGTCGGCTGCCGGCGATCGGCCGGCGCAGGCGGGGCGGGCTCCCGGCTCGCGTTCCGTCGCAGGGCTGCCGCCAGGCGGTCGCGGGCCGCGGTCTGGGTGGCGATCCGTTCGTCGAGGACCGCCAGCCGTTCGAGCGCGACCCGCAGGCCCCTGCCCGACGGCGGCGTGGCGGCCACATCACCGTCCAGGCAGGGCAGGAACACCCGTACGTCGTCCAGGGTGAGTCCGGCGGCGAGCAGGTAGCGGATGTTGCGGACCCGCACCACCGCGCGTTCGTGGTAGCCGCGGTAGCCGTTGGCGGACCGCTCGGAGGAGATCAGCCCGGCCTGTTCGTAGTGCCGCAGCGCACGCGGGGTCGTCCCGGTCGCCTTGGCCAACTCGCCGATCCTCACCCGGTCCACCTCCCGGGTCACTCCTATCACGCCCCCGATCGGTGTCACGCGACGACCGCCCCGCCGTCGACCGGGAGCACGACTCCGGTGACGAACGACGCGGCCGGCGCGGCGAGTCGGGTGATGGCCCAGGCCACCTCCTCGGGCCGGCCGATCCGCCCCAGCGGGGTGTGGGCCAGCTGCCAGTCACGCACGGTGGCCCTGCGCTCCGGCGTCAGGCCCTGGTGTTCGCCGATCGGGGTGTCGATCGCGCCGGGCGCGACCGCGACCACCCGGATGCCGCGGGGCGCGAGTTCGACCGCCCAGCTGCGGGTCAGCAGCTCCAGCGCGGCCTTGGTCGCCGCGTACACCGCGTTGCCGGGCCAGGCCCGTTGCCCCACCGAGGTGCTCACATTGACGACCACCCCGCCGCTCGCCGCCAGGAGCGGGAGCGCGGCCTGGGTCAGCAGGACGGGGGCGATCAGGTTGGTGGCGATCTGCGGGGTGATCGTCTCGGGGGAGAGTGTGCCGAGCGCACCGCCGCGCACGATGCCGGCGTTGTTGACCAGCACGTCCAGACGGCCGTGCCGCTCCCGGGCGGTGCGGACGATCCGCTCGGGCTCCCCCGCGGCGGTGATGTCCGCGGTCAGCGGGGTGATCCGCCGGTGACCGGCGGCGGTCTCGTGGAGCGGTTCGGCCCGCCGGCCGACGGCGAGCACCTGGGCGCCCTCGGCGGCGAAGGCCCGCGCGGTGGCCCGGCCGATCCCGGTGCCGGCCCCGGTGACGACGACGATCCTGTTGTTGTTGCTGCTGCTTTGCGGTGCGGTGCTGGTGTCCATGGCGTGATCGTTCAACCCTGCCGCCAGTGGCAGGGTCAAGCGACGCCGCTTTCCCGGGAAGCCCGCTACGCCTGCGGCAGGTCCACGGTGACGTGCGGGGCGAGGGCGCGCAGGAAGTCGGGGGCGTCGAAGACCTCGCCGGCGGAGGCGACGCCGACCGCCTCGGCCCGGCCGGAGAGGAGACGGTCGACCGCCTCCACGGCGAGCGGTGCGGAGACCGCGTAGATGTCCCGCCCCCGGGCCACGGCGCGTCGCTCCTGCCCGCCGGAGCGCACGACGACGTCGACCAGGAAGGTCTGGTCGGAGCGTCCGTGCTCGTCGGTCGCGGCCGGGGCGGGCGAGTCCGGGGACACCACGTCCCTGGCCGCCTCGACCGTCATGTAGGTGCGGACCTCGGGGATGGCGAGGTGGCTGGGCACGGTGATGACGTCGGCCATCGTGAACTCCCCGATGACGGCCCGGGAGCCGAGCGGCTCGGGGAACGTCCACTCCAGGGTCGGCGGGGCGTCCTGACGGTACTCGATCCGCCCGTTCGCGTAGCGCATGCGCCGGTTGCCGCGCCGCTCGCGGGAGACCGCGCCCGCGTTGCGGGTGCCGGCGGTGGGGTGCCAACTGCTCAGCCCGTACGCGATGTGCGCCTCCTCCGCCGTCGCCCAGTCGCCCATCGCGGCGGTGGCCAGCAGGTCGCCGAGGCCGCCGAAGAAGGCCATCGCCGGGACGACCGGCACCCCGGCGGCGCGAGCCCGGTCCGCGAAGTGGGCGAAGGTGTCCAGATTGGCCTCCAGCTCGGCCGCGACGTCCACGTACGGGATCCCGGCGCGCAGGGCCGCCTCGATGACGGGAGCGGCGGTCGCGGCGAACGGCCCGGCGCAGTTGATCACGGCGGCCGCGCCGGCCAGGGCGCGGTCCAGCGCGTCCGGGTCGTCGACGGAGGCCGGGCGGGCCGCCAGCCCGGTCTCGGCGGCCAGGGCGTTCAGCCGGTCGGCGTCGCGCCCGGCCAGCACCGGGACGAAGCCGCGGTCCAGCAGCTCGGCGACGACGAAGCGGCCGGTGTGGCCGTAGGCGCCGTAGACGGTGATGGTGCGTGTCGATTCCATGGGTGGTTCCCCCGTGCTGCTCGTGGTTCCGATCCGTTGTGATCATCCTGGTGGGCGGGGGATCGCCGGGCTAGTGTCCGGAACGACATCACCCGTACAATTCCGGACGTGAACTCTGTCGCGCTGGCCGTCACCGACGGGATGCTCCACTTCGAACTGTCCCTGGCCGTCGAGGTCTTCGGCGCCGAGGAGTGGTACCGGCTCACCCTCTGCGGGCCGGGCCCGGTGCGGGTCGGCCGGTTCCGCCTGGAGCCCGACCACGGACTCGACCGACTCCGGTGCGCGGACACGGTGATCGTCCCGGGCTGGGCCGACGTCGAGGTGGAACCACCCGCCGAGCTGGTCGAGGCGGTCCGGGCGGCCCACCAGGCCGGCGCCCGGATCGTCTCGCTCTGCACCGGCGCGTTCGTGCTGGCCGCGGCCGGCCTGCTGGACGGGCTGCGCGCGACCACGCACTGGGCGCACACCGACGTACTGGCCGCCCGCTACCCGCAGGTGACGGTGGATCCGGACGTGCTGTACGTGGACAACGGCAGCGTGCTCACCTCCGCCGGCAAGGCCGCCGCCATGGACCTGTGCCTGCACCTCGTCCGGATCGACCACGGCTCGGCCGTCGCCAACACCCTCGCCCGCAAGCTGGTCGTACCCCCGCACCGGGACGGCGGCCAGGCCCAGTTCGTCACCACCCCCGTGCCGGAGCCGACCAACCATCCGCTGGCGGAGCTGTTCCCCTGGGTGCTCGAACGCCTCGACCAGCCGCTGACGGTGGAGGACCTGGCCCGCCAGGCCCACCTGAGCTCCCGCCACCTCGGCCGCCACTTCAGGACGGTCACCGGCACCACCCCGTTGCAGTGGCTGCACACCCAACGGATCAGGCACGCCCAGGAGTTGCTGGAACACACGGACGACAGCATCGACGTGATCGCCGCGAGCACCGGCATGGGCACGGCCACGACGCTGCGCCGTCACTTCAACCGCACGGTGGGTGTGCCGCCGGACGCGTACCGGCGCACGTTCCGCAAGCGGGAGCCCCCGCGTACGGTGGGGCGGTAGGGCTCAGGAGGTCATGAATTCACCGGACTTGACCCCGGAGATGAAGGACGACCACGCGCAGGCGGAGAAGAGCAAGGAGGGTCCGCCCGGGTCCTTCGAGTCACGGACGGGGACGAGACCGCGCGCGGTGACGGTTCGCGAGAACTCGATGCACTGTCCGCCGTCCGAGCCGCTGTGGGACGACTTCTCCCAGACGACATCTATGGAGTGGTGAAACGCGCTCATGACAGATGTTCCTTACGTACCTGAGCAATGAGGGCCAACGAGTCATCAGGAGCCAGCGTGTGCGCTCGCAGCCTGTCGTAGTTCTGCGAGAAGCTTGCCACCATGTCAGCCGACCGATAAAGCTTCCCTCCCTGTGGGTCTCCGGCGTACAGCACAGTGGGCGCGGTGTCGAAGGTCAGCAAGGTGAACGGAAACAGGTGGGCGGCCACGGCTCCCGCGGAGAACGGAATCACCTGGAAGTCCACGCCCGGGGCTTCCGCCGCCTGGAGCAGGTGCGCCAGCTGCGCTGCCATGACCTCGCGGCCACCCACCGAGGTGCGTAGGCACGCCTCGTGGAGCACCACCCAAAGCATGGGCGGATTCTGCTTTCTCAGCACCTCGCGACGAGCCAGCCGCGCCATCACCTTGCCTTGTACGACTTCCGAGGACTCGCGAGGATGGCCGGCGCGGACTGGTGGTTCATCCACTTCTGTCAACGGCCCGTGCCGCGCCGGGCGCGGACGCGACGGCCGTCGAGTACGGCCTCCTGTAAGGCGCGGGGGCGGCCTGACAGCCTCCGCCTACGCAACGGCGGAGCCCCGCACCACCTCTGGTGCGGGGCTCCGCCGCGCCCGGGTCATCAGGCAGCGGTCGCGCCGGTGATCAGGGCCACCGCCTCGTCGAGCTTGCCGGTCTCCTCCGCGCTGAGCGTCGGGTTGGCGGCACGCCGCGCCCTGGCCTCGGCGAGGTGTTCCGCTTCGATGACGTCGAGGTGGCGAAGCATCGGGAAGAGCACGGCTCGGGCCACCTCGGCGACGGCGGGCATGGAGAGGGCGGCCTGTGCCAGGATCAGCGCGGCCATGGCCGTGTCCAGGCCGGGCGGGCCCTCGGCTGCCGTGGCCCAGTCGATCACCATCGGGCCCTCCGGGGTCAGCACGACGTTGTCCGGATGGAAGTCCATGTGCAGGACCCGGTGTTCGGGGTCTGCGGAGAGGCGCGCCGGGATGGCGTGCAGACGGCGCAGCAGCTCCGCCAGCAGCTCGCCGGCCCGTTCGGCCGTGATCGCGCCGCTGGCCAGGGCCTCCAGCATCGTGGTGCCGGACAGCCGCTGCATCACCAGCTCACCCGGGGCCGCCCCCGGCCAGACGGCGGGCACCGGAAACCCGTGCTCCGCCAGGTGCGCCATCACGGCGACCTCGCCCGTGGCGTCCTCGCCGCCCCGGTAGCGGCGCAGCACCCGCCCGTCGTCCAGCGCGAACACGTCCGCGGTCCGGCCCGCCCCCACCAACTCGCCGATCTTCATGCCGAAGAACCTAGTGGGAGCAGGGTGGGTGACGCTAGATCAACTTGATTGGGAGGCGCGAGGATTGTCACGGGCACGGGGTGGGCGGTGCCTTCATGGCGAACGGATCGGATGTCCAAGGAGGACACCATGACGCTTCGCGTCCCGAAGGCCGAGCTTCCGGCCGAGCTCAAGGAGAACATGATCAAGCAGCTGGGCGCGGTGCCCGAGAACGTCGAGGTGCTGTGGCACAGCCCCGATGTCGCCCGGGCCAACCTGGAGTTCGGCGGCAAGGTGGGCGCCTGGGACGCCGTCGACGCGAGTCTCAAGTCGTTCGCACACATGGCCGTCGCGGCGCAGGTCGGGTGCAGCTGGTGCCTCGACGTCGGCTACTTCCAGGCGCAGAACCTGGACCTGGACCTGGCCAAGGCGAGCCAGGTGCCGCGCTGGCGGGAGTCGGAGGTGTTCACGCCGCTGGAACGGGACGTGCTGGAGTACGCCGAGGCGATGACGAACACGCCGCCGACCGTCACCGACGAGCTGTACGCGGGTCTGCTGGAGCGGCTCGGCCCGGCGGCGATGGTCGAGCTCACCGCGCTCGTCGCGTACGTCAACCTGGCGACCAGGGCGAATGTGGCGAACGGGGTCGCCTCGCAGGGCTTCTCCGCCGCGTGCGAGATCCCGCTGGCGACGCGTCCGGGGGCGACGCGTCCGGGGGAGTCCGGGGCGGCGTCGGCGGGTTGACCCCGGGCCGGTGTCCGTACGGGCCTGCTCTGCGTGGTTTCACGGATCCCCGACGCCCGTCCCCGCCCGGGTGATGCTCACGGGTAGTGCCTGATGCTGCCGGGCGGAAAGTGCTCGGCGCCGACGATGACGCACTCACCCCAGACCTCGACGGTGAGTCCGGCGAGCCCGCGCAACGGGGTGAGGTCGAGCGTGTCGATCGGGCGCGTGCTTCCGATGTGGAGGTAGCCGAGGCTCGGAAAGGAGTGCCGCAGCCGGGCGAGATCGAGGCGCGTCGTGGCCTGGTACAGGGCTACCGAGGTGACCCTGGGGAACGGGCCGCCAAGTGGCTCCAACGGTGGTACGAAGGAGAGCGAGGTCAGCGCCGGCAGCGCGTTCAGCTCGGCGAGACCGCCGGTGCAGCCGGTCGGTAGCGTGATGTGTTCCAGGCGCTGGAAGCGTTCGATGCCGGCGATCGTCCGGGAGGCGAGGGGGCAGTTCAGCAACTCCAGGACGGTCAGACCAGCCGGTGCGCGGAGCTCGGCCAGGCTGGGGTAGTCCACCGGCATGTCGAGGCGAAGGTGCCTCAGCCGCCGGCAGGATTCGAGGCCCTGGAGCCCGGGGAGGCCGGGCAGGTCGAGGTTCAGGCAGGCGAGTGCGAGATCGGCCAGTGGCGCGAGGTCGGTGATCCCGGGGCAGGAGCGCAGATTGAGATGGGCCAGGTGTGCGTGGTCCCGGAGGAATGCCAGGCTGTCGAGCGCATCGTTGTTCGCGAAGGTCACCTCGCGCCGCCCGGCCAGCTGACCCGACTCGGTGAGCGTTCTCGCCGAGAAGTGGCCCTCGATCCAGAGACGCGGAAAGGTGTCGGCCGATGGCGCGAGGGCGAGCTGTTCGGGGGTCGAGACCGTCACCTGACCGTCTCCCGGGCAGTAGGAGAGGATCTCGCGGACGTACTCCTGCGGATCGGGGCGGCTCACCTGCCAGCCCGAGCCGAGTTGATTCCAGAGCATCTCGCCGGCTGTCTCCCGGAAGCGCTTCAGGAACGGCATGGTCGGCTCACCGCCGATCGTCACCGCCGTATGGACCGTGAACGCCCGTTCCCAGTCGTCCAGTTCTTCCGGTCCGGGCAGCAGGTCGAGCACCATGGCGCCGCAGTCGGCCAGGCGGGCGGCCTGCTTCCACGACCGCGGAGGCAGCAGCTCGGTCACCCGCTTCACCACCTCCGCCCGCACCCGCGGGTCGAGTTCGGTGGCGTGCTCCAGGCAGGCGGCGGCCAGCACGTGCAGGCGGATCCGCTGCCCGGGTGTGCAATCGCCGCGGGTGACCAGACTGCTGATGATGCGATCGGCCTCGTCCGGCCGGGCGTGGGCCACCGCCATCCGTAGCACGTCCTCCCACTGGTCGTCCTCGGCGTGGCGGTCCAACAGGCCGAAGTCGCGGGCCTCCACCGCGGCCTTGGCACCCAGGTAGTCCTGGAAGGTCCGGTGGACGAAGTCGATCGTCTCCGCCGTGGGCTGGCGGAGCAGGCCGCTGCGGGCGATCAGGTGGTCCAGGACCTGGGCGGCGTCGCCCTGTTCGGCGACGGCGGGCATCGCCGGGAACGCGGCGGCGATCTCGTGTTCGCCGTCGGCCCTGTCCGCCTCTGCCTGGCCGTTGCGGATCATCCAGTACGCGAGTCGCTGGAGCAGGTGGACGCTCTGCTGCTCGTCCAGGGTGATGCCTTCGGGGGCCTGCACGTCACGCTCGTCGTCGCGGCGGATCAGCAGCATGGACAGCGCGGCGTCGTACAACGCCATGCGGCCACGGGGGAGATGGCCCCGCCGGGCGCGGTGGAGGGCGCAGATCAGGGCGCAGAGCAGCGGAGTGGTCGCCAGCTGCGCCAGGTTGCGCTGGGCGCGCACGGTGTCCTTGAGCCGCTCGGCCAGCCCGGTGAGCTGCGCGACCTCCTCGGGGGTGGCGTCCGCCTGCCGCGCGGCGCCGTGCCAGCGGTCGATGAAGACGGAGACATCGCGGCGGTCCATCGGCCGGACCGTCAGCTCGGCGAAGCCCTCGCCGGCCAACCACCCTTCCTGGACGGCGGTCGGTCGGGTGGTGACGGCGAAGAACGAGTCCGGGTAGGCGGCGAGCAACTCGTCGAGCCAGGTGTAGGTGCGGTTCCGGTCGGCCTGCGGCACCTCGTCCACTCCGTCGAGCAGGACCATCCCGCGCCCGGCCGACAGGACCCGGTCGGCCCAGCCCTCGGGTTGCCCGATCGCCAACGGGCAGTCGAGGTGGGCGAGGAACTCCGCCGGGGCCGGGAGGGATTGCCGGCGCACCAGCGTCCGAAGTGGTAGGAGGAAGGGCGTGTGACCGCTCAATGCGTCCATCTGCGCGGGGAGTTGGCGCTTGGCGGTCATGACCGTGAGCCACTGCAAGAGGGTGGTCTTCCCGCTGCCGGCGAGCCCACGGATCAACACCCGGTTCAGACCCGCGAGCGTGTCCTCGGCGCGCTGGACGCGGACGGTGGGTGCGGCGGTGCTCTGGTCGTGCCGAGTGGCGAACTGCGGGGCGGTGGCCAGTTCGAGGCTGAGGTAGGCCGTGTCGAGGGGCCAGCGCGAGCGGTTGTGGGTGAGGTCCAGGCCGATGATCTCCAACTGGCTGTGCCGTCTGGCCAGGTACGCGCGGTAGCGGAGCCCGAACTGGGCGTCGGGGTCGAGCGGTTCGGCCCGATCCGGGGCGAACCGCTGCTTCAGGTCGATCAGCAGCTCGGCGTCCAGGTGCAGCGCCCGGGCCAGCGCGCGGAGCGTCCGGTCCGTCGGAACGCTGCCGTTGTTGTTCAACGCCTGGCTCACCGTGGTGCGGCCGAGGCCGGACCGTCGGACCAACTGGTCGACCGTCAGTCGCTGTTGCTCCAGCCCGTGGCGCAGCAGCACCGACAGGGTCTTGCGTGCGTGTGCCTTCTCGGCGGGCGGCTCCAGCTCTCTCACGCGTTCATCCTTGTTCACCCGAACTCCGCTGAACACGCGATCGGTGAGATTGGACCCGGTCAACGAATCGTCACCCGTTGGAGGCCCGATGTTGCCGCTGTTCCCGCTGATCGCCGCCGCACTGACCCTGCCGCTCGTGCTCGGCGTGGTGCTGCCCGCCGTCTGGTCGCGGCAGCCCGCGCGCCGCACGGCCGCGCGGGCGGTGCTGCGGATGCTGCTCGATGCGGTGCGGCGCCGGGGGTGAGGGCCGCGCACGTGGCTCGCCCCGCTCTGCCCTACGCCCAGATGGCGATGATGGCGTCGCGGGTCCTGGCGTAGACGGTTCCCTCAGCCGTTGCCAGTTCCGGCACCACAAAGTTGGTGGGGAACCTCCATCGTGGCGTGCCGGCGTCGGCTCGGTCTGCGTGCGCTTGGGGCCGCTGAGGGAAACCGGTCTCCGTGGTCCTCCCGCGCAGACGGCGCCAGCCCCGGAGGGGTTCTTGGAGAGTTTCCGGCGGCAAGGGACCGGCTCCGGTTCCGGGGCCGGCCTGCGGCGCAGGGCGACCAGCCGGGCGGAGGGGAGCAGTGGCGGCATCGGCGGCAGGGACCTGATGCTGGACGAGCCGGGTGAGGGGCGGGGGGAGCCGGCTGTGGCGCGAAGTGGCGGGGCGTTCGGGGGTGTTGAGTTCGGCGAGGAGTTCCCTCGCCGTGGGCCGCCCGGCAGGGTCCTTGGCCAGGCAGCGCAGGAGCAGGGGGCGCAGGCTGCCGGGGACACCGCTGAGGTCCGGGGCTTCGTGGACGACCCGGTAGAGGACTTCCAGCGGGAGGCCTGTGCCGTAGGCGTGGGTGCCGGTCGTGGCGTAGACGAGGATCAGGCCGAAACAGAAGATGTCGCCGGCCGGGCTGACGGCGCCACCCATCGCCAGCTCGGGGGGAAGAAAGCCCGCGGAACCCACGACGTATCCGGTGCCGGTAAGAGCGGTGTCGTCCAGCGCGCGGGCGATGCCGAAGTCGATGACACGGGGGCCGTCGGCGGTGAGCAGGATGTTGGACGGCTTGAGGTCGCGGTGGACCAGGCCCGTGACGTGAATGGCGGTCAGCGCCTCGGCCAGCCCCGCGGCCAGCCCGTGCGCGTCGGTCACGGTGAGGGGCCCGTGGTCCCTGACAGCCTGTTCGAGCGAGGGGCCGGCCACGTACTCGGTGGCCAGCCAGGGCACCGGGGCGTGCGGGTCTGCGTCGACGACCGTGGCTGTCCAGAAGCCACCGACCCGGCGCATCGCGGCGACCTCCTGAGCAAACCGCCGCCGGAACTGGGGATCGTGCGCCAGGCTGTCGTGGACAACCTTCACCGCCACCAGCCGACCGCCGGGCGAGCGCCCCTGGAAGACCCGGCCCATGCCGCCCGTCCCCAGCCGTCCGAGGAGGACGAACTCCCCGATCTGATGCGGGTCCGTCTCTTCCAGCGCCTGCATGCATCCCTCCCCAAGTCGAGGAACCAGGTGCAGCCTTCGAGTTGCCCGCACCGTAATCCTCATAGCCCTCGCCACCGAACTACCCGTACCGATACGGGCCGACCCTCCTCGGCGACCAGCGCAGCGACCGAGCGGGTCTGCGAGATCCTGGAGGACCTCACCATCCTGATCCACGGCCGTCAGCCGACCGACCTCGAGGAACTGCGGCCGATTCACACCGCGCCGGGGGAGGCTCACCCGAGCTTCGTCAACGCGGCCCGCCACTCCCTCGCCCCGTCCCGACGACACCTGGACCGATCGCTCGGCGGCCCCTCGCCCTGGAGGGGCGTCGAGTCCTTCTACACCGACCTGACCGAAGCCTCGACCGAGCCTTGGCGGGACGGTCCGACTGAAAGGCAGGAACCTCATGGATCTCCCTTGGGGAACCCTCATATCCACCGCCGGCGGAGCGGCCGCGACCGTCCTGGGCATCCTCGTGGGCACCCTGGCCGGGCGCCGCAATGAATCCCGGCAATGGATACGCGATCGGAAGATCGCGGCGTACGAGCGCGTCCTCCAGAGCTTCGGCGCGGTCGAGATCGGCATGCGGCACGCCTACTGGGAGCAGCGTGCGCCGGAGGGGATCGACTGGGAGGAGTGGAACGCCGCCCTGGTGTCGGTCAGCCTGGTAGCCGATACCGAGGTGGGAGTGGCTGCGGAGCAACTCGGCACAGTCATCGGAGAGTTCAGCGCCTTCCCGTTCGGCGAGCCGAAGGACATGGCGATGCTCCGTCTCATTCACACGAAACTCGACGCCGCACAACGGGAGTTCGTCAACGCCGCCAGGCGATCGATCCACGCATCGGACGCGAGACCGGTCCCGTGGCGCTTGGGCGGTCCGCCGCCCTGGGGTGAGATCGAAGAGATCCATCAGCGGGACAACGACATCGGTCGCGTCATTCCGTGAACCACATCGGGCTCGGGGCGTCACGGGACATCCAGGGCGATGTGCGTACCGGTGTGGCGGGTTGGGAATAGTTTCCGGGGGGTCGTCGGAGTCGGCGGCGTCTTGGGGGAGGGGTTGTGTCGGCGCTGATTTTCGGCGTGATTGCGTCAGCGGCTGCGGTGTTCTCGGTGCTCTTCTCGGCGATGCAGATTCGCGAGTTGGGACGGCAGAGTGCGATCAACAACGGCATCGCGGCCGCTTCCGCGATTCACAGCAGTGTCGAGCGGCTGCACAATGTGGCGGGCCTGATTCATCATCAGCCGCGGCTCTACAAGTACTTCTTCGGGGGGAGTGCGGTGCCGGCGGGCGGTGAGGAGTGTGATCAGGTGATGATCCTTGCGACCATGTTCGCCGATGCGCTCGACTACGGTCTCATGATCAAGTCTCTGGCGCCCGGGGTCGGGACGTACGAGTGCTGGGACGACTACACCACGGGGATCCTTCGCTCCTCCCCGGCTGTGCGGTTGGTGGTCTCCCAGAACCCGACCTGGTGGCCTTCCCTGTCCGACCACGTGCAGCGGAATCCGGCAGCGTTCGTCGCCCCCTGAGTCGGAGTCCGTCCTGATCAGAGGCCGTCGGTGTGGACGACCGAGCCGGCGGCGACCGTGAGGCGGACACGGGCGTCTGCCACGGGCACCGTGCCGTCTGCGGTGAAGTCCGGGGCGAAGACGTCGGTGTCGAGCAGGACGAGGTCAGCACGGCGCCCGGGTGACAGGTCGCCGGCGAGATCGTCGTGGTTGACGTAGGCCGATCCCGAGGTGAAGGCGTCGAAGGCGTCGTCCAGGCTCAGGCGCTCCTCGGGGAGGAACGGAGCACTCGTGCGGTCATCGGGCGAGACCCTGGTCACCGCCACTTCGATCTGTTCGAGCGGGTTCGCCGTGGTGACCGCCCAGTCGCTGCCCATCGCGAGCCGGGCGCCGGAGGCGGCCAGACTGGCGAACGGGAACTGCAGGGCGCTGCGCTCCCGGCCCAGGTAGGGAATCGTCAGGCAGTCACGAGCGGGCGCGCTCTGTGCCCAGAACGCCTGGCAGTTCGCCACCACTCCCAGCTCCGCGAACCGCGGCCGATCGGCGGGCTGGACCACCTGGAGATGGGCGATGTGGTGCCGCCCCCTCGACGGTCCGTGCGCCGCCCGTGCGCGGGCGATCGCGTTCAGGCTGTCACGTACGGCTCGGTCGCCGATCGCGTGCAGGTGCACCTGGAACCCGTGCCGGTCCAGTGCGGTGACGGCGGACGCGAGCGACTCCGCGTCCAGGTAGGACATGCCGCGATTGCCGGTACGGCCACCACAGCCGTCCAGGTACGGATCGAGCAACGCGCCGGTGAAGTTCTCCAGGACCCCGTCGGCCATGATCTTCACCGAGGTCGGGTGGAAGCCCGAACCCAGCTGTCCCTGCGGTGCGGTGACGCCGAGACCGTGTTCCCGCCTGGCGAGGAGGTCGGTGATCTGGTCCTGGCCCCGGTGCCGGTCCCACCACAGTGCGCCCACGACTCGCGCGGTGAGCCGGCCCTCGGCGGCGAGCGTCTCGTAGGCGGCCTGGGTGGCCGGCGTCACCCACGCGTCCTGCCAGGCGGTGACGCCGAGACTGTGCAGGTGGTCCTGCGCGTTCAGGATCGAGGCTTCCCACTCGGCGCGGTCCGGCTGCGGGGCGATCTCCTCTGCGACCCGGTAGGCGGCACCTTCGTGCAGGGCGCCGGTCGGCTCGCCGGTCGCGGGGTCACGCTCGATCCGACCGTGCGGCGGGTCGGGGGAGTCCTTGGAGATCCCCGCCGCAGCCAGTGCGGCGGAGTTGAGCCATGCCGTGTGCAGGTCCTGGTTGAAGAGGAGGACCGGCCGCGCCGGAACGATTCGGTCCAGGTCCTCCTTCCTCGGCAGCCCGCGGGGAAAGTGCTCAAGTGCCCAGCCCCCGCCCAGCAGCCAGGGACGGGACGGGTGCGCAGCCGCGTAGGCGGCGATCGCGTCGAGGTACGCGCCTTGCCCGGCCAGGCCCTTGAGCGACAGCTGACGCCGGTCACGCCCCGCGAACGGCGCATGAACATGGCTGTCCTGGAAGCCCGGGACGACCAGGCCGCCTGCGAGCTCGATGACACGGGTGCGCGGGCCGACGAACTCGCGCAACCCGACCGGGGTGCGTGCGACAGCCATGACGAGACCGTCCCGGACCGCGATGGACCGGGCCCACCTTCCGCGGCTCACCCGAACGCGGGCTCCGGTCAGGACGAGATCGGCGAATCTGCTGGACACGACGGGACCCTTCTCCGGGTGGACGGGCGAACCGGCGTCCGACGCGTCGACCGCGCCGGGCGCAACCACCACTCTCCCAGGGGGGACATGGCAGACGGCAAGCGCGGCTCACCCCCCTCAACGCCGTCGAGCTCCTCGTCCCGCCGGACCCGCGCCGAGGGGAGTATCAGGGGTCTCGGTGGCGGCGGAGGTCTTGACGTCCCAGGAGGAGCGGATTCGACGACCAGCCCGGGGGGGGCATGGCCAGCGGCAGCGGCAGGGGCAGGGGCAGGGGCAGGGGCAGGGGCAGGGTCAGGGGCAGCGGCAGGGTCAGGGGCAGTGGTAGGGGAAGGAGGCGCCGGCGGTGCGGGTGGTGGGGGTGAGGAGTTGGAGGGTGGCGGTGGCCTGGAGGGAGCCCTGGCCGTCGAAGGTCCAGCGCAGGACCAGGTCGGTGTGGTGGACGCCGGGGTGGACCTCCTGGGTGAGCTCCTCCGAGGTGGTGCCGTCGCTGCGGAGCCAGCGGTAGTGGAGGGTGCCGGAGCCGCCGTTGGTCTCCACGCTGGCCGTGACCAGCGCGGTGCCGGCGCAGCCGGGGCCCGCGGGGTCGGTGGTCACGGTGACGGCGGTGACGGCCAGGGCCGGGGTGCGCAGCTGACGCCAGAACAGGAACGCGGCGAGGACGAGGAGGAGGACGGCCAGCGGGGCCAGCCACCGCCCCACCCGGCGTCGCCGGGGCGGGGCGGCCTCAGTCGACGCCTGACCGTGCCAGACGGCGGCGGCCCGCGGGGGGACGCCGGGACCGAAGCGGCGCAACTCGCCCGGGGCGAGGGGGCGTTCCTGCGGCGGGGTGGTGGCGGGGCCGGGCTCCGCCGCGGGCTCGTCGGGGTCGATGAGGGTGGTGGTCTCGCCCGGCTGGTCGGGGTCGACGAGGGTGGTGGTATCCCCCTCCTGGTGGGGGCCGGCGAGGGTGGTGGTCCCGTCGGGCTGCGGGGTGCCGCCCCAGGCGCGGGGGTCGAGGAAGGTCGCGCTCTCGGCCTCCTCGCCGGGGAGGCGGACCGTGGCGTCCGCGTCCGCGTCGGGCTGCGGGGTGCCGCCCCAGGCGCGGGGGTCGAGGAAGGTCGCGCTCTCGGCCTCCTCCCCGGAGAGGCGGACCGTGGCGTCCGCGTCCGGGGAGAGCCGGAGCGTCGCCTCGCCGGCGCCCGGGCCCGGGCCGAGGACGACGGTCTGCTCGGCGCCCGGGTCGGGGGCGGCGTCGGGGCGGGGCGTGGGCATGGGGTTCTCCCGGACGGGGTGGTGAGGGGCGAGGGGTCGGCGGGGGCGGCTGGTCAGCGGGGCGGGTCGCAGATGAACGCGGCCGTCTCCGCGGAGGTCTTGCCGGGCTTGGCCGCCGCCGGGGTGGTGGCGACGCGGACGCCCCAGGTCGGGAAGGTGTCGGCCGAGCCGAAGTCGTGCGAGCGGGTGACGGTGGCGGTGCCGTTCTGGATCGCCACGGTGTCGGTCGCGACGGTGACGGCGCGGCCGCCCGAGCTGTGGTACCAGCTGAGCGTCAGCGTCCCGGTGCCGCCGCCCTGGGCGGTCACCGTGACGGTGGCGGTCAGGCTCCAACGGCCGCTACAGGTCAGGGAGTCCAGGTTGATTGAGCCGACCGTGAGGGTGGCCGGGGCGACGGTCGGGCTCGGGCTGGGCGAGGCGGTGACGGGTGACGGCGCGGACGTGGCGGGAGCCGGTGCGGCCGGGGTGGGAGCGGCCGGCGCGGCGGGCGGCGGGGACGGCGGCCCGGCGGGGGTGGCCGGCGCCGGGGGCAGACCGGGGCCGGGCGGGGTCGGTGCCGCCGACCCGGTGGGCGCCTTGGCGGTCGGCCCGGCGGTGGGGCTGCCGCTGGGTGTGCCCGGGGTGGCCGAGGCGGACGGCGTGCCCGAGGGTGCGGCGGACAGGGTGGTCGAGGCGGACGGGGCGGACGGCGCCGGGGAGGCGCTGCCGCTCGGCTGCTGCGCGCCGAGGCTGGTGGTCGCCTCCGGGGAGGCCGCGCCGACGACCGTCCGGGCGTCCCCGTCGGTGGTGGCCCCCGCGACCGCCAGGCCGGCCAGCGTGGCCAGGGTGACGGCTCCGGCCGCGACGCCGACCAGGACCTTGCCGCGGCGGGCCGGGAGCCGGCGCAGGACGCCCCGGGCCGTACCGGCGCCGAGCGCGGCCGTACCGGTGCCGAGGGCGGCCAGATCGGCGCTGAGGGCGGCCCCGGGGGAGCCCGCGGCGGTCTGCGGGCCCAGCGAGGTGTGGGCCAGCGAGGTGCCGCCGGGGGCCGGACCGGTCACGCCGGGCAGCAGCGGCGCGAGCAGGGCGAGCAGCGCCAGCAGATCGAGGCGGCCGCGCTCCTCCCAGGCGGGCCCGTAGTCGGCCGTCGCGACCGCCTCCAGCTCGCGGACGAAGGCGGTCGCGCTGTCCGGGCGGGCACCCGGGTCCTTGGCCAGTCCCGCCAGGATCAGCGGCCGGACGGGGTCGGGAGCCAGTTCGGCGGGGATCGGCGCCTCGGTGTGCTGGACGGCGAGTTCGGCGATCGTGGTGCCGCCGTAGGGGCGGGCGCCGGTGAGGCACTCGAAGAAGGTGACGGTGGCCGCGTAGACGTCCCCGGCCGGGGACGCCGGGCGGCCCGCCCACTGCTCGGGCGGCATGTAGGCGGGGGTGCCGGAGACGTCGCGGTCGTCGCCGCTGGGCACCGCGATGCCGAAGTCGACGAGCTTGGAGACGCCCGTCGCGTCGACCAGCACGTTGGCGGGCTTGTAGTCGCGGTGCACCACGCCGGCCCCGTGGGCGGCGGCCAGGCCCAGCAGGGAGCCCTTCAGCACCACCAGGGCGGCCTCGGGGGTGGTGGCGCCCTCCGCGCGCAGCAGGTCGCGCAGGGCGATGCCGTCGACCAGCTCCATCACGATGGCCGAGCCCTGCGCGCCCTCCACGTACTCGTAGAGGCGGGTGATGTGCGGGGAGTCGATCCGGGCGAGCACCTCGGCCTCGGCGCGCAGTGCGGGCGTGCCGACGCGGTCGTGGAGGTACTTGATCGCGACGGGGGTGCCGGTCTCCCGGTGGTGGGCGAGGACGACCCGGCCGCTGGCGCCGGCGCCGAGTTCGCGCTCGTGGAGGTAGTCCGGGAGTTCCCAGGGGCGCGCGTCCTCGACCGGCGTCCGGTCGGCTTCCGCGCTGTCGGCCGGTGCGGCGTCGGCTTGCGCTGCGTCGGCCTGCGGAGCGTCGGCTTTCGCTGCGTCGGCCTGGGCTGCGTCGGCCTGCGCATCCTCGACCGCCCCAGTGGTGGTGGCCTCGCCCGTGGCGGTGGCGGGGGCCGTGCTGCCCCCGCCGGGTCTGTCGTCCTGCTGCGTCCGGTCGTCCATCGTCTGCCGCTCTCCCCGTTCCTGCCCGCTCGCCGTCCCTGGCGGCCCGCCGTCCGTCCCGGCGCGGCCTTGCGGCGCCGCACCCTACGACACGGCGACGGCCGGTGGCGACGCGGCCCGGAATCACCGGGTTCCGGGCCCTTCGGGGTGGCTGGTCCCGCTCCGGGTGATTCGCACAGCGTGCCAACCATTCGGGGGTACGTCCGGGTCACCGATGAGGGCCGACCGGGCGCGCGACCGGGCGCTGGCGATCGTCCGCCCGATGGCAGGATGCTTGCGGTAGGTGGCATCCGGGCCACCACAGCGGACGGGAGTGGAGAGCAGCAGTGGAGAGGGGTCCGATGGGGCGCGGTAGGCACCGGGTGGCCGTGCTGGTGCTGGAGGGTGCGAAGCCGCTGGACGTCGGCATTCCGGCGCAGGTGTTCTCCAGCCGGCCGAGCATGCCGTACGAGGTGCGGGTGTGCGGCGCGCAGCCCGGGCTGGTGGCGGGCGGCGACGGTCTGGCGTACCACGTGGCCGACGGGCTGGAGGCGCTGGCGTGGGCCGACACGGTGTTCGTGCCGGGGTACCGGGATCCGGCGGGCACCCGGCCGCCGGAGGAGGTCGTCCGGGCGCTGCTGGCCGCCCACCGGCGGGGGGCGCGGCTCGCGGCGATCTCGACGGGGGCGTTCGCGCTGGCGGCGACGGGGCTGCTCGACGGTCGGAAGGCGACGACCCACTGGCACTACACGAAAGCCCTCGCCGAGCAGCACCCGCTGGTGTCCGTGGACGAGAACGTGCTGTTCGTCGACGAGGGCGACGTGCTGACCTCGGCGGGCGCGGCCTCGGGGATCGACCTGTGTCTGCACCTGGTGCGGCGCGACCACGGCGTCGGGCTGTCCAACCACACGGCGCGGCGGCTGGTGGCCGCTCCGTACCGCAGCGGCGGGCAGGCGCAGTACGTGCCGCGCAGCGTGCCCGAGCCGCTGGGCGACCTGTTCGCGGGCACCCGGGAGTGGGCGCTGGCCCACCTGGCCGAGCCGCTGACGCTGGAGGGGCTGGCGCGGATCGCCCGGGTGTCGGAGCGGACGTTCTCGCGGCGGTTCGTGGAGGACACCGGGTACACGCCGATGCAGTGGGTGCTGCGGGCGCGGGTGGACCTGGCCCGCGAGCTGCTGGAGCGCACCGACCTCGGGGTCGAGCAGATCGCGGACCGGGTGGGGCTCGGGACGGGGGCCAACCTGCGCCTGCACTTCCAGCGGATCCTCGGGACCTCGCCGACGGAGTACCGGCACACGTTCGCGGCCCGGACGCCCTGATCACCCCGGGCGGCCCGAGGCGGCAGGCCAGCGGGCCCAGGGATTGGCGGGATCCTTGCGGGCCGTGTCGATCCGGCCCCTGTCGGGCCCCCTCCGCGGTGCCGAGGATGGGGGAGACGACGAACGGAACGAAGGGAACCACCCGTGACCCGCATCGCGATCAACGGTTTCGGCCGCATCGGACGCAACACCCTGCGCGCCCTGCTGGAGCGCGGCAGCGACCTCGAGGTGGTTGCCGTCAACGACCTCACCGCCCCGGACGCGCTCGCCCACCTGCTCAAGTTCGACAGCGCGCTCGGCCGCCTCGGCCGCCAGGTCTCCGTGGACGGCACCGACCTGGTGGTCGACGGCCGCCGCATCGCGGTGCTCGCCGAGCGCGACCCGGCCGACCTGCCGTGGGCGGAGCTGGGCGTGGACCTCGTGCTGGAGGCCACCGGGCGCTTCACCGCCGCCGATGCCGCCCGCGCCCACCTGGCCGCCGGCGCCCGGCGCGTGCTGGTGAGCGCCCCCTCCGACGGCGCCGACGTCACGCTGGCCTACGGCGTCAACACCGACGCCTACGACCCGGCCGAGCACCTGATCGTCTCCAACGCCTCGTGCACCACCAACGCGCTCGCCCCGCTGGCCTCCGTACTGGACGACCTGGCCGGCATCGAGCACGGCTTCATGACCACCGTCCACGCCTACACCCAGGAGCAGAACCTCCAGGACGGGCCGCATCGGGACATGCGCCGGGCCCGCGCCGCCGGGGTCAACATCGTGCCGACCACCACCGGCGCGGCGAAGGCGATCGGCCTGGTGCTGCCGAACCTGGACGGCAAGCTGTCGGGTGACTCCATCCGGGTACCCGTCCCGGTCGGCTCGCTGGTGGAGCTGAACACCACGGTCGCCCGCGAGGTGACCCTCGACCAGGTCCTGGACGCCTACCGCGGGGCCGCCGACGGCCGGCTCAAGGGCATCCTCGACTACGCGGACGAGCCGCTGGTCTCCTCCGACATCACCGGCCAGGCCGCCTCGTCGATCTTCGACGCCGCGCTCACCCGGGTCCACGGACGCCACGTCAAGGTCGTGGCCTGGTACGACAACGAGTGGGGCTTCTCCAACCGCGTCGTCGACACGCTGGAACTCCTCGCCCGCGGCTGAGCACCACCGGGCCCGGCGCCGTTCGTCCTGCCGGGCAAGGCGGAGGTGTGGGAGCAGCGACCTGCTCCCACACCTCACGCCTCACGGCTCACAGCTCGCGGATCTCACGCCTGGTCAGCGCGTACCCGAACGCGCCCAGCAGGCAGAGCCCGGTCGTCGCGAACACCCCCCGGCTCCCGAACGCGTCCACCGCCGCGCCGGCCGCGATCACCGAGAGCGGGAAGACCGCCAGCGCGCAGAAGGTGATGGCCGCCATGACCCGGGCCAGCAGCGCGGGCGGGGTGCTCTTCTGCACGCCGGTGACGACCAGGACGTTGGTCACCGTGCTGGCGCCGCCGGCCAGGCAGAGCAGCAGCACGGCGCCGACGAGGCCGGTGAACGGCACCAGGCCGATCGCCGCACCCATCACCAGGCCGGAGCGCATCGCCGTACGGCCCCGGGAGCGCACCTCGGTGAGGCCGGCCGCGAACAGGCCGCCGACCAGCGCACCGCCGGTGAACGCGGCCAGCAGCACGCCCAGCCCGACGGCACCGGCGTCGAAGCCGTGGGTGGCCAGGGTCGGCAGGGCGACCCGGGTGGCGCCGCCCACCGTCAGGTTCGCGATCACCGTCACCGTCAACACCGCGCGCAGCAGCGGCGATTCCCGCAGCAGGCCGCGGAAGTTCTTCGGTACGGAGGCACGTTCGGAGATCGGGCTGGGCGGTGCGACGGGGCTGCCGCGACCGATCAGCAGCAGCGTCGCCGCCGACACGGCGAAGGTCGCCGCGTCCAGGCCCAGTGCGGCGGCCGGGTCGAGCCAGGCGACCAGCGGGCCGGCCACCGCCGGACCGAGCAGACCGGCGCCGAAGGTGACCGTACTGTTCAGTGCGTTGCCCGCGTGCAGGTCCTCGGCGGGCAACAGGGTCGGGGTGATCGCCCAGGCGGCCGGCAGGAACACCCCCGCTCCTAGACCGACCAGCAGCGCGAGCCCGCCGATCAGCCAGAAGTCCGCCGCCCCGCCGGCGGCGACCGCGCACAGCCCGGCGGTGGCGAGCAGCCGGCCGAGGTCGGCGGTCAGCATCACCCGCCAGGCGCCGAACCGGTCGGCGAGCACCCCGCCGAGCGGGGTGGCGGCCAGCCGTCCCGCGCCGTAGGCGGCGACCACCAGGCTCAACTGGCGGGCGCCTCCGGCCAGGGAGTAGACCAGCAGCGGCAGGGCGACCACCTGGAACGCGTTGCCGAACTCCGAGGTGCCCTGCCCGATCACCAGCAGCCGGTAGCCGCGCGAGCGTAGTGGCGCGAGCCCGATCCGGGGGCGGAACCGCAATAACAGCCCCGCCGCGCCGCCCGTCCCCGCGCCTGTGCCACCCGCGCCCGCGTCGCCCGCGCCGGTGCCATCCGCGCCTGTGCCACCCGCGCCCGCGCCGCCCGGGCTCGCGTCGCCCGCCCTCGTGCTGCTAGCCATCGAGCGAGACCGGCAGCGACTCCAGGCCGCGCAGCATGATCGTGTTGCGCCAGGGCAGGGTCTCCTCCTCGGCGGCCAGCTCGATCCGCGCGAAGCGCTCCAGCAGGCCGGTCAGCGCGACCTCGCTCTCCAGTTTGCCGAGGAAGGAGCCGAGGCACCGGTGCAGGCCCTGCCCGAAGGCCAGGTGGCCCGGATCGCGGCGGTCGAGGATCAGCCGGTCGGG
The DNA here is from genome assembly GCF_040302625.1 of Kitasatospora sp. NPDC097643. Classification (NCBI taxonomy): domain Bacteria; kingdom Bacillati; phylum Actinomycetota; class Actinomycetes; order Kitasatosporales; family Streptomycetaceae; genus Kitasatospora; species Kitasatospora sp. NPDC097643. Next base: position 22,201 of record NZ_JBEOSA010000023.1, on the reverse strand, counting down.
ATCGGTGAAGCGGGCCGGGTCCCGGTTGGCCGCGCCGAGCGAGAGCAGCACCAGCTCGTCCGCCGGGATCTCCACGTCGTCGACCATCACGTCGGCGTTGGTGAACCGCAGGGTGGCCATGCTCACCGGGGACTCGTAGCGCAGGAACTCGTCGATCGCGTCCGGCATCGCGGCTGGGTTGGCGCGCAACCAGGCGAGCTGGTCGGGGTGGTGGAGCAGCGCCAGGGTGGCGGTGCCGAGCAGGTTGACGGTGGTCTCGTGGCCGCCGATGAGCAGCAGGAAGACCATCGAGAACACCTCCTGCTCGGTGAGTTCACCGGCGTCACAGGCCTGCACCAGGTCGGTGAGGATGTCCGGGCGCGGCGAGGCGCGCCGGGCCTTCATCAACTCCCGCAGGTAGTCGTTGAGTTCGGCGGTCGCCTGGTCGAAGGTCATGGCGCCGCCCTGGGTGAGGATCGCCGTCGACCAGGTGCGGAAGGCCTGCATGTCCTCCGGGGGGAAGCCCAGCAGCTCGCAGATGATCATGATCGGCAGTGGGAAGGCGAAGTCCGTCACCAGGTCGGCGGTCTCCCGCCCGCGCAGCCCGTCCAGCAGCCCACCGGCGATGCGCTCGACCAGCGGTCGCATCAGATCGACCCGCCGGCGGGTGAAGACGCCCTGGATCAGCCGGCGCAGCCGGGTGTGGTCCGGCGGGTCGCTGTTCAGCATGTGGACGACCTCGGAACCGAGCGTCAGGCCGGCGCCCCGCCCGCTCGCGATGGCCTGGCTTCGGCGGACGTCCTGTCCGAACCGCGGGTCCATCAGCGCGGCCCGGACGTCCTGGTAGCGCGTCACCAGGTAGACCGGCAGGCCCTCGCCGAACTCCACGACGGAGACCGCGCCGGCCTCGCGGATCCGGGCGAGCGTGGGGTAGGGGTCGCGGATGAACGCGGACATCCGCGCGGCGGCGTCGTCGACCGCGGTGGTCATGGCTCTCTCCTCGGACTCGAAACTCTCGCGGCTACGCAGGGACGCCGCTACACCGTCAGCGACGGGAAGGGCCAGCGGCGCACCCGCATGGGCAGGAACCAGGCGCGGCCGGCCTGTTCGGCGATCAGACCGGCCGCGGCGAAGTCCCGGTGGACGGCGTCCGGCAGCAGGCCGACCTCGACGCCCTCGGCCAGCGCGGCCAGCTGCGCCAGGTGGCCCGGCTCGTCGATGGTGAATAGCTCCAGCGTCCCGAACCGGCGGTCGCGCACCTCGACGAAGCCGGGGCCGCGCCGGAAGACGCACTTGCTCGGGTAGTACGTGGCGCGCCAGTCGGCGAGGACGTCCGGTGGGGCACCGGTCAACTGCTCGGGCGGGTAGAGGTGGTGGAACCGGCGCTGGGCCGCGCAGCCGTCCGCGCAGACCGCCTGCCAGAGCACGGCCAGCCCCTGCCCGGTCGCCTCGCGCAGCACCATCAGCGCCCGCGCGGAGGCGGCCGGTGCGTCCGCGCAGAGCCGCACCGGCTCGGTCAGCCGCAGGCAGCGGACCCCGGCGCGGTGCAGCCCGGTGACCTCCGCCTCGGCCGGGCCCGGCAGGGTGCGGTGGCCGAGTGCGAAGCCCGGCAACTCCCGGGCGGCGGGGTCGTAGTCGAGCCAGAGCTCGACCTCCGGGCCGGCCGCGTCCCAGGTGACCGTGTCGGTCCGGTCAGCCGATCGTGACGGCATCGAGCACCCCCTCCTCGGTGTCGGCGGTGTCCTCGGCGCGAGGACGGGCGGCCGCGGAGCCGTGCCGGTGCTGCATCCGCATCAGCACCTGGTTGTCGGACTCGACGGCGACGTGCAGATAGCCGTCCCCGTCGTGGAACAGCAGGCCCAGCGCGGTGAAACGCTCCAGCACCGGCTCGACCGCGGCCGCGCCACCGGGGACCTTGGCGGCCAGTGCGGCGGGCGAGCGGGGCTGGGTCAGCAGCCGGAAGACGGCGAGCTCCACCGGATCGGTCAGCTCGACCACCCGCCAGTCGAAGCCGGGCCGGGTGTTGACGAGCACGATCCGCCCGCCCTCGTCCCGGTGGCTGAGCCGGCTGTCGGGGAACCGCGCGAGCCAGGTGTCCACCGCGGCGCTCAGCCGCTCCGCGAGCCCGCCGCCGATCCCGCGCGGCGGCGCGGTGAACACATAGGCCAGGTCGGCCAGTTCGCGCTCCGGAAGGCGGTAGGTGGCGCGGTACTGGAAGGCCGGCCGGGTGATCGCGAAGCCCAGGTCGGGGCGGTCGAAGTACGGGCTGAACCGCTCGATCGCGATCCGTCCCGCTCCGGTCGGCGGGTCCAGGTGGTGCAGCACCGGCAGTTGGCGGATCACCGACTCGTAGTCGGCCGGCTGCTCGCCGGGGAAGCCGTAGAGGTAGTTCCAGGTCACCGAGACCCCGGCACTCTGCGCGTCCCGCAGCGCACGGACGTTCTGGCAGCCCGTGACTCCCTTGTCCATGATCCGCAGGACCCGGGTGCTCAGGTTCTCGATGCCGGGCTGCACCTGGGCCGCGCCCGAGTCGCCGAGCAGCTGGAACTGGTGGCGGCGCAGGTTGGCCTTGATCTCGAAGTGCAGCCGCAGGTCGACCGGCAGTTCGGCCAGCGACTTCAGGACGGTGTCGAAGTAGCCCATGTCCAGGATGTTGTCGACCACGTAGACGTCCAACAGCTGGTGGCGTTCGGCGAGCGTGAGCACCTCGGCGAGGAAGTCCGCCGGCGGCTTGGAGCGGAACTCCATCGAGGAGCCGTTGAGCCCGCAGAAGGTGCAGTGGTGCTTCTCGCCCCACCAGCAGCCCCGGGAGCCTTCGAGCACCAGCTTGGGATCGACCCAGCCGGCCGCGACGGAGGCGTCGAGCCGCTCGAAGAAGCCGTCGTAGCAGGGCGTCAGGATCGCCGAGGGCGGCAGCGGGCGCTTCGCCATCTCGTTGGCCGTCGACGTCCCGGAGTCGTCGCGCCAGCACAACCCGGGGACGGTGGCGAGCTCGCCGCCTGCGGGGAGAGCCTCAAGGAGGGCCGGGAAGGCGGCCTCGCCCTCGCCGCGCACCACGTAGTCCAGGAAGGGGAAGTTGCGGTGCAGCGCGGCGCCCTGCGGACCGTCGCAGTTCGCGCCGCCGAACACCGTGCGCACCTGCGGGCACCGCTGCTTGAGCAGCCGCGCGGCGGCGAGGCTCGCCGTGTTCTGCTGGAAGGTGGTGGTGAAGCCGACCAAGTCCGGTGGGTCGGCGGCGAGTTCGTCGACCAGCCGGGCGATGAACGCGGGGGCGATCGCGCGGGTGGCCCGGGTCAGGGCGATCTCCTGCTCGCTCGCGCCGCTGGTGGCCAGGTACGCGAAGTAGTCCGCGAACCCGTCGCCGTCGCCGTCACTGCCGTGGTTGTCGCCGTCGTCACCGTACAGCGCACCGGCGAACGCCCAGTCGCCCGCGCCCTGGAAATAGGACTTCTCGGAGAAGTACTGGTAGTCGTCCACGCCGAAGCCCGTGCTCTCGGCCGCCCAGTCCACGAAGTCCAGGTTGGCGTACCGCACTTCGACCTGATGGCCGGCCCGTGCGGCGGCGGTGTGCAGGATCCCGAGCGCCAGCGACGGCACGTCGATCGCGCCCCAGGGCATGTGCAGCAGGACGATACGCATGGTGGCCACTTCTGTTGTCCGCAGGCGGTCGGTGGGGTGTCGCCCCGGGGCACCGCAGCGCCCCGGAGCGACGGAGGGTTACTTCTTCGCTTCCGGCTTCGGCTTCGGCTGCCCCTTGAGGGCAGGCGCGACCGGCGCGGCCTTGGTGATGTCGAGCGCGAAGTTCTGGACCACGACGGCGCCCCGGTCACGCTCCGGGGTGCTGATCGGGTCGTTCTGAATGCTGCGTCGCTTCATGGCTGTTCACCTCCTTCCAGTGGATCGGCGGGTACCCCGGGGCGGTCGCCCCGAGGTGGTCGGGGGAGCGGTGCCGGCCAGGCCTGCTCGGCGAACCGGACCATCGCGGCCAGCACCGATCGGTGGTCGGCGGTCCGGCGGCTGTAGTGGCCGCCGTCCACCCAGAGCAGTTCGTGCGGCACCGCCAGCCGACGCAGGTCCGCGGCGTACCGGGCCACCTGCTCGGGTGGGCACCGCTCGTCGGTCCGCGAGGCGACCAGCAGGACGGGCGAGCGGACCTGGTGCACGTACGAGCGCGGATCGGCGGCGCGGTAGCGCTCGGGAACCTCGTCCGGGGTCCCGCCGAAGAGCTGGCGGTCGAGCTCGCGCAGTGCGGGGGTGGTGGCGCGGTAGGCGGCGGGGTAGTCCGCGATCGGCTGGGCGGCCATGCCGAGCGACCACAACTCCGGCTGCGCGCCCAGCGCCAGCAGGGTCAGGTAGCCGCCCCACGAGAACCCGCACAGGCCGGTGCGCTCCGCGAGCGCCGTACCGTCGGCGACCAGCTCCGCGCGGACGGCGGCCAGGTCCTCGATCTGCGCCAGCCCGACCCGGTGGCCGTACTCGTGCTGCCAGCGGGCACCGTAGCCGGTGGAACCGCGGTAGTTGGTGCGCACCACCGCGTAGCCGTGGCCGACCAGGGCGTTCACCCGCGGGTCGTAGGAGTCCCGGTCGTGGGTGGCGGGGCCGCCGTGGACCAGGAAGAGGGTCGGCCACGGGCCCGGGCCCTCGGGGGTGCTGACGAAGCTGTGGATCCGCCCGTACGGCCGGGGCGTCCAGCGCCGGCTGCGGGAGGTGTCGCCCTGGTCGGGATCGGGGTGGTTCGGGTCGGGGTAGTCCGCCGCCTCCGGGCCGGGGTGCAGGACCAGCGGGCGGGGCGGTGTCGACTCCCGGCTCCAGACGCAGTGCAGGGTGCCGTCCGGGGCGCAGGACAGGTCGTGGATCGTGCCGCCGGGTGTGCTGATCTCCCGGGCGGGCGGGGCTTGTTCGGCCGGCCCCCGGCCGGCCGGCGGGTCGAGGTCGGTCGGGTCGAGGTCGGCGAGGAGCAGTCGGCTCCGCCCGGCCCGCTCGTGCTGGATCAGGACCTCGCGCGGCCCCTGGTACCAGCCGGCCGATATCTGCGAGTCGAACGACAGCCTCGGGTACCTGCGCAGCCCCGTGCTCGCCCGCCAGGTCGCGACGGTGTACTGCTCGTCCTCCTCGACCACCAGCAGCAGCTCCGGTTCGAGTGCCGCGAGCGGGTTGAACTCGATCGGCCAGAGCCGCAGTCGGTGGTTCCCGGCGAGCGGCGGGGGACCGTCTGCCTGAGCGTCCGTCGGCCACAGGACCACGGCGTCGTCCCCGTCCGGCCGCCCGCCGAGGGCGAGTAACCGACCGTCCGGCGACAGGTCGGCCAGGCTCAGGTACCCCGGCGCCGAGCCGATCAGCCGCGCCCGGCCCGCGGGCGGTCCGACGTAGCAGTGCGAGGCGCCGTCGACGCCGACGGCCACCGCCGCGAGCGCGCCCGTCCGGTCGAAGGCGACCCCGTACGCCCGCCCGCGCGGCACGCCGTCCAGCGCCGTGCGGCCCGCGCCGCCCGCGCCGCCCGTGCCGCCCGTGTCACCTCTGCCCGTGCCGCCCACGAAAGGCTCGCGCCGCCACCGCCCCTCCCCGGCGCTGTCGGCGTCGAACCACCAGATGGCCTCGCCGTCCGGCTCGATCTCGCTGAGGTGGACGCCCCCCGGTCGGTCGGTGACCACCCGGCGTTGACCCGTCCTCAGGTCCCAGGCGACCGCCTGCCAGCGCTCCTCGACGAGCCGGGTCTCGACCGCGCGGTCACCGGCGAGCGCGGCGAAGCCGGGGGACTGGAACGCCTGCGTCACGGATCCGCCCTTCCGGCTCGACGATGGGAACAGGCTGCGCTGAACGTTCCGAGGCCAGTGGACCGATGTGAAGGTCCGGTGAACTGGCGTGAAGAAAAAGTCCACTTGTGGAGGATCGCGGCCACTCTAGGGGGGTGCCGTGTCCGCGAACAGACCTTTCGCACGGTTGGCCGAAAGACGGCTGAAGTGAATACCGGCCGGCAGAGGTGTGGATGCGCAGATGACGCGCAGTGGCAGCCTCCGAAGGCGAGCCGGGTGGCCACCGCATCCTGTGCTCTGAACCCTGCTCTGACGTGCAGGTTTGCACCGTCCCGCGCTGTTGTCAGTGCTGCCGTATACCTTGACGTTCATGCAGCTCAGGTACGGCTTTCGCCTCTACCCGAACGGGCCTCAGCGTTCCGCACTGGCCCGTGCTGTCGAAGGCGTTGACGGAGGCGAAGAAGACCCCGGAGCGTTCCTGGCTCGGCGAGGTGTCTGCCGTGGTGTTGCAACAGTCGCTGTGGGACCTGGACGCCGCCTACCGGAACTTCTTCGACGGGTTGAAGGGCAAGCGCCCGCGTATGGGCGTACCGCGCTTCAAGTCGCGGAAGGACAGTCGGCAGGCGATCCGGTTCACCGCCAATGCCCGCTGGTCGATCACCACGGGCGGTGACCTGTCACTGCCGAAGATCGGCGATGTGCGGGTGAAGTGGTCCCGCCGTCTGCCGTCGGTGCCGTCCACGGTGACCGTGGTAATGGACGCCGCCGGACGGTACTTCGCCTCGTTCGTGGTGGAGACCGACCCGGCCAACGACCTGACCCGGATGCCGGAGACGAACGCCGTCGTCGGCATCGACCTGGGGCTGACCCACTTCGCGATCCTCTCCGACGGCACGAAGATCGAATCCCCGCGTTTCCTGCGCCGAGCGGGCCGTCGTGGCCGCCGCGTGGTCGCCGGAGGCCTACGACTGCGACCCGTCCGCGGTCGTCCGCGGCTATGCCGCAGCAGCCCGGGCAGCGGGCGCGCAGCTGGTCACCCACACCCCCGTCACCGCGATGAGCCTGCCGGTCGACACCTATCCGGTCGAACTCCTGCTCACCGGGCCGCCGTCCACGCCGGTCGGCGCCCTCCCGATGACCCTCCACGCCACCACGGGTCTATGGATCCGCAGCTGGCAGGACCGCATCCTGGTCGGCGTGGGACGCCCCCGGCCCGGCGAAGGCCGGAGCGCCTGGTGCGCCCGTGTCGACCGGCAGCTCGGCACCCTCTATCCCGCCCTGGACGGCATCGGCCTGTACCCGGGCTGGAGCGGAGCCTTCGACGCCGGCCCCGGCAACACCGCCCTCATCGGCGCCCACCCCGGCCGCCCGTTCGCGTGGGCGGCCGGGTTCTCCGGCCAGGGCCTGTGCCAGGCCCCGCGGTCGGTGGGATCGTCCGCGACCTGATCGTCAACAGTCGCTCACGGTATGGCAGTTCAGTTCCGCGGTGATCGTCGAGTCGCGGCGGCCGCTACCGGCCGGGGGCGGTCGTCGGCGGCGCGTCCAGCACCCGGAAGGAGATGCCCGCCGCGACCAGCCGGTCGATCAGCGGCCGGCCCATCGCCACCGCCGTGGTCAGCTGCCCCGCCACCGGCGGCAGGTCGTCGTACGCCAGGCAGAGCGCCGACTCGGCCAGCATCTTCACGGTCTCCTGGTAGCCGGGATCGCCCCCGGACACCTCGGTGAGGACGGTCCGCCCGCCCTGCGCCCGCGCCATGAACCGCACCGCGAACCAGGACCGCGCCCGCTGCTCCGGACCGGGCCCGTCGCCGGGCCGGCGCAGCCGCCCCAGCGCCCGGCGCAGCGCTGGCAGTTGGGCGGCGAGGGCGATCGCCGCCACCGCGGCGACCCCGCCGAGGGCGATCGGCAGCCGCCGCACCGCCGCGTAGTGCGCGTAGCCGAAGTCCGGGCCGTACTCGTCCAGTGCGCCGGCCGAGCGGGACACCACCTGCGGGTCGATCGTGGGCAGCGGCACCGCCCAGGCCCGGGCCGCCCGCGACCAGTGCGGCCGGCCGACCGGGGTGCGGACCAGCCGTCCCTTCGGCCGGGGCTCCACCGCGTGGCGCGCCCGGGCGGCCCGGGCCATCGCCCGCGGCCGGGAGAACGCCGTCATCGCCGACGCGAAGGTGCCGCCGGAAACGGTGCCGCCGGCCCGGACGAAGCCCTCGACCGAGACCCGGGCCGCCGGTCCGCCGCGGCGCAGCAGCTCCTCGACGGTGAACAGCACGCCCAGGTCGTGCGGCACCGAGTCGAAGCCGCAGGCGTGCACCAGCCGCGCGCCGGTGGCCACCGCCCGCTCGTGGTGCCGGAGGTACATCCGGTCGACGAACTCCGGCTCGCCGGTGAGGTCCACGTAGTCGGTGCCGCGGTCCGCGCAGGCCGCGACCAGCGGCTCGCCGTGCCGCAGGTACGGGCCGACCGTGGAGATCACCACCCGGGCCGAGGCGGCCACGGCGCGCAGCGCCTCGCCGTCCGCGGCGTCCGCGACCAGCAGCGGGAGGTCGGCGCAGCGCGGGTCGATCCGCGCCAGCCGCGCCCGGACGGCGGCGAGCCTGCGCTCGTCCCGTCCGGCGAGGGCCCAGCGGCAGCCCTCGGGCGCGGCCCGGGCCAGGTACTCGGCGGTGAGCCCGCCGGTGAACCCGGTGGCACCGAACAGGACGAGGTCGTACGGGCGGGGCTCGGCCATCAGCAGTCCCTACGTGCGGGGTGATCGACTGCGTCACGCTAGGAGCCCGTCGTGGCACTGTCAACGCTCCCGGCCCGGGCCCCGCGCGCCCGGCCCACCTGGGGCGCGGCCTCGTCGACCGCGCGTTGATCGGTTGTCTACCAGGGACTCCTACGGTCGGGACCCGGCAAGTTCCGCACTGCTCCGAAGGATTCCCATGATCGACCCGTCCGCGTCGTCGCGCGGTGACACACCCTGGATCGGCGACGATCCGCGCTTCGCCGAGTTGCGCGCCGCCTACCGCAGGTTCGTGTTCCCGGTGACGGCGGCGTTCCTGCTCTGGTTCCTGACGTACGTCCTCTGCTCGGCCTACGCCCGCGGCTTCATGGCGGCCAAGGTCGTCGGGAACGTCAACGTCGCCCTGGTCTTCGGACTGCTCCAGTTCGTCTCGACCTTCGGCATCGCGCTGGCCTACGGCCGGTTCGCGGCCCGGCGGCTGGACCCGCTGGCCGCGGCCCTGCGGAGCGCGGCGGCATCCCATCCGATCGTCCCGGCCCCGGTCGGCCGCGGCGGCGACCAGGAACTGACGGAGAAGCAGGCATGACACACGCCATGACACAGCACCTTCCGCTGGCTGCGGCGACGGCGCAGTCGGCCTCGAACAAGGGCCTGACCATCGGCCTGTTCGTCGCCCTGGTGGCGGTGACCCTGGTGATCACCCTGTGGGCCCGGCGGAGCACCCGGGGCACCGGCGGCTTCTACACCGGCGGCGGCCAGTTCTCCGCGCTGCAGAACGGGATCGCGATCTCGGGCGACTACCTGTCCGCGGCCTCCTTCCTCGGCATCGCCGGGCTGATCGCGCTCAACGGCTACGACGGCTTCCTCTACTCGATCGGCTTCCTGGTCGCCTGGCTGGTCGCGCTGCTGCTGGTCGCCGAACTGCTGCGCAACACCGGGCGGTTCACCATGGCCGACGTGCTGGCCGCACGGCTGCGCAGCGGGCCGATGCGGACCGCCGCGGGCGTGTCGACCATCGTGGTCTCGATCTTCTACCTGATCGCGCAGATGGTCGGCGCGGCGACCATCGTGGGGCAGCTGCTCGACGTCAAGGGCGCCTCCGCGCAGATCTGGACCATCGTCGGGGTCGGTGCCCTGATGATCGTCTACGTCGTGGTCGGCGGGATGAAGGGCACCACCTGGGTGCAGATCGTCAAGGCGGTGCTGCTGATCGCCGGCGCGGCCACGATGACCCTGTGGGTGCTGGCGAAGTACGGGTTCGACCTCAGCCACCTGCTCGGGGACGCCGCCACGGCGTCCAAGAAGGGCGACGCCTTCCTCCAGCCCGGCCTGAAGTACGGGGCGACCGACGGCTGGTCGAAGCTCGACCTGGTCAGCCTCGGCACCGCCCTGGTGCTGGGCACCGCCGCGCTCCCGCACGTGCTGGTCCGCTTCTACACCGTCCCGACCGGCCGGGACGCGCGCAAGTCGGTGAACTGGGCGATCGGCATCATCGGGGTGTTCTACCTGATGACCCTGGTGCTCGGCTTCGGCGCGGCCGCGCTGGTCGGCACGGCGACGATCAAGGAGAAGGACCCGTCCGGCAACACCGCCGCCACCCTGCTGGCCGAGCATCTCGGCGGCGGCGCGGGCACCACCGGCGGCTCGCTGATGCTCGCCTTCATCGCGGCGGTGGCGTTCGCCACCATCCTCGCGGTGGTTGCCGGGCTGACCCTGACCTCGTCCTCGTCGTTCGCCCATGACCTGTACGCCAGCGTCATCCGCAAGGGCAAGGCCACGGAGCGGCAGGAGCTGGTCACGGCGAAGGTCGCCGCCGTGGTCATCGGCGCGGTCGCGGTCGCCCTGTCGATCTTCGCCAGGGACCTCAACGTGGCGTTCCTGGTCGCCCTGGCCTTCGCGATCGCGGCCTCGGCCAACCTGCCGGCGATCCTGCTGACCCTGTTCTGGAAGCGCTTCACCACCTTCGGCGCCAAGTGCGGCATCTACGCGGGCCTGATCAGCTCGATCGGCCTGGTGCTGCTCTCGCCGATCTGCTGGGGCGGCGCGAGCGGCACGGTCCACGCGGTGAAGCTGACGGCCGCCCAGGCGAAGGACTGCGGGGTGGCGGCGTCCAGCAAGCAGGTCGGCAACGCCACCGCGCTGATCTCCTGCACCACCACCGCGCCGATCCCGTTGCAGAACCCGGGCATCGTTTCGATCCCGGTCGGGTTCGCGGCCGCGGTCCTCGGCTCCCTGGTCGGCAGCCGCCGCCGTCGCGACGAGGACCCGGACCGGCGCAGCTTCGAGGAGCTCGAGGTCCGCGCGCTCACCGGAGTGGGGCGGTAGACCGTGCGACCGGGCTCCAACCTCGACGAGTTCCTCTCCGACCTCGCGCGCTACGCCGCGGCGGACGTCCTGACCGCCCAGCTCACCGCGGACACCCTGCGCAAGTACCTGCGGGCCGGGCTGATCGTGCCCGAGGACCTGTGCGCCGGTGACACCGACGGCTACGCGCAGCGGCTGCTGCACGCCGGACGGACCCACTCCGTGGTGGCCCTGACCTGGCTGCCCGGGCAGTCCACCCCGATCCACGACCACGTCTCCTGGTGCGTGTCGGGTGTGGTGGAGGGCGTCGAGGTGGACGAGGCGTACCGGCTGTGGCGGCTGCCCAGGTCGCGCCGCAGGGTGCTGGCACCGTACGCCCGGACCACCTGTTCGCCCGGCCGGGTGCAGCTCCTGGTGCCGCCCGACGAGGACATCCACCGGGTGTCGAACGGCGGCACCGGCCGGGCGGTCTCGCTGCACGTCTACGGCGCCGACATCTCGCTGACCGGGGGCAGCTCGATCAACCGGGTCTTCGGCCAGGAGGTCGTGGACCGCCCACCGGCCGGCGCCCGCCTGCTGAGCTGGCGGAGCCCGGACGACCTGGCCGGGTGACCGACCCGCCGGGATGCCGTCGGCATCCCGGCATCCCGGCATTCCGGCGTCCGGCGGCCGCGTCCGCACCGGTCCACCGCCCTACCGGCCGGTGCCGTCCGGGGCGCGGGCGGGCGGCGGGATGCGCAGCACCGGGAGCGCGCAGAGCGCGGCCGCGGTGGTGGCGCAGACGGCGGCCATGGCGAGGACCGTCCAGACGGACGGGCCGCGGGCGATGCCGTCGCCGATGCCGCCCAGCCGGCCCTGGTGGTCGATCAGCCGACGGACCAGGGGGATGGCGACGACCGAGCCGACGGCGACCGTGGCCAGGGCGATGACGGTGCCGCGGACGGCCAGCACGACGGCGCACTGGCCCGGGGTCAGGCCGATCGCCCGGAGCAGTCCGAGGTCCCGGCGGCGTTCGTGGAAGCCGGCCGCGGCCGTGGTCAGCAGGTCCACCACGCAGATCAGGGCGAGCAGGAGCAGCAGCCCGACGACGCTGGCCCGCAGGGCGCCCGGCCGGGTGACCGGGCCGGGCGGGACGCGGAGTTCCACCTGGCCGGCGAGGCCGGCGCGGGTGGGGAGGTCGCGCTGGACCGCGGCCGGGTCGTGGCCGGGGCGCAGGGCCAGCTGCCAGAAGTCGGGGCGGGTGGGGTCACCGGGCCGGTCGAGCGTGTCGAAGCCGGTGGACAGGACGCGGCCGCCGTGTTCGGGTTCGAGGTCGCGTCCGACGATGTGCAGGATGCGCGGGGTGCCGCCGGAGGTGACCCGGACCCACTGGCCGACCCGGGCGCCGAGCAGGTCGAGGGCGCCCTGTCCGGCGACCGCCTCGTCGGTGGCGCGGATCGCCCGGCCCTCGACGACGGTCCAGGGGTACGGCGCGTCGGTGGTGCCGACGGCCCGCAGGGTCAGCGTCGCGGACTGGCCGGGAGTGAGGGCCTGGATCTCGGCGCCCGGGTAGACGCCCCGCACGGCGGGGTCGGCGGCCAGGGCGCCGACGAGCCGCGCGTCCCCGGCAGACTGCGCGTCCCCGGCCGGCTGCGCCGGTCCGGTCCGGCGGGCGGTGACGGACGGCACCGTGACCCCGCCGTCGGGCCCGGTGACGGCGTCGAGGGTGGCCCAGGTGCTCAGGGCCAGGGTGGCGGCGACCACCGGGACGGTCAGCCGGACGGCGCTCACCAGCAGGTCCGAGCGTCGGCGCAGGACGCTGCCGAGTCCGAGCACGAGGGCCGGTGGCAGCCATCGGAGCAGGCCGATCCGGACCGGCCGGGCGGTCATGGCGGGCGGCCGGGTGCCGTCCGTCGGAGGGACGGGGGCGACCCTGGCGGCGCGCAGCGCGGGCAGGGCGGCGGCGGCCCCGATCGCGAGGAGCGCGGCGGCGACGACGGCGCCGGTGGTCGCCGTGCCGCCGGGGACGAGCCCGTGGAGCGCGTCGGTCCCGCCGCCGAGGGCGGGCACGAGGTGTGCGGCGATCGCCGCACCGCCGGCGCCGAGCAGGACTCCGGTGCCGGCCAGTAGGAGCTGTTCGGCGATGAACATCCAGGCGACCTGGCCGGCGGTGAACCCGAGCGCCTTGAGCAGGGCGATGTCGCCGGTCCTGGCCCTGATCCGCCCGCCGGCCGCGCCGGCCACCGCGAGGGCGGCGGAGAGCAGGGCGGCCAGTCCGCTGAGCCCGAGGAGCAGTCCGGCGAGCCGGTTGTCCTGCTGCCGGGCGGCCCGCGCGTCCAGCCAGGTGGTGATCCGGGAGACCCGCTCGGCCCCGAGCGCGCTGACCACCCGCTGGGCCGTGTACCCGGCGTCGGAGGGGCGGGCCAGGCGCAGGCCGAGGGTCAGGCCCTGCGCCGCCCGGTCCGGCTGGACCAGGTCGAGGGTGGCGGGCAGGGTCCAGCCGAGGTCGTAGCCCGCGGCCTGGCTGGGCAGCTGGTCGGGGCTGTCGGCGATGCCGAGGACCCGCAGTTCGACGGGGGCGCCGTGGCTGTCGAGGACGGTCAGGCGGTCCCCGGGGCGGGCCCAGACGGCGTCGGCCGCGGACTGTTCGAGCACGATGCCGTGGACGTCGGCGGGGTCCAGCCAGGCCCCGGACCGCAGCAGCGGGCGGGCCGCCCCCGGGGTGTCGCCGCGCAGCACCAGCGTGGTGCGGTCGGTGCGGTCCGCCGCGCCGGGGGGCGCGGCTGCGTCGGCGCGCCGCCCGACCAGGGTGGTCTCGGCCGTGTGCTGGGGAGGCGACACCGTGAGCACGCCGGGTTCGCGGGCGAGCACGGCGGCCGACGGCTCGTCGGCACCGACCGGCGCCGGGGCGGCGGCCGCGGACGGGCGCAGGTCGATCCTGATGTCGGGCGATCCGGCGGCCCGGAACTGCCGTTGCCACGGGTCGGCAGCGGCGCCGAGCAGCGCGCCGGCGAGCAGCAGGGCGGCGACGGTGCCGCCGGTGGCGAGGACGATCAGCAGGGCGTGGACGCGGTGCGAGCGCAGGTCGGCCCGGATCCAGCGGAGGAGCGCGCGCACCCGCTCACCCGCCGAAGTCGATGACGTCGCGGACCCCGTTGGCACTGCGCCAGGCGGCCGGGGGCTCCTCCACCCGGGCGTCGTCGGCGATCCGGCCGTCGAAGAGGCTGACGACCCGGTCGGCGGTGCTCGCCGCCCGGGCGTCGTGGGTGACCAGCACGATGGTGGTGCCCTGTTCGTGGTAGCGGCTGAGCAGGGCGAGGACGTCGCGGGTGCTGCGGCTGTCCAGGTTCCCGGTCGGCTCGTCGGCGAGGAGCAGCTGGGGCCGGTTCACCAGCGCGCGGGCCAGGGCGACCCGCTGGCGCTCGCCGCCGGAGAGCTCCCCGGGCCCGGCGGCGGCCTTGTGCGCGAGGCCGAGGTCGGTCAGCAGTTCCTCGCGGCGTTCCCGGGCGGTGCGGGCGGACATGCCCGCGAGCACCGCGGTCAGTTCGATGTTGTCGGCGACGGAGAAGTCGGGCAGCAGGTTGCCGCTCTGGAAGACGATGCCGTACTGGCGCCGGCGCAGCCGGGCCCAGGCGGCCTCCCGGAGCCGGTCGACCCGGCGGCCGTCGAGCCACAGCTCGCCCTCGTCGGGCCGCAGCAGACCGCCGAGGAGGTGCAGCAGGGTGGACTTGCCGGCGCCCGAGGGGCCGGTGACGGCGACGAACTCGCCCCGGTCGATCCGCAGGCTCACGCCGCGGACCGCGGGTATCAGGGTCGAACCGCTCAGGTGCGAGCGCACCAGGGCGTCGGCGGCCAGCAGCGGCGGCGGGGTCGGCTCCGCGCCGGTCATGTGAGTTCCTCCTGGCAACGCTCCAGCCAGTCGAGGTCGGCCTGCAAGTGCAGGACGGCGCCCTCGATCAGCAGCAGCGAGGTCCGGTTGCCGCGCTCGGTGGCGGCCAGCTTGTTGAGTCCGCGCATCATGTTGAGGCAGTGCCGGCGCTGGTTGTTGATCAGTGTCAGCTGGTCGGCGAGGTCGGTGCCTTCGGCCAGGATGAGCTTCATGAAGAACTCGTCCCTGACCCGGGGCCCCTCGGTCGGTGCCTCGAACCAGCCGGCGAGTTCCTCGGTGCCCTTCTCCGTGATCTCGTAGACCTTCTTGTCCGGTCTGCCCTCCTGCGCCACCTCGGTGCCGCGGATCAGTCCGGACTTCTCCAGTCGGCTCAGGGTCACGTAGATCTGGCCGATGTTCGGCTGAGGGTACGCCGCGCCGAAGGTCTGCTCAAGCCCCTGCTTGAGCTCGTACCCGTAGGCGGGCTGCCGGGCCAGCAGCGCCAGCAGCTGATGGCGCACCGGGCGTCACCTCTTCCTTCTCGTCCGTCATCGCTGGTTACACCTCGGTCACACAGTACGGGCAGGTGGGCACCGGTCAGCAGGGAGGCCGTATAAAGGGACGTGCGTCGGCGCCCACCCGTGCCGGCGGACCGAAGGAGCTCCATGGAAGACCGGCCGCCCACCGGGCCCGACCCGGAGCGTGTCCCGAGCCGTCGGCGCGTGACGCGCGCGCTGGTGGGCGGGGCGGCGGTGCTCGCGGCCGGGGGAGCGTCGGCCTGGTACGGCCTGGCGGGGCGCTCGGAGGCGGCGGGCGACCCGGACGCCGTCGGGCCGGTGACGCTGGCCACCGGCCGGGACACCACGCGCTACCTGCGCGGGCTGCTGGCCGACTGGAACGCCGAGCACCCGGACCAGCCCGCCGAGCTGGTCGAGCTGCCCGAGGCGGCGGACGAGGTGCACGCCCAGCTGGCCGGGGAGTTGTCGGCCGGCGGCAGCCGGTTCGACGTGCTCAACCTCGACGTGGTGTGGACGGCCGAGTTCGCGGCCCGGCGCTGGACGGCGCCGCTGGACGAGTCGGACTTCGCGCTGGACGGCTTCCTGCCGCCGGTCGTCCGCACCGGCCGCTACGACGGGCGGCTGTACGCGGTGCCGTTCGTCGCCAACGCCGCCCTGCTGTACTACCGCAGCGACGTGCTGGCCGCCGCCGGCGAGCAGCCGCCCACCACCTGGGACGAACTGGCGCGGCAGGCGCGGACCTTGGCCCCCGCACACGGGATGGCCGGGTACGCGGGCCAGCTCAGCCCGTACGAGGGGCTCGCCGTCAACGCGCTGGAGGCGATCCGCTCGGCCGGCGGGGACCTGCTGGCCGGCGACGGATCGGTGGTGGTCGACAGCCCGCAGGCCCGCGCCGGGCTGGAGTTCCTGGCCGGGGGCGTGCGCGACGGCTGGATCCCGCCCGAGGTGCTCGGCTACCAGGAGGAGGAGTCCCGCGCGGCGTTCGGCCGCGGCGGCCTGCTGTTCCTGCGGAACTGGCCGTACGTCTACCACGAGGTGACGGCCGCCGGTTCGCCGGTGGCGGGGCGGTTCGGCGTGGTGCCGCTGCCCGGCCCGCACGGGCCCGGCAGCGGTGTGCTGGGCGGGTCGGGGCTGGCGGTCAGCCGGTTCTCCCGGCACCAGCGCACCGCTCGGGCGCTGATCGGCTACCTGACGAGCCGGCGGGCGCAGTACCGCGTGCTGACCGAGGGCGGGCTGCCGCCGGTCCTGGCCGACCTCTACGCGGATCCGGAGCTGATCGCCCGGTTCCCGTACCTGCCCGTGCTGCGCACGGCGATCCTGGCGGCCGGGGCGCGCCCCGGCGTCCCGCAGTACCAGCAGTTGAGCCTCGCGTTCAGCGAGACGGCGTTCGAGGTGGTGTCGGGCCGTCGGACCGCCGATGCGGCGCTGCCCCGGCTGGCCGCCGACCTGCGCGCCATCGTCGGCTGAGCCGACGCCTGCCGCGGTGCCCGCCCCTTCCTCTCGGCGGCTACCTGCCAGTACCTAACATGTATCTATCCATGGCAGGGCGCTTCATCGCGTAGCTCCTGGGAAACCTCAGCAAACAAGCACTTAACAGCGGACGTCTCTGCCTGCTATACCTAACGCGAATGCATAACCGTTGGAGTAGCGAGATGCCCAACCCCACCCTCCCCGACGGCGACGCGGTCACCCTGCCGCGCGCTCGTTCGCACACCCCCACCACCCCCACCACCACCCCCGCCGCCCGTGCCTGGTGGCGCGACGCCGTGATCTACCAGATCTACGTGCGCAGCTTCCGGGACACCGACGGCGACGGCGTCGGCGACCTCGCCGGTGTCCGGGAGAAGCTGCACCACGTGCGGCAGCTGGGCGCCGACGGCGTCTGGCTCAACCCGTTCTACGTCTCACCGCAGCACGACCACGGCTACGACATCGCCGACCACTGCGCCGTCGACCCGGTCTACGGAGACCTCGCCGAGTTCGACCGCCTGGTGACGGACTGCCGGCTGCTCGGCCTCAAGCTGGTCCTGGACGTCGTCCCCAACCACTGTTCCAGTGACCACCCGTGGTTCCAGAAGGCGCTGGCCAACGGCCCGGGCAGCCCCGAGCGGGCGCGGTTCCACTTCGCCGACGGGCGCGGCGAGGGCGGGCAGTTGCCACCCAACAACTGGCGGGCCATGTTCGGCGGCCCGGCCTGGAGCCGGGTCGTCGAGCCCGACGGCCGGCCCGGTCAGTGGTACCTCCACCTGTTCACCCCGGAACAGCCGGACTTCAACTGGCGCCACCCCGACGTCGCCGCCCACTTCGAGGAGGTGCTGCGGTTCTGGCTGGACCGCGGCGTGGACGGCTTCCGGATCGACGTGGCGGCCGGGCTCTTCAAGCACCCGGAGCTGCCGGACTCGCCCGACCCGGACGTGGACGAGCGCACCCGCGACTCGGTCAACCCGCTGGCCTGGAACCAGCCCGAGGTGCACGGGATCTGGCGCCGGTGGCGGGCGCTCTGCGAGGAGTACACCGCCCGCGACGGACGCCAGCGGCTGCTGGTCGGCGAGGCCTCGGTGCCCACGCCGGCGGAGCAGGCGCTGTACGTGCGCCCCGACGAACTGCACCAGGCCTTCTTCTTCCACCTGCTGCACGCCCCGTGGGACCTCGCGCACTTCCACCGGGTCATCGACGACGCCGTGCGGGACATCACCGCCACCGGGTCCACGGTCACCTGGGTGCTCAACAACCACGACCAGGTCCGTACGGTGAGCCGGTTCGCGGGGGAGGGCCCGGCCACCGGCCCCGCCCGGGCCAGGGCGGCCGCCCTGCTGATGCTGGCGCTGCCCGGTGCCGCCTACATCTACCAGGGCGAGGAGTTCGGACTGCCCGAAGTCCTCGACCTGCCGGACGAGTTGATCACCGATCCGATCTTCCACCGCACCGGCAGCCGGACCGGGATCCGGGACGGTTGCCGGATCCCCCTGCCCTGGTCCGGCACCGAGGCCCCGTTCGGGTTCAGCCCGTCGGAGAGCCCGGCCGCCCCCTGGCTGCCGCAGCCGGACTCCTTCGCCGCCCACACCGCCGAGCGGCAGCGGGCCGACGCCGGATCCGTGTACCACCTGTACCGCACCGCCCTGCAACTGCGCCGGGAACTCCCGCAGCTCGGCGAGGGCACGCTGCGGTGGCTGGAGACCCCGCCCGGCGTCCTCACGTTCGTCCGCGGCGAGGGCCTGGTGTGCGCGGTCAACTTCGGCGACACCCCCGCGCCGGCCCCGGTCGCCGGGCCGCCCCTGCTGGCCAGCGGCCCGTGCGATGGCGGCGTCCTGCCGCCCGCCACCGCCGCCTGGTGGATCAACTCCACCTCCACCGACCGCAGTTCGTGAACCACCACCCACCTCACGAAGGAGACCCGACGATGCGACTCCGCAGCATCCTCCCCACCCTGGCCACCTCCGTCGTCCTGGCCGCCACCGCGACCGCCTGCGGCAGCGGCGGTGGCGGCAGCGCCGCCGACTCCGCCACCCAGGAGCTCAAGGGACAGACCCTGACCGTCGCCGCCGTCTGGAGCGGCACCGAGCAGGCGAACTTCAAGAAGGTGCTGGACGCCTTCACCGCGAAGACCGGCGCCACCGTCAGCTACACCTCCACCGGCGACAACCTCTCCACCGTGGTCGGCAGCAAGATCGAGGGCGGCGACCCGATGGACGTGGTCATGGTCGCCCAGCCCGGCGTGATCAAGCAGTTCGCCGACAAGGGCTGGCTTGCTCCGCTCGCGCCCGCCGTCACCGACGCCGCGAAGAAGAACTACGCCGGCATCTGGTCCAGCCTCGGCACCGTCAACGGCACCCAGTACGGCCTCTACTTCAAGGCCGCCGACAAGTCGACCGTCTGGTACAGCCCCACCGCCTTCCAGAACGCCGGGGTGCAGCCCCCGGCCACCTTCGACGACCTGCTCAAGGCCGGCCGGGCGCTCTCCGACTCCGGCACCCCGGCCTTCTCGGTCGCCGGTCAGGCCGGCTGGCCGCTCACCGACTGGTTCGAGAACGTCTACCTGTCCCAGGCCGGCCCCGAGATGTACGACAAGCTCACCCGGCACGAGATCCCGTGGACCGACCCGTCGGTCGTCAAGGCCCTGACCACCCTCGGCATGGTCTTCGGCGACAAGCAGCTCGTCGCGGGCGGCGGGCAGGGCGCCCTCCAGACCGACTTCCCGACCTCCGTCCAGCAGGTCTTCGGTGCCCAGCCCAAGGCCGCCATGACCTACGAGGGCGACTTCGTCGGCGGGGTGCTCGCCTCCGAGCTGAAGAAGCAGGTCGGTACCGACGCCAAGGTGTTCCCCTTCCCCGCGGTGGACGGCGGCAAGGCCCCGGTGGTGGGCGCCGGCGACGCGGCGGTCGTCCTCAAGGGCGCCAAGCACACCGAGGCCGCGCAGAAGTTCGTCGAGTTCCTGGCCGGCCCCGAGGCCGCGGCCGTCTGGGCCAAGGCCGGCGGCTTCATCTCGCCCAACAAGGCCGTCGACCTGGCCGGCTACCCCGACGACACCACCCGGCAGTTCGCCAAGTCGGTGATCGACGCCGGCGACGCGTTCCGCTTCGACATGTCGGACCAGACACCCGCCGCGTTCGGCGGCACCGCCGGTCAGGGCGAGTGGAAGGACCTCCAGGACTTCCTCGCCAACCCCTCCGACGCCCAGGGCGCCGCGGCCAGGCTCGAGGCCGACGCGGCCAAGGCGTACAAGGGCTGATCCACATGTCTCTGCGCTCACCCCGCAGGGACCGGGCATCCGGTGGCGCCCTCCGGCGCCACCGGGGCCTCGCCCTGCTCTTCGTCCTGCCCACCCTGCTGCTGCTCGGCGCGCTCGTCGTCTACCCGATCGGCTTCTCGGTGGCGCGCAGCCTCTTCGACGCCTCCGGCCACCGCTTCGTCGGGCTCGACAACTACGGCACCGCCTTCACCGACCACGCCACCCTCACCGCCGTGCGCAACAACGCGATCTGGGTCGCCGTCGCCCCGGCGCTGGTGACCGCGGTCGGCCTGGTGTTCGCGGTGCTGGCCGAGAAGATCCGCTGGGCCACCGCGTTCAAGCTGCTCGTCTTCATGCCGATGGCGATCTCCTTCCTCGCCGCCGGGATCATCTTCCGCACGGTGTACGACGCGGACCCGCAGCGCGGCGTGCTGAACGCCGCCGCGGTCGCCGTCCACGACACCTTCGACGACCGGCCGACCTACCCGGGCGCCCACCCGCGCCCCGGCGGCGGCCTCGACCAGGCCCAGGGCGGCGACGTCAGGGCGCCGGCCGCCACCCGCGTGGTGCTGCTGCCGCTGGTCGGCGTGCAGCCCGGCGCGCTCCCGGCCACCGCCCGGCCGGCCCAGGCGCCGGCCGCCGGCGACGACGGGGTCAGTGGCACGGTCTTCCTGGACTTCGTCCCGGGCGGCGGCGGCCACCCCGGACAGTTGGACGCCGAAAAGAAGGGCCTGCCCGGCATCGAGGTCCAACTCCGGGACGGCGACCGGACGATCGCCACCACGACCACGGCCGGGGACGGCACCTTCCGGTTCTCCGCGGCCCCGTCCGCCACCGCCTCGGTGGTCCTGCCGGCCGCCGACTTCGCCGCCCCCTACCGCGGCGTCGACTGGCTCGGACCGGCCTTCGTCACCCCCGCCATCATCGGCGCCTACACGTGGATCTGGGCCGGCTTCGCCATGGTCGTCATCGCCGGCGGCCTGGCCAACCTGCCGCGCGAGACCATCGAGGCGGCCCGGCTCGACGGCGCCGGCGAGTGGCAGATCTTCCGCCGCATCACCGTGCCCCAACTCGCCCCGGTCCTCGGCGTCGTGTTCATCACCATGGTCATCAACGTGATGAAGATCTTCGACCTCGTGTACATCATCGCGCCCGGGCCGGTGCAGCAGGATGCCAGCGTGCTCGCGCTCCGGCTCTACCTGGTCTCCTTCGGCGGCGGCAACGACCAGGGCCTCGGCAGCGCCCTGAGCGTCCTGCTGCTGCTCCTGGTCGTCCCGGTGATGCTGCTCAACGTCCGACGCTTCCGAGGGAGCCGCGCATGACCACCACCCAGGCGGCTCCGGCCGCCGCCACCACCACCGCGCCGGTGCCCACCGGTCGGCCCGCCGTTCCGCTCACCGCCCGGCTCGCCGCCCTCACCCGCAGCGGCGTCGTCCAGGCCGTGCTGATCGTGGCGGCCGTCGCCTGGCTGGTGCCCACCGTCGGCCTGCTGGTCTCCTCGCTGCGGCCCAAGCAGCTCGCCGCCACCGGCGGCTGGTGGACGGCGCTGACCGACCCCGCCCAGCTCACCCTGCAGAACTACACCGCGCTGCTCGGCGGCGGCGACGTCCCCAAGGCGCTGTGGAACACCGTGCTCATCAGCGTCCCGGCGACCCTGCTGACCGTCGCGCTCGCCGCGGGCGCCGGGTACGCCTTCGCCTGGATGCGATTCCCCGGCCGGGACGCCGTCTTCCTCGGCGTGGTCGGGCTGCTGGTGGTGCCGGTCCAGGTCGGTCTCATCCCGGTCGCCAAACTGGAGGGCGCCGTCGGGCTGTTCGGCACCATCCCCGGCGTGGTGCTGTTCCACGTCGGCTACGGACTGCCGTTCGCGGTGTTCCTGATGCGCAACCACTTCCTGGAGATCCCCGCGGAACTCCTGGAGGCGGCCCGGGTGGACGGCTGCGGGGAATGGCGGATCTTCCGCACCCTCGCGCTGCCGCTCGCCGCGCCGGCCGTCGCCTCGCTCTGCATCTTCCAGTTCCTCTGGGTCTGGAACGACATGCTGGTCGCGCTGATCTTCGCCGGCAACGACTCACAGCCGCTGACCGTCTACCTCCAGTCCCAGATGCGGCAGTTCGGCAGCAACATGGACATCCTCGCGCCCGGCGCGTTCCTGTCGCTGGTGGTCCCGGTGGCGGTCTTCCTCTGCTTCCAGCGGTTCTTCGTCCAGGGAGCGATGGCCGGATCCGTGAAGTGACGGTCGGCGGGGGTGCCCGGCGCGCTGGGACGCGTGCCGCCAGTCCGATGCCGCGGTTGGCGCCGGTGATGAAGACGGAGCGTGACATGGTTCGTGTGTCGCCTTTCGTGGGG
>NZ_JBEOSA010000022.1:0-115994 GCF_040302625.1 Kitasatospora sp. NPDC097643 | reverse complement strand
GTGTGGGGGGAGCCGGTCGCCGGGCCGGGGTGGAGGACGGCGTAGTGGAGGGCGGCGCCGGTGGCGCGGCTCTCGCGGCGGAAGGTGTCCAGGGCCGCACCCGGCCGCCGCGTCCGGCCGTCCCGTCCCGGCCCCGGGTCACGGCCGGGACACGACGACGCCCAGGGCCGGTCGGGGCACGTCACGGTCGTACGGACAGGACCTGTGGCCCTGGGTCCCCGGGCTGCCCGGCCCTGGGCCGGCGCCCCCCGAGGGCGGAGGCTGGCGGAGCCTGCCGATCGAGGCAGGCGCGTCGCACGACGCAGCCTTCGAGACCTGGACGGAACATGATCGACAGCACTCGCGAGACCAGGGCCTACCTGGTGGGAGGCGGGATCGCCTCGCTGGCCGCAGCCGCCTTCCTGATCCGCGACGGCGACGTCCCCGGCACGAACATCCACGTCCTGGAGGAGCTCCCGCTCGCCGGTGGTTCGCTGGACGGGCGCGGCGCGGCCGAGCGGGGCTACGTCACCCGGGGCGGGCGGATGCTGGAGGAGGAGGCCTACACCTGCCTGTGGAACCTGCTGGAGACGATCCCCAGCCTGGACGACCCGGACATCACCGTGCGCCAGGAGATCCTCGACTTCAACCAGGACTGGCCGACGGATGCGAAGGCCCGGCTGATCGACCGGGACCACCGCGTCCTCGACGCCTCCCAGCTCGGCCTGAACACCCATGACCGGATCGAACTGGCCCGGCTGCTGGCGCTGCCGGAGTCCGTGATCGGCGCCCGCCGGATCGACGACTTCTTCTCCGAGCACTTCTTCGCCACGAACTTCTGGGCGATGTGGCGCACCACCTTCGCGTTCCAGAACTGGCACAGCGCGATCGAGCTCAAGCGCTACTTCCTGCGCTTCGTCCAGGAGTTCCCGCGCATCCACACCCTCTCCGGGGTCCGCCGCACGCGGCTCAACCAGTACGACTCGATCGTGCGCCCGCTCACCCGGTGGCTGGTCGAGCGCGGCGTACGGTTCGAGCACGGCGTCCGGGTCACCGACGTCGACTTCACCGAGACCGACGGGATCCGCCGCGCCCGGCGCCTCCACCTGGTCCGCGACGGCCGTCCGGAGAGCGTCGAACTCGCGACGTCCGACCTGGCCCTGATCACGCTCGGCTCGATGACCGCGGACGCCGCCTACGGCGGTGACGACACCGTGCCCGAGCTGGTCCGGGACAAGCGCGACGGCGGCTGGGCCCTGTGGGAGACGCTCTCCCGCAAGGCCCCCGACCTCGGCCGGCCCGCCGTCTTCAACGGCAACATCGCCGAAGCCGCCTGGGAGTCCTTCACCCTGACGATGCGCAGCCCCGCCCTGCTCAAGCGCATCGAGGAGTTCAGCGGCAACGCCCCCGGCACCGGCGCCCTGATGACCTTCAAGGACTCGCCGTGGCTGATGTCGATCGTCGTGCCCCGCCCGCCGCACTTCGACGGCCAGCCCGAGGGCGTGTTCACCCTGTGGGGCTACGGGCTGTTCATCGACACCCCGGGCGAGCACACCGGCAAGGCCATGGCGGAGTCGACCGGCCGGGAGATCCTGGACGAGCTGCTCGGCCAGCTCGGCTTCGACGACATCGCCGACGAGGTCCGCGCGACCACCACCGTGACCACGGTGATGATGCCCTACATCACCAGCCAGTTCGCCCAGCGCGACGTCGGCGACCGTCCGCTGGTGATCCCGCACGGCGCCCGCAACTTCGCCTTCCTCGGGCAGTACGTGGAGATCCCCGAGGACGTGGTGTTCACCGTCGAGTACTCGGTGCGCGGCGCCATGCACGCCGTCTACCGACTGCTCGGCCTCGACGAACCCGTCCCGCCGGTCCACCACGCCCTGCTCGATCCGAAGACGGCCTTCCAGGCGCTGAAGACCGCCTTCGGCTGAGCCCCGTCCCATACCCCGGTGGCGGGGGAGTGCCGGCCCGCCCGGCACTCCCCCGCCGCCGCACGAGAAACCGGAGCATTCCCATGAGCACCTACGTACTGGCCGGCATCGACGGCTCGCCCGAAAGCACCGCCGCGGCCCGCTGGGCTGCCGCCGAGGCCGTCCGACACGGTCTCACCCTGCGCCTGGTCCACGCCCGGACCTGGCTGGACGACATCCACGCCGACCCCGCTCAGCCGGCCGACGTCCGCGCGCTGACCACCCGGATGCTCTCGGACGCCGAGCGGGCGGTCCTGGACGCCCACCCCGGTCTGGAGGTCCGGACGGAGCTGATCGAGGGCGGAGAGCCGGTCGTGGCGCTGGCCGAGGCGCTGAACGAGGCGGCCTCCGGAGCGGAACTGCTGGTCCTCGGTTCGCGGGGACTCGGGGGCTTCGCGGGCCTGCTGGTCGGGTCGGTCGGCCTCGCCGTCGCCGGCCGGTGCGAGGTACCGGCGGTCTTCGTCCGCGCCGGGGAGTCCGAGCGGCCCGGCGGCCCCGACCGGCCCGAGGTGGTCGTCGGCGTCGACACCCGGGCCACCTCCCCGGAGGTCGTCGAGTTCGCCTTCCACCAGGCCGCCCGGCGCGGAGCCGTCCTGCGCGCCGTCCACGGCTGGGAGCCGCCGCCGGTCTGGGGCTACGCCGGCTGGGTGCCCCCGCTGGCCGAGGCGGAGCAGTTCCGGGCGATCGAGGGCGAACTGCTCACCGGGGCGCTGATCGGCTGGCGGGAGAAGTTCCCGGAGGTCGAGGTGGTCGAGGACGTCCGGATCGGCACCGGTGCCTCGGCGCTGGTGGACGCCTCCACCGACGCCTCCGTCGTGGTGGTCGGCCGCCGACGGCGCCCGCACCACGCCGGCCTGCGGCTCGGCCCGGTCGCCCACGCCGTCCTGCACCACGCGCAGGCACCCGTCGCGGTCGTACCGCACGACTGACCGGACACCCGCAGGCGGTGGGCCCCACGAAGACGTGGGGCCCACCGCCTTTTCGCGCTGCCCCGAACGGTCCCGGCAGGGTGCCCGAGGGGGTCCCTGGTCCCGGAACGGCGCGAACCGGGGACGGTGTCACCCGTCCCCGGTTCCGCGTCGCAGCTGTCCCGTACCCCCCGCTACTGCGCGGGCGTGATGAGGCCGTAGTGGCCGTCGTAGCGGTGGTAGAGCACGTTGCCCCGCCCGGTGGCGGTGTCGGTGAAGAAGACGAACGGCAAGCCGGTGAGGTCGAGCCTCGACACCGCCTCGGCCACCGCCAGTTCCGGCACCCCGGCGGTGCTCACGCTGAGCCCCGGTTCCGGCTCGCCGGCCGGCCCGGCGGTGGCCAGGCGGTGCCCGCCGGCGGGCTCGTCGCGGTAGACGACGCTGTCGCGGCCGGTGGTGGCGTCGGTGAACAGGTGGAAGTCGTAGTCCATGGCCTCCATCTCGAACACGGCGGCCCGGGCGCTCTGGCTGGGCAGGCTGTACGCCTTGTGCCGCACGATCCGCCGCTCCTCCGGCGCGAGGCCGCGCCGGTGCGGGCGGTGCTCGTGCCCCTCCTCCTCGTGCCACGCGCCGAGGCCCGCCGTGGCGTGGTGGCGGTGGGAGTCGCGGTGCTGCCGCACCCGGGCGAGCCGGCGGGTCAGCCGGTCCTGGAGCAGGTCGACGGCCTCCTGCATGGTCGCGGCCGCCACGTGGGCCCGGACCGGGCGGCCGTTGAGGTCCACCACGGCCTGGGCGACGGCGGGCTTGACGACGGCGTGGTTCCGCTCCTGGGTGAGCCTCACCCGGGTCGCGAGCACCGGCTCGTGCTGCCGCTCGACGACGGCCAGCAGCTTCGCCTTGGCGTAGTCCGGCGCGGCGAGGGACACCTCACCCCGGGTCTCGACCTGGATGTCGTGGGCCATCGGTGTGTGCAGACGGTTCATCAGGAGTCCTGCCTTTCGGATGTGGTTTCGGACTGCCGGGCGCCGGCGACGACGCGCACGGTCAGTCCCTCCGCAGGGTGGCGACCAGGATCGCCTTGATGGTGTGCATGCGGTTCTCGGCCTGGTCGAACACCAGCGAGGCGGGCGACTCGAAGACCTCGTCGGTGACTTCGAGTCCCTCCAGCCCGTGTCGGGCGGCGAGTTCGGCGCCGAGGTCGGTGCGGGTGTCGTGCAGGGCCGGCAGACAGTGCAGGAAGGCCGTGCCCGGCTTGCCGGTCGCGGCGAGGGTCTTGGCGTTGACCTGGTACGGCAGCAACTGCGCGATGCGGTCGGGCCAGTGGTCGTGGTCCTCGCCCATCGAGACCCACACGTCGGTGTAGAGGTAGTCGGCTCCGCGCACGGCCTCGGTCACGTCCTCGGTGACGGTCAGGCGGGCCCCGCTGTCCAGCGCGAGCGCCCGGCACGCGGCGACCCGCTCCGCCTCGGGCCACAGTGCGCGCGGCGCGGCGATCCGGACATCCATGCCCAGCAGGCTCCCCATCGCCATCAGCGAGTTGGCGGTGTTGTTGCGGGCGTCACCGAGGTAGCAGAAGGAGATCTCCTCCAACGGCCGACCGCTGTGCTCGCGCATCGTGAACACGTCGCACAGGCTCTGGGTGGGGTGGCAGGCGTCGGTGAGGCCGTTGTAGACCGGCACTCCGGCGTGGCGGGCGAGTTCGGTGACGGTGTCCTGGCTGAAGCCGCGGTACTGGATGGCGTCGTACATCCGGCCGAGGACGCGGGCGGTGTCGGCGACGCTCTCCTTGTGGCCGATGTGGGAGCTGTCCGGGCCGAGGTAGGTGGTGGTGGCGCCCTGGTCGGCGGCGGCGACCTCGAAGGCGCAGCGGGTGCGGGTGGAGTTCTTCTCGAAGATCAGCGCGAGGCGGCGGCCGGTGAGCCGGGGCGTCTCGGTGCCGGCCCGCTTCGCGGCCTTCAGCTCGGCGGCGAGGTCGAGCAGGTGGTGGATCTCGGCGGCGGTGAAGTCGAACTCGTCCAGGTAGTGGCGGCCGTGCAGGTCGGTGGTCATGGCGGCTTCTCCTCTGCGGGGGTGGTCAGTTGGCGGGGTCGCGCTGGATCGGGCAGCTCATGCAGCGCGGGCCGCCGCGGCCGCGGCCGAGCTCGGATCCGGCGATGGTGACGATCTCGACGCCCTGCTTGCGCAGGTAGGTGTTGGTGGTGGTGTTGCGCTCGTAGCCGACGACGACGCCGGGTTCGAGCGCGAGGAAGTTGCTGCCGTCGTCCCACTGTTCGCGCTCGGCGGCACGCACGTCCTGCTCGGCCGAGAGGAAGCGCACCTTGTCCAGGCCGAGGGCCTCGGCGAGCGAGGAGGCGAGGTCGGCGTCGGGGCGGACGTCGAACCCGGCCGGCCGTTCCGGGGCGGGCGTCAGGGTCCAGGAGCGCAGCCGGTCGGCGAGGCCCGGGTACACGACGAAGGTGTCCCGGTCGATCATCGTCAGGACGGTGTCCAGGTGCATGAAGGCGCGGCTCTCGGGCAGCCGGACGGCGATCACCCGCCGCGCGGCGCCGTACTGGAACAGCTTCTGGGTGAGCTGCTCGACGGCCTGGGGGGATGTCCGCTCGCCCATGCCGATCATGACGACCCCCTCACCGACGACGTGGACGTCGCCGCCCTCCAGGGTGGTGCCCGGGGTCTGGACGGTGCCGTCCAGCAGCGGGGGCGCGGTTTCGGCGAACAGCGGGTGGAAGCGGTAGATCGCCGCGGTGTGCAGGGTCTCCCGGCGACGGGCCGGCTTCGCCATCGGGTTGAGGCTGTAACGCCCGCCGATCCAGCAGGAGTTGTCGCGGGGGAAGAGGTGGTTGGGCAGCGGCGGCAGGGCGAAGTCCTGCTCCCCCAGCGCGCTCCAGACCAGGCTGTGCGGGCTCTTCAGCGGCAGGTCGTCCTTGAGGACGCCGCCGATCAGGTACTCGGCGAGGGTCGGGCCGTCGAGGTCCTCGCACAGCGCCCGGACCGGGTCGACCAGGGCGGGCCCGACGGTGGCCTCGGTGATGATCTGTCCGAGCAGCCAGGCCCGGGCCGGCGGCAGGGCGAGGGTCTCGCCGAGCAGGTCGGCGTAGTGGTGGACGCGGACGCCGTGGTCGCGCAGCACCTGGGCGAAGGCGTCGTGCTCCTCGCGGGCCCGCTTGGCCCACAGGATGTCGTCGAACAGCAGGTCGTCGACGTTGCGGGGGGTGAGCCGGGCGAGTTCGAGGCCGGGGCGGTGCAGGATGACCTGGCGCAGGCGGCCGGCTTCGGAGTCGACACGCAGGGTGTTCATCGGTGGGTCTCCTCGTTCTCGGTTCTCAGTGCTGGTGCCGCGGGCGCAGCGCGCGGAGGATGATCGTCGGCAGGCCGACGGGGTGGGGGGTGCGGGCCGCGCGGGCCACCGGCACGGGGGCGGCCGGGCGGGCCGGCGGCACGGGGTCGGCCGTACCGGGGCCGGCGGGCGCCGCCGTGGCCGTGGCGTTCCCGCTCCGCTCCCGCTTGAGCCAGATGTAGACCGGGATGCCGAGCAGGATGGTGAACAGGCCGTAGTAGACGGTCTGGTAGCCGCTGCCCTGGATCGACCAGTAGGAGAACACCAGGGCGAGGACGGTGACGGTGACGTCCCGGGCCAGGCGCCGCCGGTCGAGCTCGGCACGGCCGTGCTGCACCAGCCAGAGCAACTGGGCGGCCGCGGACACCAGGTAGGGGATGACGGCGGTCAGGACGCTCAGCAGCACGATCTCGGTGAAGACCTTGGTGAACTGGGTGTAGCTGACCACGGTGAGCAGCGAGGCGAGCAGGGTGGCCGAGACGATGCCGAAGACCGGTACCTGGCCCTGTCCCCGGGCCTTGGCGAAGACGGAGGGGAACAGTCCGTCCCGGGCCGCGGCGAGCGGCATCTCGGCGCAGATCAGCGTCCAGCCGTTGAGTGCGCCGAGGCCGGAGATGATCGCGGCGGCGGCGACCAGGTTCCCGGCCCAGGTGCCGCCGGCGATGGTGTTGAACGCGTCGGTGAACGGTGCCGTGGAGCCCGTGAGTTGGGCGTGCGGGACGGTACCGAAGACGGCCAGGGTGCCGAGCAGGTAGATCGCCGCGCAGGCCAGCGTGCCGTACACGGTCGCCCGGGGCACGTTGCGCTTCGGGTCCCGGACCCGGCCGGCGGCGACCGAGGCGGTCTCCAGGCCGATGTAGCTGAACAGGGCGATGGCGCCCGCCGCCGAGACGGCTCCGAGGGCCGACCCCCCGCTCGCGTTGAAGGCCCCGAAGTTACCGGACTTCACGAACAGCAGGCCCGCCGTCCCCATGAACGCCAGCGGGAGGAACTTCAGCACGGTGGTCACCACCTGGAAGGCCCCGATGCTGCGCACGCCCGCGAGGTTGACGGCCGCGGGCAGCCAGAGCCCGGCCAGCGCGATCGTGATCGACGCCCAGGTGTGGTGGCCCTTGTTGACGAACACCTCGACGTAGCCGACCCAGGCCACCGCGATGGCCGCGTTGCCCGCCCAGGCCGTGATCCAGTAGGACCAGGCGGTCAGGAAGCCGGCGAACTCGCCGAACGCCTCCCGGGCGTAGACGTACGGACCGCCGCTGCCCGGCACCCGCTCGGACAGCCGCCCGAACACCACCGCCAGCGCGAGGGCGCCGACGGTCACGGCGACGAACGCCACCAGGGCGATCGGCCCGTAGGGGGCGAGCGCGGACGGCAGGGCGAACACCCCCGTCCCGATGATGCTGCCGACGACCAGCGCGGTCGCGGCGGGCAGCCCGAAGCGGGTGTCGGTTCTCGGTTGCCCCGGGGCCGCTGCGGCGGCCCGTCGATCCGGTCGGTCGGGTGCGGACATGAGGGTGCTCCTCGGTCAGAGTGGAAGTCCGGGGCGAGGGTCTTGCCCATCGCTCGCCGAGGAAGATCCTCGATCCGCCGAGCCGCTCCGTCCCAGGGGCCGACAGTCCCTGTCCCCCGTGCCTGCGGTCCCGGTCCGCCCGCCGGTGGTCCCGGCCCGGCCCGGGACCACCGCCGTCGTGACCGGGACCACCGCCGTCGCGACCGGGACCACCGGCCCAACGGCCGGTCCCTTCGGTCCCTTCTCCCGCCCGGCCCCCGGGCGGGAGATTCGATGGCATGCCGGGCGGCGGCCGTCCGGGCCCGATGCCCTGATCTCACGAGGGGGAACCACCATGACGCGCTATGTCCTGACCGGAATCGACGGATCGCCACAGAGCGAGGCCGCGGCGCTGTGGGCGGCCGCGGAGGCCCGCCGCCGGGGCTGCGCGCTCCGGCTCCTGCACGCCTGGCCGTGGCTCGACGCCGGGGACGAGAACGTCTCGCGGCCCGGCGACCTGCGGCCGAGAGCGTTGGACGCGCTTCGCGGGATCGGCGACCGGATCCGGCACGACCACCCGGACCTGCCGGTGGAGGTCGCGGTGCTCTCGGACGATCCGGTCGACGGGCTGATCGCCGCGGCGAAGGGGCAGGAGCTGCTGGTGCTCGGCTCCCGCGGGCTCGGCGGGTTCGCCGGCCTCCTGGTCGGCTCGGTCGGGCTCGCGGTGGCGGCGGGCACGCCCATCCCGACGGTGCTGGTCCGCTTCGGCCAGGCACCCACCGAACGGCCCGCGGCCGTCGAGGCCACCCGGGAGGTGCTGGTCGGTCTCGACGGCCGTGAACCCGGCGACGCCGTCGTCGAGTTCGCCGCCGCCGAGGCGGAGCTGCGCGGCTGCCGGCTGCGTGTCGTGCACGGGTGGGACCTGCTACCCGCCTGGGCCTACGGGGGCCTGATGCCACCCCTGGTGGACCCGGTGGAGCAGGAGGCCGTCCAAGCGGCCCTGATCTCCCCGGTCCTCACCGGCCTGCGGGCGAAGCACCCCGGTGTCGACATCGTCGAGGACATCCGCCTCGGCGGCGGAGCCCGGGCCCTGCTGGAGGCCGCCACCCACGCCGACCTGGTCGTCGTCGGCCGGCGGGAACACCACCACCGCCTGGGACCGCGCCTCGGCCCGGTGGCCCACGCCGTCCTGCACCACTGCGCCGCCCCGGTCGCCGTAGTCCCCCACCCGTGAGCCGCGCCCACCCCTCACCACCGCCCACCCGAGCAGCGACAGGGCGCACCACCGTGGCCGGTACCCACCGCCCCGGACGGGTGTTTGCCCTTCGCCGCACCCCTCTGACCTGTCCGTGCAGGACGTCAGTCGCGGTGGACCAGCAGGGTGCCGCCGGCCAGGACGGCGCTGGCGACCAGCGCCCAGGCGGTCTGTCCGTGCAGGACGAGGGCGGCTCCGGGCGCGGCTCCGGCGAGCATGGTGACGACGGAGAGGATCTTCCTGCGCTGGCGGGCGGCGGCGCCCCCGGCGAGGCGGGAGTCGGCAGCCAGACCGGTCAGGGTGAGGGTGAGCACGGTGGTGGTGAGGTCCGGCACGCCGAGGCTGCGGACGGTGCCGTTGCGGATGCCCATCGCCAGGGCGAGCAGGGCGATCACGACGTACTGCGCGGGCCCGTCCGTGCCCTGGACGAAGACGACGGCGGCGGCGACCCCGTACAGCGCGGCCTCCAGGGCGAAGACCGTGCCCAGCCGGGCAGGGCGCCGGGGTCCGGGGTCCCGGGTGGCCAGCCGACCGGCCAGGAGTGCGCCGAGGAGGAAGGCGGCGAGGGAGGTCAGTGAACCGGTCACGGAGAAGCCGGGTGCTCCGGCGAGGGCGAAGGCGATGACGACGACGTTGCCGGTCATGTTCGCCGTGAAGACGTGGCCGAGACCGAGGTAGCTGACCGCGTCGATGAGGCCGCTGACCAGGGTCAGGCCGAACAGGGCCAGGGCGAGCGGGTGGCGGTCGTGGATCTGTGGTCCGGGTGGTGGGGAGGTGGTGCGGGAATCGGCTGCGGGCGTGGTCACGACGGCTCCTCGGTCCGGCGGGGGAGAGAGATGGTGGGCGGGGTACGTGCGCCCGGGGGGCACCGCCGCGCTCCGGCGGTGCCCCCGAGCAGAGTCGGCTCCCGCTCAGAAGAAGCAGGGGTCCAGTGGCACCTGCGCCTGTCCGGGCAGCGCGAGACCACGCGCCGCGCGCCAGGCGTGCTGCTCGCCGGAGGCGGCCACGGCCTCCAGCACGCCTTCGGCCTGGCGGACGCCGGCGGCCAGGCTGGGGGCGGGGGTGGCGTGGTAGCCGCCGAAGCGGGTGACCGGGCTCCAGGGGGGCGTCACCGCAGGCAGGTCCGGGGCCAGGCCCTGGTGTTCCGCGGTGGCGTGGACGATCCGCCCGCCGACGACGGTGAGGACGGACTCGATGTGCGGGATGTCAGCCTCGGGCACGGTGAAGTAGTCGGCGCTGAGCAGCGCGAAGTCGGCGTAACTCCCCACCACCAGACGGCCCTTGACTTCTTCCTCGCCGGTGAGGCGGGCCCCGCCGAGGGTGTAGAGCTCCAGGGCCTGTTCGCGGCTGAGCCGGTTGTGCTCGGCCGCGAGGCGCCGCCCGGAGACGGCCCGGCCGGAGACCAGCCAGTGCAGGGCGACCCAGGGGTTGTAGGAGGAGACCCGGGTGGCGTCGGTGCCCGCGGCGACGGTGAGGCCGCGGTCCAGCATGGCGCGCAGTGGCGGCGCTTCGGCGGCGGCGGGGGCGCCGTAGCGGGAGACGAAGGCCTCGCCCTGGAAGGAGAGGCGGTTCTGCACCGAGATCGCGCCGCCCAGGGCCGCGATCCGGTCGAGGCTGTCCGGGCTGACGGTCTCCGCGTGGTCGAAGAGCCAGCGGCCGCCCTGCGGGAAGAGTCCCTCGGCGGCGAGCTTCTCGAACACCGCGAGGTCGCGGCGGATGGTCTCGTCGTAGGTGGCGTGCAGCCGGAAGCCCCAGCCGTGCTCGGTCAGCAGCCGGACGGCCTTCTCGAACTCCGTCTCGTAGGAGCCGAGTTGTGGCCTCGGCTCGGTGAAGTTCTCGAAGTCGGCGGCGGCCCAGGTGAGGTTCTCCCCCGCACCGTTGAGGCGCAGCCAGGCGTCGCCCTCCCCTGGGCGCACGGTGTTGACCCAGCGGGTGAGGTCGTCCAGTTCCTGCCCGGCGGTCTGCGGGAAGAGGTGGTAGGCGATGCGCAGGGTCAGCTCGCCCCGGCGGGCGAGTTCCATGACGGTGCCGTAGTTCTCGGGGAAGCTCTGGAAGCCGCCGGCGGCGTCGATCGCGGAGGTCAGGCCGAAGCGGTTCAGCTCGCGCAGGAAGTGCCGGGTGGAGCCGATCCGGTCGGCCTCGTCCAGAGTCGGCGCCTTGGCCAGGGTGGAGTAGAGCAGCAGCGCGCCCGGGGCGGCGATCAGCAGACCGGTGGGCTCGCCGTCGTGGCCGCGCACGATCTGGCCGCCCGCCGGGTCGGGGGTGTCCCGGGTGAAACCCGCGGCGCACAGCGCGGCCCGGTTGAGCAGCGCCGACTGGTAGAGGTGCAGCACGAAGACGGGGGTGTCGGGTGCCGCCGCGTTGAGCTCCTCCAGGGTGGGCAGCCGACGCTCGGCGAACTGGTCGGCGGACCAGCCGCCGACCACCCGCACCCACTGGCCGGGCGGGGTGCGCTCGGCCTGGAGCCGGAGCATCGCCAGCGCCTCGCGCAGCGTCGGGACGCCGTCCCAGCGCAGCTCCAGCACGTAGTTGAGGCCGCCGCGGATGACGTGCAGGTGTGCGTCGTTGAGTCCGGGGACGGCCCGGCGGCCGAGCGCGTCGACCACCCGGGTGCCGGGGCCGACCAGCGGAGCGACGTCCGCGTCGTCGCCGACCGCCTGGATCAGCCCGTCCCGGACGGCCACCGCGGTGGCCCGGGGGCGGCGCGGATCATTGGTGTGCACCTTGGCGTTGCGCACGACGAGGTCGGCGGGCTGCTCGGGAGCACCGGGGCGGATTCCGGCGACGGGCATGGTGGACAAGGGAGGTCCCTTCGTTCGGTGGTGTTCGGCGGTGGGGGTCGCGGGTGTGCGCAGGGTCAGTGGAAGCCGAGTGCGGAGGGAGTCACCGCCGGGCCGCCGGCCGGCCGCGGATTCGCCAGGGCCGCGAGGACCAGCGCCGCGAGCTCTCCCCCGGCCCGTTCGATCCGCACCGGCAGGCTGTCGGTGTGCGTGTCGCCCGTGCCGCCCCAGTCCTCGGACGCCGCGAAGACCGCGGTCGGCGCGATGAGCGCACGCTGGTAGGCGAACAGCGGACGCATCGCGTGTTCCAGGGCCAGGGAGTGGCGCGCGGTGCCGCCCGTCGCGCCGATCAGCACCGGCTTGCCCGCCAGGGCGCCGGGTTCGAGCAGGTCGAAGAACGACTTGAACAGGCCGCTGTAGGAGGCCGAGAAGATCGGGGACACGGCGATCAGCGCGTCCGCCGTGCTCACCTCCTCCAGCGCGGCGCCCAGTGCCTGGGTGGGAAAGCCGGAGAGCAGGTGGTGCGAGATGGGGGTGGCCAGTGGGCGCAACTCGTGCAGGCGCACCCGGACTTCACCGCCGGCACGGGCCAGGTGGCCGCTGGTGGCCTCGGTGAGGCGGTCCGCGAGCAGGCGAGTGGACGAGGGCTGGCTGAGCCCGCCCGAGATCACGGCGAGCGTGATCGGCGAGTTCGGTTCCATGGGGGACTCCGTCCTGGTCAGGAGGCGGCGGGGACGTTGTCCCGGCGCGTGGCGTGGGTGGGGGCGTCCGGAACGGTCGCGGGCCGGCCCTTGGCGAACTCCTCGCGGAGGACGGGCACGACCTCCTCGCCGAGGATGTCGAGCTGCTCCAGCACCGTCTTGAGCGGCAGACCGGCGTGGTCCATCAGGAACAGCTGGCGCTGGTAGTCACCGACGGCCTCGCGGAAGCCGAGGGTGCGCTCGATGACCTCCTGCGGGCTGCCGACGGTCAGCGGGGTCTGCTCGGTGAACTCCTCCAGCGAGGGCCCGTGCCCGTACACCGGCGCGTTGTCGAAGTACGGGCGGAACTCGCGCACCGCGTCCTGGGAGTTCTTGCGCATGAACACCTGCCCGCCGAGGCCGACGATCGCCTGCTCGGGCGTGCCGTGGCCGTGGTGGGCGAAACGCCTGCGGTAGAGCGCGACCATCCGCCGGGTGTGCTCCTGGGGCCAGAAGATGTTGTTGTGGAAGAAGCCGTCGCCGTAGTACGCGGCCTGTTCGGCGATCTCGGGGCTGCGGATCGAGCCGTGCCAGACGAACGGCGGCACGCCGTCCAGCGGCCTGGGCGTGGCGGTGAAGGCCTGCAGCGGGGTGCGGAAGCGGCCTTCCCAGTCGACCACGTCCTCGCGCCAGAGCCGGTGCAGCAGCGCGTAGTTCTCCGCCGCGAGCGGGATGCCCTGGCGGATGTCCTGGCCGAACCACGGGTAGACCGGGCCGGTGTTCCCGCGCCCGAGCATCAGGTCGACACGGCCGTCGGCCACGTGCTGCAGCATCGCGTAGTCCTCGGCGATCTTCACCGGGTCGTTGGTGGTGATCAGCGTGGTCGCGGTGGACAGGATGATCCGCTCGGTCCTCGCGGCGATCCAGCCCAGCATGGTCGTCGGCGAGGACGGGACGAACGGCGGGTTGTGGTGCTCGCCCGTGGCGAAGACGTCCAGGCCGACCTCCTCGGCCTTGAGCGCGATGGCCAGGATCGCCTTGATGCGCTCGCGCTCGGTCGGCGCCCGTCCCGTGGTCGGGTCGACGGTCACGTCGCCGACGCTGAATATCCCGAACTGCATGGGTTGCCACCTTTCCGCTGACTGATCGCGGCCCGACGGGGCCGCCCGGCGAAACCTAGGCAGCCGGCGACGCGCGAAGGACGTCCGCAGCGCATGACCAATGGCCCCGCAGCGCACTGAACCGCTCAGCCGGCTCGGCCCCGGCCTGTCGTGCGTTGTCAGGACAATCCCGGGCGCACAGCGAGCAGAACACCCGGGGCGGCCCGCACTAGCGTCGCTGGACGAGGCGCCCCGGCGATCCGGAACGGTCGCCTGATGTCACGCCAATTCACGGCATTCCCAAGGAAAGAGAAGACCAATGGTCGACTTCGCCAACGTCCACGCCGCTCCGAGCCCCGACCTGCTGACCCCCGACAACGCGATGATGCTGTTCGTCGACCACCAGCCGCAGATGTTCTTCGGCACCGGCAGCGGCGACCGCACCGCGATCATCAACGCCACCGTCGGCCTGGCGAAGGCCGCGAAGATCTTCGACGTACCGACCGTGCTGACCACCGTCGCCGCCGAGTCCTTCTCCGGCCCGCTCCTCCCGCAGCTGAGGGCCGTCTTCCCCGACCAGGACGTCATCGACCGCACCACGATGAACGCCTGGGAGGACGAAGCCCTGGTCGAGGCGGTCAAGGCGACCGGCCGCAAGAAGATCATCCTCTCCGGCCTGTGGACCGAGGTCTGCCTCGTCCTGCCGGCCCTCTCCGCGCTGGACCAGGGCTACGAGGTCTACGTCGTCGCCGACGCCTCCGGCGGCGTCAGCCCGCTGGCCCACGAGCACGCCCTGCAGCGGATGACCGCCGCCGGCGCCGTGCCCGTCACCTGGATCCAGGTCCTGCTGGAGCTCCAGCGCGACTGGGCCCGCGCCGAGACCTACGTCCCGGTGACCGAGCTGGTCAAGGAGCACGGCGGCGCCTACGGCCTGGGCCTGGTCTACGCCCACTCCATGATCGACCCGCACGCCGCCGGCTGACGGACCGCACCGAACCGACGGAGTCCGACTTGACATTCTCCCCCTCCTGAAGGAGGGGGATTCCATTCCCCTCAGCCTCGCGGCTGAGACACCCCGCGTGTGCGGGGTGCTGGGACGACTTCCTGCTTCACCGACGACTGCCCGCCCGGAGTGTTCGTGCTTCGGGTTGGTGATCTTCTCTCCGGTGGAGAGCGTCACCAGCGCGGTGACACCCGCGTCGATGCCGACCGCCGAACCGGTGGGGGCATCAGGCATCACGGGCCGGTCGTCGCACAGCATGGAGACGAACCAGCGGCCCGCGCTGTCCTGCGACACCGTCACCGTGGACGGCGACGCGCCTTCCGGAATCGGCCGGGACCACACGCTGTCCAGCGGCTCGGCCATCTTCGCCAAGGTCAGCTTGCCGTCCCGGTACCGGAAACCACTGGTGGTGTACTCGGCGGACTTCCGGGACTTCTTCCGGGACTTGAACGTCGGGTACTTCGCCCGCTTCGCCCAGAAGTTCCCGAACGCCCCTGCAAGTGCCGAAGCGTCTGCTGCAACGGGACGCTGGAGACCTCGGACAGGTAGGCCAGTTCCTCGGTCTTCTTCCACCCGGTCAGCATGGCCGAGGTGGCGTTGTAGTTGACCCGCTCCTGACGCATCGTCCACGCCTCAGTGCGGGCCGCCAACGCCAGGTTGTAGACCTTGCGAACGCATCCGAACGTGCGCGACAGCTCAGCCGCCTGCGCGTCGGTCGGGTAGAAGCGGTACTTGAACGCCCGCTTCACGTAGTTCGTGGTCACGCTCACAAACTGGCGGGTTCTACAGGTTAAGGATCATCTGCGGGTCAGAGCACTGCGGTCCGCCTTGACGGCGAATCGCAGCTCCTTGCCCTGCTCCGCAGGAGTTTCGTTTCTCCCCCGCAAGCGGGAGGTACCCCCACCCCCGGCTGAAGCCGGGGGTATCCACGAAAGGACCCCGATGAACACCGGCCTTCTCCTGCTGCGCCTGGTCGCCGGCCTGCTGATCGCGGGCCACGGCGTCCAGAAGATCAGCTTCCACCTCGGTGGCGGCGGCCTGGAGGGCGGCAGCGCCGAGTTCCGGGGCGACGGCTTCCGCGGCGGCAGGCTCACCGCGCTGGCCGCCGGCGGCACCCAGATCGGCGCCGGACTGATGCTGGCCGCCGGCCTGCTCACCCCACTGGCCGGCGCGGGCCTCATGGGCGTGATGACGGTCGCCCTGACGGTCAAGTGGCCGCACGGGCTGTGGGTGCAGCACGACGGGTACGAGTTCCCGTTCGTCCTGATCGTCATCGGCGCGGCGCTGACCGCCACCGGCCCCGGCCAGTGGTCGGCCGACGGCGCCCTCGGCCTGGCGCACTGGCCGCTGTGGTGGCTGCCCGCGGCCGTGGTCGCCGGGGTGGGCGGCGGCCTGGCCACCCGGCTCGCCCTGCACCGCACCTGAGGCGGCTGCGACCGAACGGTCCCGGGCCCCTGGCAGCGCGCCGTCCAGGGACCCGGGGCCGCCGGAACGCGGGAACGCCGACGGCCGACCCATTCGATTCGTGAACGATCGCCATCCCCAGGGGGGTGACGAGGAGACGGCAGACAGATGAGTGGAACCGAAGAGTTCGACGTCGTGGTGCTCGGCGCCGGTCCGACCGGGGAGAACCTCGCCGATCGCGCGCGAGCAGGCGGGCTGAGTGTGGCGATCGTGGAGCGGGAGCTCGTCGGAGGCGAGTGCTCGTACTGGGCCTGCATGCCGAGCAAGGCGATGCTCCGCCCACCGGCCGCCCTGCGGGACGCCCGGCGGCTGCGCGGCGCCCGGGAGGCCGTCACGGGCGCTCCGGACGCCACGGCGGTACTGCGTCGGCGCGACGGCTTCGCCTCGCACTGGCAGGACCACGGCCAGGTGGCCTGGCTGGACTCCGCCGGGATCACACTGGTCCGCGGGAACGGCCGGCTGGACGGCCCGCGGCGCGTGCTGGTGGACGGCGCCGACGGAGCTCGCCGCGTCCTGACCGCGCGCCACGCCGTGGCGGTCTGCACCGGCACCCGCGCCGCCCTGCCCGACCTTCCGGGCCTCGAGCGCACGGGTGCTTGGACGAGCCGGGAGGCGACCAGTTCCGCCGACGTCCCCGCCCGACTGGCCGTCGTCGGCGGCGGCGTCGTCGCCGCGGAGATGGCCACGGCCTGGAGCGCACTGGGCAGCCGGGTGACCCTGCTCGTCCGCGGGTCCGGGCTGCTGCCCCGGATGGAACCCTTCGCGGGCGACCTCGTCGCCGCCGCCCTTCGGGAGTCCGGTGTTGACGTACGGACCGGGGTGTCGGTCCGCGGCCTGACCCGCGACCGCGAGGTGGTCCTGGACCTCGGGGAACACGGTGAACTGCGGGCCGACGAGGTGCTGTTCGCCACCGGGCGAAGGGCCGCCACCGAAGACCTGGGGCTGGAGACGGTCGGCCTGGAACCCAGCGGGTGGATAGAGGTGGACGACACCGGGCTGGCCGTCGGCGTGGACGGCGGCTGGCTGTACGCCGCCGGCGACGTGAACGGCCGCGCGCTGCTGACCCACCAGGGCAAGTACCAGGCCCGGGTGTTCGGCACGGCGATCGCCGACCGGGCGGTCGGCCGGGAACTGGACGTCGCCCCTTGGGGGCGCAGCGTCGCAACCGCCGACCGGGCCGGCGCGCCCCAGGCGGTCTTCACCGACCCGGAGGCGGCCTCGGTCGGTCTCACCCTCGCCGACGCGACCGCACGGGGCCTGCGGGTGCGGGCCGTCGACTACAACATCGGCGACGTGGCGGGGGCCTCGCTTCACGCCGACGGATACCGAGGCCGGGCACGGGCCGTCATCGACCTGGACCGGGAAACCCTGGTGGGGGCCACCTTCGTCGGTCCCGGGGTCGCGGAGCTGCTGCACTCGGCGACCGTCGCCGTCACCGCCGAGGTGCCGCTCAGCCGGCTCTGGCACGCGGTACCCGCCTACCCGACCATCAGCGAGGTCTGGCTGCGCCTCCTGGAGACCTATCGCGGCTGAAGTCGCAGCCGACGTCGAAGAGCAAGCGAGCGGCCGCCCTGTCGGCGGTCGCCCCGAGGACACGAAGTACCGAGAGCAAGGAGCGAATTGATGGTGGCGGCAACGAGAGAAGACGAGCGGGTACGCGAACCGGACCCGACGGTGGCCGGTACCGGAGCCGAGCCGAACCTGCACGCCATGACACGGATCACCCTGCGGCCCATCGCCTCGCCGATGCCCCTGGGCTTCTTCACGGTGGCCATCTCCTCCGTCGTGACCAGCAGCCTCCAGCTCGGCCTGATCGACGGTGCGAACCGGCAGGCCGTGGCGCTCACGGTCTTCTCCGCCTTCGTGCTCCAACTCCTGGTCAGCATCCTCGCGTTCGGCGCCCGTGACGTCATCGCGGCGACGCTGATGGGCGGATTCGCCGGCGCCTGGCTGGCCAACGGCCTGGTCACGGCGGCGGACGCCCACGGCGGGGCGCAGGTGCTCGGCGTGCTGAACCTGGCGTTCACGGTCTTCGCCGCGCTGATGGCATCGGTGGCCAAGCCGAAGAAGGTGCTGTGGCTGCTCCTGCTGACCGCCGTACCGCGCTACTTCGTGGCCGGCGTCTACGGCCTCTCGGGCGCGGC
This sequence comes from Kitasatospora sp. NPDC097643, assembly GCF_040302625.1. Lineage (NCBI taxonomy): Bacteria > Bacillati > Actinomycetota > Actinomycetes > Kitasatosporales > Streptomycetaceae > Kitasatospora > Kitasatospora sp. NPDC097643. Next base: position 97,879 of record NZ_JBEOSA010000022.1, on the reverse strand, counting down.
CTGGCTGGGCCACGCCGCCGGAGCACTCGGCATGCTCCTCGCGGCGGTCGCGATGTACGCCGCCTACGCCCTGATGCTGGAGGAGCTCCGCGGCAGGGAGGCCCTGTGGATCGGACGCAGCGGTCCGGTACGGGACGCCATGCACGCGGGACTGGCCGACCAGCTGCACCGGCTGGAACAGCAGGCGGGTGTGCGCCGGACCCTGTAGTCGGTGGCCCCTCCAACCGCCCGGCTCCGACGGCGGGACGCGATTCGGCTGTGCCCGTACCCGAGGACCGGGTACGAGCACAGCCGAATCGCGTTTCTTCCACGGCCTGCGGAGTCCGCGCCCCGGAGTCGGTGGACGGCACGGAAAGTGCCGGGCCCGCCGACGAACGGACCCGGCACTGAGCGGGCCGGGCCCGCCGACGAACGGTCCCGGCCCGCGGTCACGCCCCGGTCTCGGGGGTGACGACCAGGTGCTCGGCGAGGAACCAGACCTGGGTCTCGCCGGTGCGGATGATCTGGGAGACCAGGAGGTCCTGGGTGCCGTCGTCGCCGAGCTCCGCCGTGCGGGTGGCGGCGTCGCGGACGTCGGCGAGGATGGTCTCGTGGGCGTCGAGCAGGCGCGAGAGCATCGAGTGCACGTCCTCCACGCCGTCCGGCGGGCGCGGCACCCCGGTGATCAGCGCGGCGTGCCGGGGGTCGCCCACGGCGACGCCACCGAGCGTCTGCACCCGTTCGGCGAGCGCGTCGACCAGCTCCAGCTGCTCCTGGGCGTGCTTGTCGAAGAGCAGGTGCAGCTGGTAGGCGGTCGGCCCGCGCATGCCCCAGTGGCACTTCTTGTACAGCGAGTACAGGAACTGGGTGTCCGCGAGGACGCGGTTGAGCCGCTGGCACGAGTACTGCCGGGCGTCGTGGGAGAGCGCGATCGGCAACTGGGTGACGGTGCCGAACTCCTGGATCTCCGCGCCGTGTTGGTGGAGGTGTGGCTGGCTGTTCATGGTACTCCTGGGAAATGGCCGGGCTGTTCGGGGATCAGGCTAGGAACGCGCGGGCCCCGGACTGTTCCGACGGCGCACCGCCTGCGTTCCTTCCGTGCACCCGCTCGGGAGTTGGGCCCGGGCGGGTCGCCGGGCAACCGGAGCACTCTCGGGCGACACCGGGTGCTCTCCGAGGCAACAAGCCGGCGACGGCCGCCCCTAGCGTGAGTCCCATCGCAGCCACCCGCTGACCGAGAGACAGGAAGAACCATGCCGTTCATCACCGTTGGCCAGGAGAACTCCACCTCCATCGACCTCTACTACGAGGACCACGGCACCGGGCAGCCGGTCGTCCTGATCCACGGATTCCCGCTGAGCGGACACTCCTGGGAGCGGCAGAGCGCCGAGCTGCTGGCCGCCGGCTACCGGGTCATCACCTACGACCGGCGCGGCTTCGGCCAGTCCTCGCAGCCGACCACCGGCTACGACTACGACACCTTCGCCGCGGACCTCAACACCGTGCTGGAGACCCTCGACCTGCGGGACGCCGTGCTGGTCGGCTTCTCGATGGGCACCGGCGAGGTCGCCCGGTACGTTTCCACCTACGGTTCGGCCCGGATCGCCAAGGTCGCCTTCCTGGCCTCCCTGGAGCCCTGCCTGCTCAAGACCGACGACAACCCGGACGGCGTCGCCCCGAAGGACTTCTTCGACGGCATCGTCGCCGCCGTGAAGGCCGACCGGTACGCCTACTACACCGCCTTCTACCAGGACTTCTACAACCTGGACGAGAACCTCGGCAGCCGGATCAGCGAGGAGGCCGTCCGCAACAGCTGGGACGTCGCCGCGAGCGGCGGTTCCTTCGCCGCCTCGGCCGCCCCGACCACCTGGTACACGGACTTCCGCGCGGACATCCCGCGCATCGACGTCCCCGCCCTGATCCTGCACGGCACCGGCGACCGGATCCTGCCGGTGGAGAACACGGGCCGGCCGTTCCACCGGGCGCTGCCGTCCGCCGAGTACGTGGAGATCGAGGGCGCGCCGCACGGCCTGCTCTGGACCCACGCCGAGGAGGTCAACGCCGCGCTGCTCGCCTTCCTCGCGAAGTGACCCGGGCGACCGCGCTACCGACGGCGGCCGTCCGCCCCGCCGTCGGTAGCGCGGTCGCCGGCCCCGGGCCCGGCCGGCGACCGCGGTACCGACCACTGACCCGCGCCCGGCGCCCGTTCCCCACGGGCGCCGGGCGCGCACCGTGACGCTGCACCGCACACCGGGACCGGCGGTGCAGCCAGGTGCACGGCGTCGACGCCCTGCACCGGCGTTCGGACGGCACCGGGTGGAGGGATCAGGAGGCAGGGTCGTGGCCCTCGGTCCGGGCGGCGTAGGCCTGCCACTCACGGGGCGAGACGCCGAAGGCGTCGCGGAACGCCCGGCTGAAGTGGGAGTGGCTGACGAAGCCCCAGCGGTGCGCGACGGCGGACACACTGGCCTGCCGACGGGACGGGCGCCCCAGCTCCCGACGGCAGGCGTCCAGCCGACGCCGCCGCACCCACTGGCCCACGGTCATCCCGTCCTGCTGGAAGAGCTTGTGGAGGTAGCGCACCGAGATGTGCTGCGAGCGGGCGATCGATCTGGGCGAGAGGTTCGGGTCGGCGAGGTTCTGCTCGATGTGGACGCGGATCCGGGACAGCAACTCGCTCGCGCCGTTGGGGTGTTCCGGGTCCTCCCGGTCGAGCAGCTCGGTCACCAGGATGGCGACGATGTCGGAGGCGCTGAGCGCGAGGTGGTGGCCCGGCCCGGCCCGGTGAGCCCGCGGCTGGGTGGCCAGGGTGCGGAGGAACTGGGAGGCGAGCGAGCCGATCCCCTCGTTCCCCCGCGCCATCAGCCCGCCCGCACGCCGGACATCGCCCTGCCGGACGCCCAGGTAGAAGCAGGGGACGCGGAAGCGGACCATCCGGCACTCGGAGTCCTGCAACAGGCCCGCCGGGTACGGGGTGGCGCTGATCAGCAGGTCCCCCGGGGCCAGCACGGTGCTGGCACCTCCGCGTCGAACGGAGGCCGCACCCTCGACGTGCAGGGCGACGTAGAGGCAGTCCTCGGGATCGGTTCCGGGCGGCGGGGAGAGGATGTCGATGCAGCCGTTGCCCCCGCCGCGGGCGGCCTGGTCGAGCAGGTGGGTTTCGGCTTCGGGCGCGGGGGTTTCGAGCGTGGGCGAGGGACCCGACTGGTTCACGGGGGACTCCGACCGGTTGGAAGTGGTGCTGTGCGCAGGCTGGCGAGGGCGGCTCGCCGCACGGCGGGGCGGCGGCGCCGGCAATGGGGCGCTCAGGAGGGGAAGTTCTTCTGGCGCCATTCATACAAGGAGTGGAACGGCCGGACAAACAGCCGACGAACGGCGGTTCCGGCGGCTCCGCCCGACCCGGACGGCGCTCATCCCGAGGGGCGTCCACTCCGCGGAGAACGCCTTGACGGCACCTCAGGCTGAAGACCAAAGCGCTGGCAGGGCAGCGGAGTTCGGCCACCGGCACCGGAGCGACGACGGTCGGTGAGACCGCCCGACCGCACCGCTCCCCGACCACGTGAACGGCCCCGACGAACCCGTTTCCCGGCCGGTCCGGCGGCCGGGAAGGTGCACGGGCCGTCACGTCGCCGTGCACCACCGGAACATCCCGCGCCGACCCCCGTTCCTAGCCTGAACGGCGGGTCCGCCGCCCCTGTGTCCACGGCAGTTCCCGGGGCCGAGGCTGGACCACCGCACCGCCCCGCTCAGCCCCACCCCTCGCGTACCCGGCGCCGGCACCCGCCCCGACGACCACCCCGACACCGCCCCAGGAGAAATCCATGCCTGCCCACCAGTCGCTGCCCAGCTCCCCCAAGCCCCGCCCGGAGGCCGCCTGCACCGAGATCCTCCTCGACGCCCGACTCGTCCTGGGCGAGCACGAGTCCCTCGACGTCCCCGTGCGCCTGGGCTACCGCAGCGACGACCCGATCGCCGTCGCGCTCGAGTTCCTCGGGCCCGCCGCCGAGGCGGGCGTCTGGCAGTTCTCCCGCGACCTCCTCTGGGAGGGACTGCAGCGGCCGGCCGGCCACGGCGACGTCCGGATCTGGCCCCCCTGCACCTGCCACGGCCGGGCGGCCCTGCGCGTCATGCTCCGCAACCGCGACGAGGTCGTCCTGATCGACCTCCCGTCCCGTCAGGTGCGTCGCTGGCTCCGCCGGGAGACCTTCGCCCTCGTCCCCCCGGGTACCGAAGCCGACGCGATCGACTGGGACGCCGTGCTGCCCGGCCACACCGGCTGAGGGTCCCGCTGCCGCCACCTGCGGTGCAACGGCCGACCACCACCGCGTACCCTCTGGAAGCGACAACGGCACGGCCGGGACAACGGCACGGCCGGGACCCGACTCCGGTCGGCGGGGGTGGACGGGAAGAAGCTCGAATGGCAGGGTCAGGCGGTCCGCTGTCCCATCGCGGTCTGCGCGGCCGGGAGGCCGAACTCGCACAGCTCCAGGCGCTGATCACCTCGGTGGCCGGCACCGGGAGTGGCGGACTGGCCCTGATCCAGGGGGAACCGGGCATCGGCAAGACCACCCTGCTCGCCGAGGCCGTCTCCCGGGCCGCCGCGGCGGGGTTCTCCGTGGGCCTCGGCAAGGCCGATGAACTGCACCACATCGTGCCGCTCTCGTCGTTGGCGGCCAGCATCCTGCACGGCGACCGGCCGCTGCTGTCCGGCGACGACCTCGCCGACCTCGCCCGCAACCACGACCAGCGGATCTGGCTCGTGGAGCGCCTGGCCGAGGCGATCGAGGCCCGGGCCACCGACGCGCCGGTGCTGATCGGCCTGGACGACGTGCAGTGGGCCGACGCGCTGAGCCGGTTCGCCCTCCAGCAGTTGCCGACCCGCCTGCGGACCTCGCCGGTCCTGTGGATGCTGACCGGGCGCCGCGAGCCCGCGGGCCCGGCGGAGGAGATCGTGGCGGGCGCCGCCGGCAACCTTCCGACCGTCACGGTGTCGCTGGGCCCGCTGTCCGGCGCGGCCATCGGTCAACTGGCGGACGACACGCTCGGGCCGGCGGTCGACACGTGGGTGCGGGACCTGCTCGACGGCGCCGGCGGGAACCCGTTCCTGGCGGTCGAGATGCTGGCCGGGCTGCGGGCCGCCGACGCCTCGCAGGACGTCATGCCCTCCCGGCTCGTGGTCGGCGTGCGCGGTCGGCTCCGGTCCCTCCAGCCCGGCACGCTGCGCTTCCTCCAGATGGGCGCGGTGCTGGGCCGCCGGTTCGGCTTCGACGACGCCGCCGCGCTCTGCGACCGCCCGGCCGCCGCCCTGCTCCCGGCGCTCGAGGAAGCGGTGCGCGCCGGGCTCCTGGACGACGACGGCGACCAGCTGGTCTTCCGGCACGACCTGCTGCGCCAGGCGGTCTACGCCGACATCCCGCCGTCGGCCCGGAAGGCCCTGCACCGCGAGGCCGCCCGCCGCCTGGTCACCGCGGGCCGGCAGCCCGCCGACGCCGTGCCGCACATCCTCCGGGGCGCCGTGCCCGGGGACGAGGAGGCCGTGGCACTGCTGCGGCGAGCGGCCGACGACGTGCTGGCGGTCACCCCCGGCCCGGCGGCCGACCTGATGCTACGAGCCCTCGAACTGTCCCCGCCGACAGGGCAGTTGACGTTCGACGTGGGCGAGCAGACGATCCTCTGCCTGACCCGGGCCGGCCGCAACCGCGAGGCGCTGGAGATCGGCGACCGGCTGTTGGCCACCCGGCCGCCGCTGGAGACCTTCGGCCGGCTGCAGTCCGCCCTGGGCGGGGCGCTGTGGACCATGGACCTCGCCGACGAACTGCGCCGCCGGGCCGAAGCCGCACTCGCCGCCGGCGGCTCCGCCCCGGAGGTCTGTGCCCGGCTGGCCGCCCTGCGCGCCCTGGCCCTGTCCCGGGGCCCTGACCTGGCCGCGGCACGGGAGGCCGGCGAGACCGCGCTGCGGACCGCCACCGCGATCGGCGACCGGGAGGCCCACGTACTGGCCCTGTCCGGGCTGGGCGAGATCGCGCTGAACGCGGGGGAGAACGCGGTCGCGCTGGAACGCTTCGCCGCGCTCAGCGCCATCGACTCCGCCTTCCTCCCCGAGGAGGTCGTCGCGCACGTGCACGTGGACGACTTCACCTCCGGTGAGCGCCTGCTCCTCCGGTCGGCGGACCGGGGCGGTGCGGTGCGTCAGGCCATGCTGCTGTGGGCCCAGGGCCAGCACGACCTGGGGCTCGGCCGGCTCGACGACGCCGAGGCCGACTTCGTGACCATGGAGCGCCTGGAGGACGAGGTACGGGTGCCCGTCCAACAGCTGAACGGTCGGGTGATCCGCTCCCGGATCGCCCTGCTGCGCGGCGACCGCGAGGCGGCCCGGGAGCACCTGCTCGCCGCCCGGGAGCAACTGGCCGTCAAACCGAACCCGGGCAACACGGCCGCGGTGCGCTTCCTGGAGGCCGTCCACGCCGAGGCCGACGGGGACGTCGCACTCGCCGTCGACCGGATCCGCCGGGTACAGCAGCAAGGTCCGTTCATGCGGTGGCGGCTGCTGCGCGACTGGGTCGACGCCGCGGTCCGGATGTCCCTGCGCGGCGGGGAGCAGCAGCTCGCCGAGGACCTGGCCGCGCAGGCCGAGGCCCACGCCGGACGCAACCCGTCCGTGCCGACCGCCGCCGGCATCGCGGCGCAGGCCCGCGGGCTCGTACGGAACGACCCCGCCGAGCTCGAACACGCCGTGGACCTGCTCGGGGCGAGCCCCCGCCCGCTGACCCGGGCCGCCGCCCACGCCGATCTCGGCCGGGCCCTCCTGGGCGCGGGGCGACGACGCCGGGCGGTGGCCGCGCTGGCGCACGCACGGGACACGTTCGCCGAGTCGGGCGCCCACGCCGCGGCGGCACAGGTCCAACGCGTCCTGGCGGACGCCGGCACCGACACCCGCCGGACGACGACCGTGCAGCGCCCCGTCCAGGGCTGGGGTGCCCTCACGGCCTCGGAGGAGAAGGTCGCCCGCCTCATCGCCCAGGGCCACACCAACAGGTCGGCCGCCGACGTACTGGTGGTGTCCCCGCACACCGTCAACACCCATCTGTCGTCCGTGTTCCGCAAGCTGTCGATCGGCTCCCGGGTCCAGCTCGCCAACCTGGTCGCCGCCCTCCCCGAGGCCTGAGCGGGCTCGTTGGTACGTTCACGCGATGCCCGCCACGGCCGGACCGGCTTGGCTGGGACTTCCCTGTCCCGCTCCGCCGCCCAGTCGAAGGCCATCGGCATGCACACACCCACCCCCGTTCCACCGACCGTCGTGCTGGTGCACGGGGCATTCACCGACGCCTCGTCCTGGTCCGAGGTCATCGGCCCGCTGCGCGCCGCCGGCCTGACGGTGCACGCCCCCGCGAACCCGCTGCGCGGCCTGGCGCATGACGCCGCGTGCGTCCGGAGCCTGCTGCGCGGGCTCGACACCCCCGCCGTCCTGGTCGGCCACGGCTACGGCGGCGCGGTCATCACCCAGCCGACCGACGACACCGACCAGGTGGTGGCCCTGTGCTACGTCGCCGCGTTCGGCCTCGACGCCGGTGAGTGCCTGCTGGACATCACCAACCGCTTCGCCCCCTCCGCCCTGGCCGACGCCACCGTCGCCACCGCCCTCCCCTTCGGCCCCGACAGCGAGGTGTACATCCGCGCGGAGCGGTTCCGGCAGCTGTACGCCGACGACCTGTCGCCCGCGGCCGGGCAGGCGCTGGCCGCAGCCCAACGCCCGGTGGCCTGCGGCGCGCTGACCGACCGATCGGGCTCGCCGGCCTGGGCGGACAAGCCGTCCTGGTACGCCATCGCGACCGCCGACCGGATGCTCAACCCCGCCGCCCAGCGCTTCATGGCCCAACGCATGGCGGCCACCGAGTACGTGCTGGACGCCTCGCACGCCGTCCCGCTGTCGCGGCCCGAAGCCGTGGTGGCGATGATCCGGGAGGCCACCGGGCACGCCATGGGTACTCCGGGGGGTGTTTAATGTGCGTTCGAACGGAAGAGTCCGATTGGACCCCGCCCCCCGACCCCGAGACACCCGGCAAAGGCACCAGCATGATCTCACCGGCCAGATCGTCGGCTCGGCGGATCGCCGCCCTCCTGACCGGGCTCCTCCTCCTGGTGCCGGCCGCCACCGGGTGCGGTCACCGCACCGGTTCCGGGCCGGCCGGGGGAGAGGTCACCGCCATCACCGCACTCGACTACTACACCGACCAGGCCGAACACGCCCAGTGGGGCGACCTGCTCACCGCGTGCGGCCGGACGGTCGGGGTGCGGGTCGAGCAGACGAGCGTCCCGGGGGCGTCCCTGGTCCCCAAGGTCCTCCAGCAGGCGTCCTCACGGACCCTCCCCGACCTGCTGATGCTCGACAACCCCGACCTACAGCAGATCGCCCGGACCGGCGCGCTGACCCCGCTGGACGGCTACGGCATCGACGCCGACGGCTTCGCCCCGGGCATCGTGTCGGCGGGCACCTACCAGGACAAGCTGTACGGGCTGGCCCCCAACGTCAGCACCGTCGCCCTGATCTACAACAAGGACATGCTCGCCGAGGCCGGCGTCGCCGTCCCGCGGACCTGGGACGAACTGAAGGCGGCCGCGGCCGAGTTGACCCGTCCCGGGCGCTACGGCATGGCGGTCGACGCGAACGCCACCTTCGAGGGCACCTGGCAGTTCCTGCCCTTCCTCTGGTCCAACGGCGGCGACGAACGGCAGTTGGACACCCCTCAGGCCGCGCAGGCGCTCCAGCTCTGGGTCGACCTGGTGAACGGCGGCTCCATGTCGAAGTCGGTGCTGAACTGGACCCAGGCCGACGTCCACGACCAGTTCGTCGCCGGGCGGACGGCCATGATGATCAACGGCCCCTGGCGCATCCCGGCCCTGGAGCAGGACGCGAACCTGCACTGGGGAGTTGCCCCCGTTCCCGTCCCCCGGCCGGGGCAGCCCCCGGTCACCCCGCTCGGCGGCGAGGTGTGGACCGTCCCGCAGAGCCCTTCCAAAGCCCGGCAGCAGAAGGCCGCCCAGGTCCTCGCCTGCCTGAACTCCCCCTCGAACATGCTCACCCTGGCCCAGGAGCACCGCACCGTGCCCTCCCGCACCGCGGTGGCCGCCCAGCACGCCGAGGCGAACCCGTCGACGGCCGCCTTCGCCCGGAGCGTGACGGTGGCGCGCGCCCGTACCAGCGAGCTCGGCGTCGAGTGGCCCAGGGCGGCGACGGGGATCTACACCGCGATCCAGTCCGCGCTGACGGGTGAACAGACGCCGGAGGAAGCCCTCAGCCATGCGCAGCAGATCGCCACGGGCCACTGACCCGTCGCCGGTCCGGCGCGGGCAGCGATGGACCCGGTGGCTGTTCGTCGCGCCCGCCGCGGCGTACCTGCTGCTGTTCTTCGGCTACCCGGTCGTCGACAACGTCGTGATGAGCTTCCAGCAGTACACCGTCACGAGCTTCTACACCGGTGACGCCCCGTTCACGGGCCTGCGGAACTACGCGGCGGTCCTCTCCTCCACCGCCTTCCCCCGGACCCTGCTGACCACGGCAGTGTTCACGGCCGGCTCGGTCCTGGGGCAGTTCGTCCTCGGCCTGGCCTTCGCCCTGTTCTTCCGGCGCCGGTTCCCGCTCGGCGGCGTGCTGCGGTCACTCCTGCTGGTGCCGTGGCTGCTGCCGCTGGTCGCCTCCGGAACCACCTGGAAGTGGATGCTCGACCCCGACACCGGAGTCGTCAACGCGGTGCTGCGCGGCCTCCACCTCACGTCGTCCGGCGTTCCCTGGCTCACCGGCACCTCCCAGGCGCTGCTGTCGGTGGTCCTGGTCAACATCTGGGTCGGCGTCCCCTTCAACACCGCGATCCTGTACGGCGGTCTGCAGGACATCCCCCCGCACCTGTACGAGGCGGCGAAGCTGGACGGCGCCGGCCCCCTGGCCTCGTTCCGCCACATCACCTGGCCACTGCTGCGGCCGGTGGTCGGCGTGGTGCTCGTGCTGGGCACGGTCTACACCGTCAAGGTGCTGGACGTCATCCTGGTGGTCACGGGCGGAGGACCGGCCGGGGCCACCGAGACCATCGCCACCCGGTCCTACGAACTGTCCTTCCGGCAGTTCGACTTCGGGCGCGGCGCCGCGATGAGCAACCTGCTCGTCGTCCTCTCGCTGGTGTTCGCGGTCCTCCACCTGCGCGCCGACCGACGCGCCCGGTCCGTCTGAGAGGCGCTCCCGTGAAACGCCCACCCGGCCGCGGCGGTCCGCTGTCCACCCTCGTCGGGATCGTCCTGCTCGCGCTGATGCTGTTCCCCGTCTACTGGATGGTGAACGCCTCCCTCCAGCCGGCCGGCAACACCCTGCGCGGAGGATGGTTCCCGCTCCACCCGGACCTCAGCGGATACGCCACCGCGCTGCGCGACCAGGGGCGCAACCTCCTCACCAGCCTCGTGGTGGCCCTCGGCAGCGCGCTGCTCAGCCTGACTCTCGCCGCACCGGCGGCCCACGCGCTGGCCCGGTTCCGCCTGCGCGGCAGCAAGGTCGCACTCCTCGGCGTCCTGGCCACCCAGGCGGTGCCGAGCGTCGTGGTGGCCAACGCGCTCTACGGTGCCTACAACGACCTGGGGCTCCTGAACTCCCACCTCGGGCTGGTCCTCGCCGACTCCACCGCTGGCGTCCCCTTCGCGATCGTCGTCCTGCACTCGTTCATGCGGAGCATCCCCGAGGAGGTCATCGAGGCCGCGCGGATGGACGGCGCCGGCCGACTGCGCGTCTTCCGTTCCGTGGTGCTCCCGTTGAGCCGGAACGCACTGATCACAGCTGGCGTCTTCACCTTCCTCCTCGCCTGGAGCGACTTCCTCTTCGCCCTCACCCTGACCACCACGGACACCGTGCGGCCGATCACCCTGGGCGTCTACCAGTACCTCGGCGCCCACACCAACCACTGGAACGCCGTCATGGCCACCGCCGTCCTGGCGTCCGTACCCGCCGCCGTCCTGCTCGTCGTCGCCCAGCGCCACGTCACCGGCGCCGCCACCGGTGCGGCCGTCAAGTGAGGGTCACCCCCGATCTAGTAGGTTCACGCGATGTCCCGCCCCGGGCCCGCTGGCATGGTGGTCCGGAAGGCACAGCGGTGGACGGGGCCACCGGTGGCCGACCGACCCGAGAGGAACCCGGTGCCCGCATCTCTCTCCACCGCGCGACTGTCCGCCTCCGACCGGGCGGAGAGCTGGCACGAGGCGGTGTCCCACGCCTTCGTGCCGATGGCCGTGGACCTCCTGGAGGAGGTGCCGTCACCCGGGACGATCGTCGGCCACCGACTCGGCCCGGTCCGGATACTGCGGGTCCAGGCGGGACCGCAGGTGGTGACGCGCACCCGACGCATGATCGCCGACGACGGCCCCCCGTCGCTGATCCTCAGCCTCCAGGAGCGCGGCACCGCGCTCAAGGAGCAGGACGGCAGGGAGTCGGTCATCCGACCGGGCGAGTTCTCCATCACCGACACCTCCCGGGTCTTCCGGAAGAAGATCGAAGAGGGTTTCGTCTTCACCTCCTTCCACTTCCCCCGCGCGGAGCTGGACGTCTCGGAACGGGATCTCCGAGCACTGACCGCCACCGCCTTCAGCGGCACCGAGGGCAGCGCCGCCCTGGTCGCCACCTACCTCTCCCGGATGGCGCGCGAGGCACAGGTCCTGGACGAGGCCGTCGGCCGCCGGGCTGCGGGCACCGCACTCGACCTGCTGGCCCTCCTGGTCGACGACCGCTCCGGCCGATCCCGCCAACAGGCCCCACGGAACGCGGCCTCCCTGGAACGGGTCAAGGACCACATCCTGCGCAACCTCCGCGACCCGGACCTCCGCCCGTCCACGATCGCGGAGGCCAACTTCATATCGGTCCGATTCCTCCACAAGCTCTTCCACCTCGAGAACACCACGGTCAGCAGCTGGATCCGCGCCCAACGCCTGGAACGCTGCAGCCGCGACCTCCTCCGCCCGGTCGCCGCGGAACTCGGCGTAGCAGGCATCGCCCGCCGCTGGGGCTTCGCCAACTCCAGCCACTTCAGCCGCGCTTTCCGCGCCGCCTACGGCATGCCCCCCAGGGACTGGCAGATCGGCAGCAACCAGGCACAATGACCGGGCGAGCCGACGCTCTCGCGGTGGTGACTTCGGACGGGGACGTGTTGTACGGGCGTGATGGCGAACTGCGGTTCCTGTCCGACTTCCTCTCCCGCTGCTTCGACGGCGCCGGCGACGCCCTGCTGCTGCGTGGTGAGGCCGGCATCGGGAAGACCGTCCTCCTCGGCGCAGCCCGGGAAGCCGCCCTCGCACAGGGCGGCCGGGTCCTGTCGGCGCTCGGCGTGCAGTCCGAAGCGTCCGTTCCCTATGCCGGGCTGCACCAGCTGCTCGCTCCGATCCTGCCCGACCACGCTCCGTCCCTCCTGGAGCCCCAGCGGCAGGCCCTGTACGCGGCTTTCGGCATGAACGACAGGGCTGCTCCGGGGATGTTCTCCGTCGGGCTGGCCGCACTGGAGCTGATCAGCAGCCTGGCCCACGAGGCCCCCGTCGCCCTGCTGATCGACGACGTGCAGTGGATCGACCGGGCGAGCGGCGAGGTGCTCGCCTTCGTCGCCCGACGCCTCGAAGGTGACCGGGTCGCCCTGCTCACGGCCGTCCGCGAGGGCCACGAGAGCGTGCTGAACGACGCCGGCCTGGCCGAGATGCAGCTCCACCGGCTCGACGACGACGCGGCGGCGGCGCTCCTACAGGCCCGCACGCCCGGGCTCGACCCTTCCCTCGGTCAACGGATCCTGGCCGAGGCCGCCGGCAATCCGCTGGCACTGGTGGAACTGCCGACGGCGCTGCGCGGGGACGGAAACGGCCCGCCGTCCCTGCTGCCCCTGGTGCCGACCACCCGCCGCCTGGAGCGGTCCTTCCTCGCCCGCGCCTCGGACCTGCCCGAGCTCACCCGGACCGTCCTGCTGGTCGCCGCCGCCGACGACGGCGGCGACCTCGCGGAGATCATCGAGGCCGCGAAGGTCCTGGTCGACGGCGACCTCCCGGTCGCCGCCCTGGAGCCCGCCGTCGACGCGGGGCTGCTCGAGATCCGCGGGCACGAGGTGCACTTCCGCCATCCCCTGGTCCGCTCGGCCGTCTACCATGCCGCCGGCCCGTCCCAACGGTTGGGCACGCACGCGGCACTGGCGAGGGCACTGGCCGGACAGCCCGAACGCAGGGCCTGGCACCGTGCGGCCGCGACCCTCGGGGCGGACGACGACGTGGCGCTCGACCTCGAACAGGCCGCCCTCAGGGCACTGACCCGAGGTGCCCCGCGAGCCGCGGCCGAGGCGCTGCGACAGGCGGCCCTCTTCAGCCTCCCCCACACGCACCGGGGCCGGCTCCTCCTGCGCACGGCAGAGATCAACTTCGATCTCGGCGAGGCCGCCACGGCACGCCGGCAGCTCGCCGAGGCACGGTCCGCGGAACTCCGGACCGAGGAGAGGCTGCGCCTCACCCTGTGGAGCGAGGTGCTGAACCACGAGAGCTGGCTCGGCCCCGAGCGGGTGAGGGCGTTCGCCGACGTGGCGGACCAGCTGGCCGGTGCCGACAGTGCGGGTGCCGCACTCGCGCTCCACGCGCTGTGGCCCCTGTCCATCAGGTGCTGGCACGACAACCCGACGCAGGAGACCCGCGACCTGTTCGTCCAGGCGGCACGGCGCCTCCAGCGGCACGACAGCGACCCGATGGCCCTGTCCGTCGCCGCCCTGGGCGACCCCGTCGGCCAAGCGGCCCGGATCATCGACACGACCACCCGGATCGCTCCGGGGACCGTGGCCGACCCGGCCGAACAGCACGCCCTGGGCTCCTCGCTCACCGGGATCTGGGCACTCGACCTGGCCTGGCCCTACCACGGTGCCGCCGTGGACGGCCTGCGCCGGCAGGGACGCCTGGGACTGCTCGGCGAAGCCCTCGTGTGCCAGGCGTGGGCCGCGCTCCACCTCGGCAAACACCGGCTGGCGCACGCCGCGGCGGACGAGTCCCGCAGGCTCTCCCGCGACACCGGCCGACCCCTGTGGGCATGCGCCGCCGACCTGGTCCTGGCCACCCTGGCGAGCGAACGCGGAGAGTCCGGCACCGCGGACGAACTCATCCGGACGGCCGAGGCGGAACTGCTCTCCGCCGGAGCGCACTCGATGCTCGGCTTCGCCCAGTTCGCCAAGGGGCGTCATGCCATGGTCAACAAGCAGTACAACGACGCCTACGAGCAGCTGACGCGGGTGCTGGATCCGGCCGACATCACCCACCACCCGGTCCTGGGCGTCTTCGGCGCCGCGGACCTCATCGAGGCCGCGGTCCGCACCGACCGCGCCGACGACGCGGCGCGCCATCACGCCCGGCTCACTGCGCTGGCCGAGAAGACGACCGCCCCGCTCCTGAAGGCCATGGCCACCCGCACCCGCCCCCTGATCGTCGCCACCGACCGGACGGAGGCCTCCTACCTGCAAGCCCTTGACGACAGGCTGCTGGTCAACTGGCCTTTCCACCGAGCGCAGTTGCAGCTGTCCTACGGTCGATGGCTGCGCCGCCGGCGCCGCATCCTGGAGGCCCGCCGACCCCTGCGGGCGGCCGTGGAGAGCTTCGACGCGCTGGGCGCCACCGTCTTCGCCCAGGACGCGCGGTCCGAACTGCGCGCGGCGGGCGAAGCCGTCCGCAGGGCCACCCCGTCCACCGCGGACACCCTGACCCCGCAGGAACTCCAGATCGCCAGGATGGCGGCGACCGGGATAACCAACCGCGAGATCGGAACCCGCCTGTTCATCTCCCACCGCACGGTGGGCCAGCACCTGCGCCGCATCTTCCAGAAGCTCGACATCACCTCCCGCGGCCAGCTGCACCTGGCCGACCTCGGCGGCGAATAGCCCTGCTCCTCCCCGCTCGCCGACACCCCCGATGCGCCTCTCGACCACGTGCCGGGTGATCACGACAGGGCCTGCCATTCGCTGGGGCTCATGCCGTATTCTTCCCGGAAAATGCGGCTGAAGTGCGACGCACTGACAAAGCCCCAACGATTCGCCACCGCCGAGACGGCGATCCTGCGGTTCGGTGTGCGCCTCAGGTCGCGCCGGCAGGATTCCAGCCGGCGCTGCCGCAGCCACTGACCCACCGTGATGCCCTCCTGCTGGAATATCTTGTGGAGGTAACGGACCGATATGTGGTTGGCACGGGCGATCGAATACGGCGACAGGTCCGGATCCGTCAGGTGATCCTCGATGTAGTTCTGGATCTGCGTGATCAGTTCACCATGGGCAACCGTCGAAGGGTCTTCTCGCTCCGCCTGGAGAAGTTCCATGACGAGGACGACGAGCAGATCCACGGTGGTGCGGGTGAGCCGGTGGGCGGTCTCCGGACTGTGATCCTGCACCCCGGTGGTGAGCTCGGCCAGACAACTCGACACCAGTGCACCCAAGCCACCACCGCCTCCCGAGATCATTCCCGTGAGGCGATCGCAGTCCGTTTCCGACAGCTCCAGAAGGCGACGGGGCAGACGAAGGACAGTAACCCGGCCGTCATCGGCGAACCTCGGGGTGCGAGACCGGCCCGGATCAAAGAAAACGAGATCGCCCGCTTTCAAGGGGATCTCGTCACCATCGCTGGTGGTCATCATCGAATCGTCGGCCGTCAGTGCCAGATGGAAAAACCCCTCGTCCCTCAGAGGCATCGGGGAGACGGCCTGGATGTGCCAGGACATCGTCGTCATCGATCTTCTCCCGTCGAATCGCGACCCGGAAAGCAGCAGGACCCGCACACCCATCGCGCGGTCGAGGCCGACACCCGCCTCGACGGCTCGGTAGCGAGCAGCTGCGACGGCGGGCAACGCCTGCGGGCCGTCCCCAGCGTCAGGACACGCCGCCGGCCTCATGCACCTCACTGTGGCAGGGAGCCTCACGCACAGGCATGCGTCACATGACCGTCGACACGACTACGCACCCGGCACGACGCCGTCGCGGCCCTTCGCGAACTCACCGGCCCGCACCACCGCGAGAAGGTCCGGCCAGCGCGGCGAGCAGGTCCTGTTGGGTCACTTCCGGCGTGGTGTCGTCGTGCCACATCAGGGCGCACAGCGCGGCCTGCTGGACGAGGGCGGCCGGATCCGTGCCGGAGCGGTTGCCGCCGGCCTCCGCCAGCGCGCCCAGTCCGCTCCCCCGCTCCCCCGCTCACGTCCGCCGCGGGGCCGCGCTGCGGCTTGTCGCGCACGTTGCGCCTATGCTGCCACGGCTGATGACCGGCGCACCTTGGCGCCGGCGTGACGGGTGGCTGAAGGGAACGAGGCATGCGCCGAGGTGGACGAGGTCTGTGGTGGGGCGGGGCAGCGGTGCTGCTCGCAGTGGCGGTGACCGGAACCGTGGCGCTGTGGCCGCAGGATGACAAGCAGGCCCCACAGCCCGTGCGGGCTCGGGAGTACAAGCCCACGCAGGCCTGCCTGCTCACCCCGTCGAACGGGCTCGCTGATCCGCAGTCGGCCCAGGCATGGGCCGGACTTCAGGACGCGTCGACCCAGACCCACATTCAGGTCCGCTACCTCGCGGCGGCCGGCGAGGACACCGCGGGCAACGCCGCCCCGTACCTGGCGTCGTTGGCGGTGGGCGGCTGCCAGGCCGTGGTGGTGACCGGAGACGCCGAGGTCCAGGCCGCGGTGCAGGGGGCACACACGTTTCCGAAGGTCCAGTTCCTGCTCCTCCAGGGTGGCCAGGGCATCGCGCCTGCCGACGGCAATGCCAAGAGCCTGACCGTGGCGAACCCGTCCGATGCGCGCACGCAGGTGTCCGCCGAAGTGGCGCGTCTTGTGAAGAACTGACGGCCGTTCAATGTGGGCGGATTCCCGGCTCTCGGACAGCGGCTTCGGTCGTTCACGAAGGCCTTTCGACAGCATCGATCCGTGCTTGACCATAAGTCGACAATCATGATCAACTCCGCGTGATTTTTCTTCTGAGTCGGTCACTGACCGAGACTTGGGGTTTCCTCATGCGTGCGTGGAGACCGGTACGCCGGTTCACCGTGTTCCGGAAGCGGCACCGCTTCCGACCTCTGATCAGACTGTTGACGGTCACGCTGGTCGTGACTGTCGCCCTCACGGGAGGCATATCCACGGCCGGGGCCGCAGAACGCGGATTCCCGGCCTTGAGCCTTCCCACCTGGGCCGAGATGACCGGCTGGTTCTCGGACAAGCCGGGCTTCGGCCCGACGCCCAAGCAGGCCATGGGCACCGCCGCCGGGCACAGCCACAAGGCCACGGCCGAAGAGACCCGCGCCAAGGGCGGTGCGGGCCACGCTCCGGGCAAGGCGCCCGGCGAACTCGACGACTACGCCCCCCACGAACGCAAGCCCGCCCAGGGGGCGAGCGCCACCCACACCGGGTTCGACGCTCGCAGCAGCAAGCGCAACGCGGCCAAGTCCTCCAAGACCACGGACGCGTTCGACAACGCCGACGGTTCCGTCACCCGGAACATCTCCCAGAGCCCGATCAACTACCAGGACGCCCAGGGCAACTGGCAGAAGGTCGACACCCGTCTGCACAACGCCACGGGCGACGGCCGTTGGCACGAGACGGCCAACTCCCTCGCGGTGGACTTCGCGCCGAAGGCCGCCGACGCCTCCCTCGCGACCCTGCGGACCGACGGCGGCCACGCGCTGAGCTACGCGCTCGAAGGCGCGGCCCCGGTCACCGGTACGGCCAACGGGTCGGACGTCAGCTACCCGGGCGTCCTGCCCGACACCGACCTGGTGCTGACCACCACGCCGAACGGTCTGAAGGAATCGATCGTCCTGCACTCGGCGAAGGCGGGCAACACCTGGACCTTCCCGCTGAACCTGGACGGCCTGACGCCGCACCAGCAGCAGGACGGTTCGATCTCCCTCACCGACGCCGCGGGCAAGACGGTCGAGCAGATCCCGCCGGCCTACGCCTACGACTCCAAGGTCGACCCGCGCTCGGGCGACGCGGCGAGCACCAACGCCGTGCGCTACCAGCTGGTCAGGACCGCGAGCGGCGGCACCGCCCTCCAGGTGACCCTGGACGCGTCCTGGCTGCACAGCCAGGACCGCCAGTTCCCGATCACCGTCGACCCGACCGTGACCGACGGTTGGACGACCGCCTACGCCCAGAGCGGCAACACCAGCGACCACTCCTACGAGCAGTTCATCAAGATCGGCTCGTACGACAGCGGGACCAACAAGGCCAACAGCTTCATCAACCACTGGTACCAGAGCTGGGACGGCTCCGGCGTCACGGTCACCTCGGCCTCGCTGCACCTGTTCGACACCTGGGCCTCGACCTGTGCGTCCCCCCAGCGGTTCGACGTGGCGCTGGTGACCCAGGCCTGGACGCCGAGCCAGGTCTCCGCCTACCCCGGCCCCAGCTTCGGCTCGTCGATCGGCAACCTCTCGCCGACGCTGACCAACGCCTGCACCAACACCACGGCGAACCCGGCGGTCGGTGACTGGGTGTCGGTGCCGCTGTCCACCTCGGCCCTGCAGGGCTGGATGAACGGCACCACCCCGGACTTCGGTCTGGCCGTCTACGCCGCCACCAACGACAACCTGCACTGGAAGAAGTTCGGCTCCTTCATGGACCCGAACAAGGGCCCGTACATGCAGGTCACCTACACCGGCAACGCCGGCCCGCAGGTGTACTCGCAGTACCCCAGCAACAACGCCGTCGCCTACACCACCACCCCGGAGCTGACCGCCTGGTCGGCGGGGGCGAACTCGACCGGCGCCAGCAGCACGCTCAAGTACGACTTCAGCGTCTACGACAACACCAACACCAAGATCGCCGACTCCGGCCTGATCTCCGCCGGTGACTGGGTGGTGCCCGCGGGCAAGCTGTCCTGGGGCAAGACCTACTACTGGCAGGTGCAGTCCTACGACGCCTCGATCTGGTCGCCGTCCAACGGCCTGTACGCGCTGAACATCCAGGTGCCGCAGCCGCTGATCACCTCGGGGCTGTCGCAGAACAGCAGCGAGCACGGCTTCGACGCGTCGATCGGCAACTACACCACCTCCGACACCGACGCCGACGTCTCCACGGCCGGTCCGCCGCTGTCGGTGGTCCGTGACTACAACTCCCGGGACCCGCGCTACACCGGCGCGTTCGGCACCGGGTGGTCGAGCGTCTTCGACTCCCGCGCCACCGAGCAGTACAACGCCTCGGGCGCGGTGACCGGCGTGGTCGTCACCTACCCCAACGGCGCGCAGGTCGGCTTCGGGAAGAACGGCGACGGCAGCTTCAGCCCGCCGTCGGGGCGCTTCGCCACCTTCACGTCGGTCACCGGCGGGTACACGCTCACCGACAAGAACAGCAACGTCTACACCTTCACCCAGTCGCTGGGCTCGGGCGGCTACGGCGTCACGGCCATCACCGACGCCAACAACCGCGCCATCAACTACACCTGGTCGGGCGGCCGGATCACCGACATGACCTCCCAGGTCTCCGGGCGCGCCCTGCACCTGACCTGGGCCACCCCGTCGGGGGCGAACGCCGCTCACGTGGCCACGGTCTCCACCGACTCGCTCGGCACCCCGGGCCCGCTGACGTGGACCTACAACTACACCGGTGACCAGCTCACCTCGATGTGCCGGCCCACCGACGCGGTGCACTGCGCCAGCTACGGCTACACCTCCGGATCGCAGTACCAGAACGCGGTCATGGACCTCGGCCCGCAGAACTACTGGCCGATGTCGGAGGCCGCCGGTGCCACCACGGCCGCCGACGCGGTCCTGGCCAACCAGGCCAACGGCAACGGCACGTACACCAACGTGACCCTCGGCCAGGCCGGCGGTCCGCTGGCCGGTTCCACCGCGACGGTGGCCGGCTTCAACGGCACGTCCTCCTACATGACGCTGCCCCAGAACACCGGCAACGCGGCGAACTCCGGCGCGCTGTCGCTGTGGTTCAAGACCTCGACCGGTCCAGGCGTGCTGTACTCCTACGCCTCGACCCCGATCACCGCCGGAAGCGCGGCGGGCTACTACACGCCGTCGATCTACGTCGGCTCGGACGGCAAGCTGAACGCCGAGTTCTGGTACAGCGGCGGCGCCGCCCCGCTGACCAGCAGCACGGCGGTCACGGACGGCAAGTGGCACCACGTCGTCCTGTCGGCGGCCGGCAACTCGCAGTCGCTGTTCCTGGACAACACCCAGGTCGGCACCCTGTCGGGCACCGTGTCCATCCAGAGCGCGGTGGCGTTCGGCGCGAACCAGCCCTACGACTACATCGGCGCCGGCTTCCTCGGCGGCAGCTGGCCGGACCAGCCCAACACGGGCAAGGGCACGGTCAACTACTTCAACGGCCAGATCGCGGACGTGGGCTGGTACAACCGCCCGCTGGTGTCGGCCGACGTCAACGCGCTCTACCAGTACGGCACCCACACCGCCAGCCTGCTGAGCAGCATCACCCGCCCCTCCGGCAAGGCGTTCACCGGTGTCGCCTACGACCCCGCCACCACCGCGGTCACCCAGGTGACCGACGAGAACGGCGGCGTCTGGAAGATCGGCGCCCCGACGGTGACCGGTTCCTCCCAGACCTACCGCGGTTCCGTGCTGGGCAGCGCCCCGGCCGGGTACTGGCGTCTGGGCGACGCGGCCGGATCGGCTGCGGCCACGGACGAGGTCCGCGGCGGAACCGCCACCTACAACGGCGTCACCCTGGGGGCCGCCGGCCCGTTCTCGGACAACACCGCGGCGGCCTTCAACGGCACCTCGTCCTACATCCAGCTGCCCAACACGGAGCACCTGGACAACGGGCCCAACTCCGTCGAGATGTGGTTCAACATGCCGGCCGGCAACACCGCCGGTGGCACCCTGTTCGACTACGCGACCAACCCCCTCGGCGGATCGCAGAGTTCCTGGGTCCCGTCCCTGTACGTGGGCACCGACGGCAAGCTGCGCGGCGCGTTCTGGGGCCTGCCCCAGATCACCAGCAGCGCCTCGGTGAACGACGGCAAGTGGCACCACGTGCTGCTCAGCGGCAGCCCGACCACGCTGAACCTGTACCTGGACGGCCAGTCGGCCGGCAGCTCGACCGGCACCTTCCAGCCGAGCCCGTCGAACTACGTCTACGTCGGCGCGGGCTACTCGGCGCAGTGGTACAACGCGCCGAGCAACGTGAACGGCTACTTCCCCGGCTCGATCGCCGAGGTCGCGTTCTACAACTCCGCGCTGTCCGCCCAGGAGGACGCGAACCACTTCGCGGCGGGCAAGAACTCGACCGGTCTGCTGCCGGTGAAGTCCGTCCAGGTCACCGACCCGGTGAACGCGACGGAGACCACCCGGTACGACGTGGTCAACGGCAACCGCACCCTGTCCCACACCGACGGCGTGGGCAGCACGGTCAGCTACGGCTACGACACCAGCGGGTTCCAGAGCACGACCGTCGACCCGAACGGCGTCATGAGCCGCACCGGCCACGACCCGCGCGGCAACACGGTCTCCGTCACCAACTGCCAGAACCAGCAGGCCAACACGTGCTCGACGCAGTACTTCACGTACTTCCCGGACGACACGAGTGCCCAGCTGACCACGGCGGACGCCCGCAACGACGTCATGCTCACCTCGCGTGACGGCCGTTCGGCCTCGGCCACCGACAACACCTACCTGACCTCCTACAACCTCGACGCCGCCGGCAACCGCACGGGCGTCACCACCGCGGCGGTGCCGGGCTTCCCGAACGGGCGCACCACCACCACGGTGTACGCGGACGGGACCGCCACCTACCCGGCGGCGGACAGCGGCAACGTGCCCAAGGGGCTGGCGGTGTCCACGACCTCGCCCGGTGGCGCGGTCAACCAGGTCTCGTACTTCCACAACGGCGACGTGGCCTCCACCACCGACCCGACCGGCCTGGTCACCAGGTACACCTACGATCCGCTGGGCCGGGTCCTGACCAAGACCGTGGTCTCGGACACCTACCCGAACGGTCTGCAGACCTCGTACGTCTACGACGGCGACGGCCAGGTGACGCAGGAGACCAACCCCGCGCTCACCGACCGGGTCACCGGGGCCGTCCACACGGCGCAGGTCAGCACCGTCTTCGACGTCGACGGCAACGTCACCTCGCAGACGGTCGCCGACACCACCGGCGGCGACTCCCCGCGTACGCAGACCACCGTGTACGACGCGTACAACCACGTGCAGTCGCGCACCGACGCCAACGGCAACGTGTCCGGCGCCACCAACGGCGGCACGACGACGTACAGCTTCGACGCCATGGGCGAGATGGTGAAGGAGGTCGGCCCGACCGGCACCACGACCACCTTCCAGTACGACGCCAACGGCCACCTGCTGACGAAGACCCTCAACGGCTACACGGGCGACCCGGTCGCGCCGTCCGCCGCGACCAACCTGGTGGAGTCCTCGCGCGCCTACGACCCGGCCGGCCGGCTGGCGTCGATCACGGACTCGATGGGCAACACCACCGCGTACACCTACACCGACAACGGCCTGCCGGCCACCGTCACCAGAAAGGACTCGACCGGGCAGAGCTCCTTCCAGCTGGAGTCCAACACCTACGACGCCGCCGGCAACCTGACCCAGAAGACCACGGGCAACGGCGCCACCGTCACGCAGTACCAGGTCGACGCCGCCTCCCGGGTGGCGAGCACGACCGTGGACCCGACCGGCGTCAACCGCGTCACCCAGGTCTCCTACACGCCGGACGACCTGGTGGCCACCACGCGCCAGACCGACTCCTCCGGCGCGGACCGCACCATCAGCAAGACCTACGACCCGATGGGCCGTCCGCTGACGGAGACCCTGCACGGGGACGCCTCCGGCCACCCGGCCGGCTGGTGGCAGCTGAACCAGACCTCGGGCACGACGGTCACCGACCAGTCGGGCAACGGGAACACCGCGTCGGTCTCGGGCAACGTCGCCTGGTCGGGCGGGGCCGCCGGCTTCGACGGCTCCGGTGGAACGATCTCCACCAACGGCCCGGTGCTCAACACCACGTCGTCGTACAGCGTCTCGGCGTGGGTGAACCTGACCGACAACACGGCCTACCACTCCTTCGTCACCCAGGGCGGCACCAACGTCCCGTCCTTCTACCTCCAGTACTCCAAGGCGTTCGGCGGCTGGACGTTCATCGCGAACAGCTCGGACGCGACGAGCCCCTCCGCCTACTACTCGGCCCACACGTCCTCGGCCGCGCTGAACACGTGGACCCACCTCGTCGGCACCTTCGACGCGTCGACCGGCGCGATGAGCCTCTACGTCAACGGCGCCCTGGCGGCGACCGGGAACAACCCGAGCCCGTGGACCGGCACCGGTGGGCTGACCATCGGCGCCTCCAAGACGCCCAACAACGGCACGTACGACAAGGACACGGGCCAGGTCGCGAACGTCCAGGTCTACCAGCGGGCGGTCAGCGCCGCCGAGGCCCAGACGCTCTACACCAACGGCCAGAACGGCGGTTCCGTCGGCTCGTCCAACACGCAGACCACGAAGTGGACATACGACAAGCGCGGTCTGCCGGCCTCCGTCACCGACCCCAACTCCAACACCACGCAGTTCTCGTACGACGAGGCGGGCAACCTCGCGGTGACCACGGCCCCGGCCGTGGCGGTGGAGGCGGTCGGCGGCACCTCGGTGACGGCCCGCCCGGTGACCACCAGCGGGTTCAACACCTTCGGTGAGGCCGTGGAGGAGCTCGACCCGAACGGGAACGAGACCTTCCTCGGCTACGACGCCAACGGGCAGAAGGTCTCCCAGACGCTGCCCGTGTACACGGCCCCCGGCTCCAGCAGCCCGGTCAACGGCCAGAGCACCTGGACGTACGACGCCGACGGCAACGTGCTGTCCACGACCCGCCCCGGCGGAGAGAGCACGCAGTACACGTACACGCAGCTCGGTGACGTGGCCCAGATCACCTCGCCGGACAACACCACCGTCCACACGACCTACGACACCAACGGCGAGAAGCTGTCGGTGACGGACACCAACGGCGCGGTCAACCAGGCCACGTACGACTGGATGGGCCGGCCCGTCACCACGACGAAGCTCGAGCGCTACCCGACCAACCAGACGCTCACCGGCACCAGGTCCTACGCGGTCACGCCCGGGAACCCCTACGGCGCGTTCGTCTCCTCCGAGACCAGCGCGACCAACGTGACCACGACCTACGGCTACAACCGGGTCGGCGAGCAGACCCAGGTCACGGACGGGGCGAACAACACCACCACGGTCGCCTACGACTTCGTGGGTCGTCCCTACAAGACGACGGCGGCCGACGGCACGTACAGCCAGGTCGACTACACGGCCTCCAACCTGCCGGCGTCGCGCAAGCAGTTCGACGCCAACAACAACCTGCTCCTCCAGACCTCCTCGGTCTACGACGGCAACGGCAACGCGACCTCGCTCACCGATGCCAACGGCCACACCACGCAACTGACGTACGACGCCAGCAACATGGTGACGCAGGAGGTCCAGCCGGTCTCGGCGACCTCCTCGATCACCACGTCCTTCGGCTACAACGCGGCGGGCCAGCGCACCCGGTACACCGACGGCCGCAACAACTCCTGGTACTACACGTACACCTCCCGCGGCCAGATGGCCACGGCGCAGGAGCCGTCCACGGGGACGTACACCTCGGCCGACAACACCACGACGACCTACGTGTACGACGCCAATGGCCGCATGACCTCCAAGTCCCTGCCGGGCGGAGTGTCGGTGTCCTTCGGCTACGACAGGGTCGACAACCTGCTCACGGCCTCGGGCACGGGCGCCGAGGCGGCGACCGCGACCCGCTCGTTCACCTACGACAACGCGGGTCAGGTCCTGACCGCCGCCACAGCCAGTGCCGGCACCCTGGGCAGCCCGGACTACCAGGCGGCCACCAGTGAGACGTTCACCTACAACGACCGCGGGGCGCTGCTGACGGCCTCGGGCTCGGGCGGCTCGTCCTCCTTCGCCTACAACGGCGCGGGGCAGCTGACCTCCCGCACCGACGCGGCCGGCACCACCGGCTACGGCTACGACACGGCCGGACGTCTGCAGTCGACGAACGATCCCGCGACAGGTGCCCAGCTCACCTACGGCTACAACAA
The DNA here is from genome assembly GCF_040302625.1 of Kitasatospora sp. NPDC097643. Classification (NCBI taxonomy): domain Bacteria; kingdom Bacillati; phylum Actinomycetota; class Actinomycetes; order Kitasatosporales; family Streptomycetaceae; genus Kitasatospora; species Kitasatospora sp. NPDC097643. Next base: position 72,809 of record NZ_JBEOSA010000022.1, on the reverse strand, counting down.
ACTCAACCAGATCTCGTCGATCACCTACGGCTCGCTCGGCAACGTGCGGACCTACGGCTACGACGCCCTGCACCGCCTGACCTCGGACACCCTGGCCAAGGGGACGACGATCCTCGCCTCCATCGCCTACGGCTACGACAACAACAGCAACCTGACCAGCAAGAACACCACCGGAGTCACGGGAGCGGCCAACAACACCTACGGCTACGACTGGGCCAACCGCCTCACGTCGTGGAACAACGGCACCACCAACACCGCCTACGCGTACGACGCCTCGGGCAACCGCATCCAGGCCGGTTCCAACGTGTTCACCTACGACGCACGTGACCAGCTGACCTCGGACGGCGTGCACACGTACACGTACTCGGCACGCGGCACGATGACGCACGACATCACCTCCGCGGGCAGCACCACGCTGGCCTCGGACGCCTACGGGCAGCAGGTGGTGGCCGGTACGCAGGCGTACACCCACGACGCGGCCGGACGGAACATCACCGACACCACCAGCGGCGCCACGACGCGCACGTTCTCGTACTCCGGTGCGGGCAACACCATCGCCTCCGACGGCGACTACACCTACACCTACGACCCGGGCAACTCGCTCGTCGGACTGAACACCGCCGGGGCCACGTCGACCGCGACCGGCCAGCTGGCCGTACTCGACCAGCACAACGACGTGGTGGGCACCTTCGCGCCGACCGGCACCGCCCTGGCGACCTCCGCCACCTACGACCCGCTGGGCGCCGTCACGGCCAACAGCGGCCTGCCCGGACACCTGGGCTTCCAGTCCGGCTGGACAGAGAGCTCCACCAACCTGGTGGGCACGGCCTCACGCTGGTACAACCCGCGGACGGGCGTGTTCCTCAACAAGGACACCGTCTCGATCAACCCGGTGCCGAACTCGGCGGCGGCGAACCCGTTCGCCTACGTCGGCGACAACCCGCTCTCCGCGGGTGACCCCTCCGGTCACTGCCCCTGGTACCTGCCGGACTCCGCCTGCAAGATCGCCAACAAGGTCGTCGACACGGTCGAGAGCGGCGCCCACTGGGTGGCCGACAAGGTCGAGACCGGCGCCGCCTGGGTGGCCGACAAGGTCGAGGCCGGCGCCACCTGGGTCGCCAACAAGGTCGAGGCCGCGGCAACGTACGTGGAGCAGGCCGTGGTCAGCACGGCCCGGTCGGCCTACAACCACGTCAAGGACGCCTACCACCGCGCGTACCACTACGCGCAACGCGTCCACCACTGGGCCGTACGGACCGTCAGACGCGTCTACCATGCGACGGTCCGGGTCGTGCAACACGCCTGGCACGCCGCCAAACAGGCCGCCAAGCGCGTCGTCCACGCCGCCCACAAGGCCGTGGGCGTGGCCTACAAGGCCGCGCGCACCGCGTACAAGGCGACGGTCCACGCGGCGAAGACCGCGGCGACCTTCGTCAAGCACCACGCCGCCGCGATCACCTCGTTCGTGGTCTCGACCGCCGTGTTCGCGGGCTGCGAGGCCCTGACCGGCGGTGTCGGCTCCATCGGCTGCGCGGCGGCCGCAGGAGCCGCGGGAAGCCTGGTCACCCAGGGCTTCAAGTGCGCGCAGAAGGGCGGCTCCGCCTGCAGTGCGGGCGCCTTCGGCAAGTCGGCGCTCGAGGGCGCCGCTGAAGGTGCCGTCGGCGGGGCTCTCGGCAAGCTCGGCGGCGCGATCATCGGCAAGGTCGCTCCCAAGGCGATGGAGGCCGTGGGCGGTCTGTTCGGCAAGGGCGCCACCGAGGCCGCGGACGTCGCGGCCGAGGACGCCACCCAGGCGGCGGCCCGGCAGACCGGGGCCAAGGGAGCCAGGTCCGCATCGGAGCCGTCTCCCGGCTGCCCGACGCCGCACAGCTTCACCGGTGCCACGCCGGTGCTGATGGGCGACGGCAGCGCCAAGCGGATCGACCAGATCAAGGTCGGCGACCAGGTCACCAACGCGGTCCCCGGTCAGAACGGAACGCAGACCAACACCGTCACGAAGGTCATCGTCACCACCACCGACCACGACTTCGTCGACGTCACGGTCGCCCCGACCCGCGCCAAGGCCAACCAGGAGCACACCAGCCAGACCCGCACCACCGAGGCAGCCCCGGCCAAGCAGGCCGAGATCCCACTGGCCAAGAGGATCTGGCACCGCGCCGGCCTCGCTCTGGCCGCGTCCGTCGCCGCCGGCCTGATCAGCCTCAGCCACCAGCCGGCCGAGACGACCGCCCCGGTCGCCTACGCCGCCTCAACCACCAGCACCACCACCGGCGAGAGCGCCACCACCGACACCACCGACCCGGCCGTCAGCGCCGACGGTGGAACCATCCACACCACCTTCCACCACCCCTTCTACGACCAGACCCAGGCCGCCTTCGTCGACGCCAAGGACCTCCGGGCCGGCGACGTCCTCCAGACGCCCACCGGCACCGCCCAGGTCACCGACGTCCAGCTCTTCCACGCCGACACCACCACCTACGACCTCACCATCGGCGACCTCCACACCTACTTCGTGGAGGCCGGCAGCACGCCGGTCCTGGTCCACAACTGCGTCCAGGACGTCCTGAACACGCTGCCCTCCAGGGGCAAGAACTCTCCCACCACCGGGCAGCGGTTCGAGATCGGCGAGGACGGAACAACCACTCTGCACGGCCCGCAGCACGTATCCGGAAGGAAGGACTACTCGGGCGCCATCAGCGACTTCCTCAAGGAATCGCCGCATATCGAGAACCCGTCGACCAACCCGAGGTTCACTTTCGCGGTGGCCGACCACGTCGAAACCCAGATGGCCTGGCTGCAACGGGCAGGGGAGCTGCCGAAGCATGTGGACGTGGCTGTAAACTACCCGGGTGGGCCTTGCGCAGGCGCTGGAATCACCTGTAGAGACGCTGTCGAGGCGATATTGCCGGAAGGCCACACGATGACCGTATGGCATGCTGATCCGGAAACGGGCATGCTGCAATTGCCTGCTGTTTTGCTGAGGGGTAGAGGTTGAGCAACACGGAAGCGCCGCGCGAGATGGTACTGAGCGTCGCGATCGGTGACGACATCAGCTATCCCCAAAGCCACGGTGAGATCGATGCCGCCATCGAGCAGCTCGTGTCGGCCCCCTACTGGCGACAGCCGGTGAGGTTCGCCTATTCGTTCGGCCCGGCCGAATCGTTCTCCGACGTCTGTTCGTTCGTCCTGGCCTCGGTCGACACCGACACCGGGTACGGCGGATTGATCTGGAGTGTGACCGGTCGGTACCCCACCCATGAGTGGCCGTTCGACAACATGTGGGTGTCCGACAACAAGATGCCGCCCGAGGTCGACCCTCAGGTACTGAGCGACCCTCACACGCCGGCATTCTTCGACCGTTGCAGCGCACTGCCGATCGCACAACTGAAGGATGCGCTGCGGGAGTTCTGCCGGTCCGGCAACGGAACGCGTCCCACGTCGATCGACTGGGTCGTCGCGCTGTCGGACAACGGGATGCGATTGGACCGCGAGCCCGAAGAACAACCGTGAGCCGACGAAGGAACGCAGTCATGAGAACTCTGATTGACCTGCACCCTTCGGAAACTCGAAAATTGGCCGCATGAGCCAATAGAAAGGGGCCTCGCCGATTTCCTCGGCGAGGCCCCTTTTGACATCGGTCAAGAATCTTGAATTCCGGAGGAAAAGTTCCCACACGCAGGGTGGACGAGGGGAAGGCCGGGTTCGTATCTGACTCCACCGTGAAGTGGATCGCCCGCCCCTCTCTGGACGGCCCGCAGTGGCTGCGACTCAAGGTGACGGAGTTGTCAGGGCCCTTCTGGCGGCGGGATGGCGACCTTGGAGGGCCTGGCCGCCGTGGAGCATGACTCCCACGTGGAGGGCGTCCTGAACTGCATAGAATACGGACTGATCAACGGAGGCAGTAACTGTGCGGGGCGCTGAGGCAATTTTCAAGGAGGAGCACCGCGAAAAGCCCCTCGTGCTCGATTCGGAGGACGCCGTCGATCAGCTGATCGAAGCGCTCATCGCCGGACACCCCAGCCACAACATGGCCCGGTTGTTCTCCCTGGATCGAACGCCTGTCCCCTCGGAGTTCCCGGAGCACGAGTTCCTGGTCGGGATCAACCCCGATGAACAGGTCGGCATCGTCGCCTTCGCGGACGAAAACGACTGGTTCATTCCGAGCGGTACCGCCGAAAAGGAATACGTGACCTACACGCGGGTCACGTACCCGAGGGAATTCTGGAAGTCACCGGAGATTCCCATCGACCTGGTTCGTCAGGTCGTGAAGGAGTTCGTGCTCTCCGGCGGCCTCCGACCGACGTGCATCGAGTGGCAGGAAGAGCCGCAGTAGCACGGAAATGCGCCTAGCCATCGGCGCACGCTAGTGTCGGAATTCTTCCGACCGAGCCAGAGCCCCCGCCGAAGCAGTCTTTCGGCGGGGGCTCCGGCTTTCCCAGGGTGGCAGCATGGTCTCGTGATCACTCGTGGTGAGGAAGGCTGAGCCGTGGTTCAAGGAGACGGGGTCGTCAGGGCCCTTCTGGCGGCGATGGCGACCCTGGAGGACCTCGTCGCCGTGGGACACGACTCCCATGTGGCACTGAGCGCCCTGGAGGAGATCGCCCATGAGCTGAGCGGCATGGATTCGAGGGAGCGCCGGCAGTTCATCGCGGGGCTGGAGCGCGTTGCCCTGGAGGAGCCGGATCGAGCCGCCTGGATCAGGGGCCTTCCTGATGCTCTGGGCCTTGACCACTGAGGCCATCTGGGTCGAGGAGATCACTTCGAACTTCTTCGAACAGCGGTGGGCCGAGGTGAGGGAGAATCCCTCTCGGCCGTGCCTCCCACTCCCCCACCGGAGCTCGATTCGCCTCACCCCGGGACGGTTCCGCTCCGCGCTCACCCCAAGGCGCAGGCGTCCACCCTGACCCGCAGAGTCTCAAGGCGGGGTCGGACAAGCTCGGACAGCTGCTGACCTGATCCACAAACGACCGTGACAAGATGTGACACGCTATCTGGCCGCAACAGCAGAAGCCCTGGCTCAGCGAAGTGAACCAGGGCTTCCGACCTGCGACTGTGGAGTTGAACTCCAGGCGGGACGACAGGATTTGAACCTGCGACCCCTTGACCCCCAGCGGCCGAAAGGGCGTGACGGTCCGTCCACTCAGTCCAGAACCTGGCTGACTGAACGCCCTCTTCGTTTCGCCGAGTCCGTTGACAGTCCTACGCCCGAGTCCCCTTGTCCTCCATCGAGGAAAGCCAGGGCGAGGTGGCCACCCGGTCCACCGCGGCCCGGTTCGGCTCTGACGGGTCCAGGCCCACCACGACCCATCGGATCACCGCCGACACTTCCGCACCGCGTCGTCCGGCGCCGCGCCCGACTCGGCCTGAGTGCGCAGATGCGCCAGCTATCCGCCAGTCGGCACAAAAGCACAGGTCAGACGGCTTGTGCCGGGGAGTCGCCGGGTGCCGCCGGCGTAGCCGATGTCAAGCCGGACCGCCCCGGCCGTGTCCCTGCTTGCCAACAGACCGACTGCCCAGGCGTGCCTGGCTGGCGGATGTTTCCCTCTTTCCCGCCATGCAAACCTCGATCGTCGGCACGACCGGCACGACTCCCTGATCGACGCGCGAGGACCTCATGAGAACGCTCACCCACAACAGGCCCACGCGGGTGAACGGTTCCCCGGCAGTCCGGGCCCGGATGCCCGAGGCCGCATTCCGCCGACTGAGCGCCATGCACCGCCCCGCGGTCCTCTCCTACCTCGCCAAGCGCACCTTCGGGGATCCGCAGCTGGCCGAGGACCTCACGCAGGAGACCTTCCTCCGAGCGTTGCACCATCCCGAGGTGCTGTCGTCCGACCACCAGAGCGCGCTGCCGTGGCTCTACCGGGTGGCCGGGAACCTGCTCATCGACCACCTGCGCTCGCGCCGGTGCCGGCCCGTCGAGGTCGGCTTCGACGCCCCCGACACGCTCTTCGACGAGAGCGCGGCCACGAACGAGATCGACCTGCTCCTGACGACCTGGTCGGTTCGCTCGGCGTTGGCGTCCCTGAGCGATCAGCACCGCGCCGTGGTCACGCAGGTCTTCTTCGAGGACCGCTCCATCAACGCCACCGCCGAGATCCTCGGCGTACCTCCCGGCACGGTCAAGTCCCGCTGCCATTACGCGCTCCGCTCGCTTCGGACGACCCTGCGAGAGCACCGGTCGGTCGCATAGCCGACCCGACGCGATGCGTGCGACCGTCCGGCGGACATCGGGGACGCGCACCACCACGACGAGAACCACGCCTGCCCACACCCGCTTTCGGCTGCCCCCACGGAGGCCCCGCATGACCACGACCGACCACCCGCACGCCCCGAACCACGACCCGGTGCGCCACCCTCCCCGCCCGACGGAGGGCGGGCGTGAGCGCCTTCATCCCGAGCGGGGCGGACCATCAGGCCTCCTGGGCCGTCTCGGTCTCTGGGCTGCCGACCGCCTGCGGCTGGTCGCCGTACTCTGGCTCGTCGTGGTCGCCGGGCTCGGCGCCTTCGCCCCGCAGGTGACCTCCGCACTGGCCGGCGCGGGCTGGCAGGCCAACGGCTCGGAGTCGGTCCGCGTCCGCGAGCTCGCTCAGCAGCACTTCGACGGCAATGCCTCCTCGGCCCTTCAGATCGTCATCGCCGCTGACCGGCCGGTGACCGACCCCGCCGTTCAGCAGGTCGTCGATCGGGCGACAGCGCTTCTGAAGACCGACCCGCGCATCGGCGAGGTGGTGTCGCCCCAACCCGGCGCCACGATCAGCCCCGACGGGCGTACCGCGGTCGTGTTGGCCGGTGCGAAGGCAGACACCAACGCCATGGTCCGTGCGGCTGACGACCTCAAGGGTCCGCTCAGGGCGCTGTCCGGAGGTGGTGTCCAGGTGAGCGCCACGGGTGCCTCCGTCCTGTGGAGCGACTTCAACGCCGCCAACCACGACGCGATGATGCAGTCGGAGATGTTGTCGTGGCCGGTGACCCTCGCGATCCTGGTGCTGGCTTTCGGCTCGCTGGTCGCCGCCGGGCTCCCGCTGCTGCTGACCATGGCGGGACTGGCGGCCTCCGCGGGTGCGCTGGTGCTGCTCAACCATCTGACACCGACGTCCATCTGGGCGATGAACTTCGCGATGATGTTCGCCCTCGCCCTGGGCATCGACTACGCCCTGTTCATCGTCGTGCGGTTCCGTGGGGCGCTCGCCCGACACGGCGCCGCCCGGCACGCCGTCGGCGAGACCATGGACACCGCCGGCAAGGCCGTCGCACTGTCCGGCGCCACCGTCCTGGTCAGCCTTTCCGCGGTTCTGCTCGTCCCGTCACCCGCGTTCCGGTCCATGGCGCTGGGCATCATGATCGCGGTCGCGTTCGTCCTGGCCGCGACCCTGACGCTGTTGCCGGCGGTCCTCGGAAGCCTCGGCCTCCGGGTCAACGCCGCGCCCCTGCCGTTCACCCGTCCCGCGGACCCCGCAGGCTCGCCCCGCTTCTCCCGCTGGGCCGAACGTCTGTGGGCACACCCCCTGCGGTACGGCGTCCCCGCCCTGATCGCCCTGCTGGCACTCGCCCTGCCGGTGATCGGGCTGCGGACCGCCATGCCGTCCGTCACCGTCATCCCTGCGGACTCCTCCGCGCGGACGGGCTACGTCGCGGTTCAGAAGGCGTTCGGCCCCGGTGCTCCCGGCGCCCTCCAGATCGTGACGCCGATCTCCCAGGCCGAGACCGCCGCCGCGGTCCTCAGGAGCAACCCGGGAATCGCGGCCGTGATGCCGGCGACGAACGCGGCCGACCGTACCGACCTCGCGCTCATCCAGGCCGTCCCGGCCGCCAACCCCGCGGACCCCACCCTGAGGACGACCGTCGCCGACCTGCGCGGGCACCTGCCCCAGCAGACGCTGGTCGGCGGCGCCGCGGTCGAGAACCTCGACCTGCAGGACGTCCTGAACGCCAAGACCCCCCTGGTCGTCGGAGTCATCCTGACGCTCGGATTCGTCCTGCTCCTGCTCGCCCTGCAAGCGCCACTGATCGCGCTGATCGGCACCGTCACCAACCTGCTCGCCACCGCGGCCGCCTTCGGCGCCGCCCGTCTCGTCTTCCAGGACGGGCACGGGGCAGGACTGATCGGCTTCACCCCGCAGGGCTTCCTCGACGGGTGGGCACCGGTCTTCTTCTTCGCCATGATCTTCGCGATCGCGATGGACTACACCGTCTTCCTCCTCGCCTCGGCCAAGGAACACTACGAGCGCAGCGGCGACCCCCGCACGGCCATGGTCGCCTCGCTGACCCACTCGGGCCGGGTCGTCTTCGCGGCCGCCGCCGTCATGGTCGCCGTGTTCTTCACCTTCGCCCTCTCCGGCCCGCTGCCCCCGAAGGAAATGGGCATCGTCCTGGGCCTGGCCGTCCTGCTCGACGCCGCCCTCGTCCGGCTGGTCCTGCTGCCCGTCCTGCTCCGGCTGACCGGCCGTGCCGCATGGTGGACCCCAGCCTGGCTCGGCAGGATCCTGCCGACCCTCCGGTTCTCCCACGACTGACGCGGATCAGGTCCACAGCCGATACCCGGCGGGACCGGCAGCGGGACAGGAAGACGATCCCGCCGGCCTTGCACGGTGCGCGCCGATCCGTCCCCCGAAAGGGACGGATCGGCGCGCACCGTGCTGCTCACCGGGGCTGTCGCGACGTCGCCGCCACGGCAGGCCCCACCCGCCAGCACCGCTTCGTTCTCGCGGGCGAATGCCGCGAGCAGCGGGCGCCCCGCCGTGTCATACGCCGTGGCGGATTCAGCGAGCAACGAACCGTCCGCGTCGGCCCGCCCCCGGCAGAGCGCGGCGGTGCCGAGCTCGCTCGGGGACGGCTGGAAGTCGGCCATCTCCGAGGCGGCGGCCGTCTAGACCGGACCCGGCGCCATCTAGGGGGCTCCGGCGCGCGCAGGCCCGGCTGCGGGCCGCCTCCGGCTGGCAGGGCCTGACACCGACGGAGCTGCGCGTCGCCCAGGGGATCGCCGACTGCGGCTCCAATCCGGAGATCGCCGCCGAGGTGATGCTCCCCACCCGGACGGTCCAGACGCATGTCTCCCACATCCTCGCCAAGCTCTCCCTCCGGTCGCGGGTCGAGATCGCCCCCGGGGCCGCCCCGCAGAGCCGTGTCGGCCAGGAGGCCTCACGAGCGCGGGGAACCACGCCGTGCGCGGCGCCCGTGACCAGCGTCACGTTGAACCTTCAGCCGAACACCGTCGTAAGGCTTTGCGTGGAAAAGAGCACCGTCATCACGGCCTTCAGGAACCCGTTCGGGCTAATCGGCCGGTCCCGCCGAAACAAGCCGGGCCTGCGTCAGGACGTCTCGGGCGGGAGCAAGACGACCCGACGCGCGGCTGCCGACCGGTCGGACGCAGCGGCACCGTCGCGCGCTGCCACGGCGCGGCTGGCCCGGATCCGCCGCGGCCTCATCGGTGACGGCGACGTGCTGCCGGGCCCCTACGGGCCGCGGCGCATCACCTACGCCGACTACACGGCCTCCGGGCGTTCGCTGGACTTCATCGAGGACTGGCTCCGCGCGACGGTCCTCCCCCAGTACGCCAACACCCATACGGAGAGCTCCGCCACCGGGCTGCAGACATCCAGCCTGCGCGAGGAAGCTCGCCAGCTCATCCACCGCGCGGTCGGCGGCACCGACGATCACGTCGTGCTCTTCTGCGGTTCGGGGACCACAGCCGCCGTGAACAAGCTCGTCGGCCTTCTGGAGCTGCAGAGCCCGGTCGGGCTGGCCGAACAGCACGGTCCGGCGCACGCCATCGCAGCGCATCAGCGGCCGGTCGTCTTCGTCGGTCCCTACGAACATCACTCGAACGAACTGCCCTGGCGGGAATCGATCGCCGATGTCGTGGTCATCAAGATGGATGCGAACGGTCAGATCGACGAGGACGATCTGCGCACCCAACTCGGCCGCTACGCGGACCGGCCACTACGCATCGGCAGCTTCTCGGCAGCCTCCAATGTGACCGGCATCCTCACCGACACCGACCGCATCGCCTCCCTGTTGCACGCTCACGGAGCCCTGTCCTTCTGGGACTTCGCCACGGCGGGGCCGTACGTGCCGATCCGTGTCACCGAGTCGGCACCGGGCCGCATCGATCACAAGGACGCCGTCTTCCTGTCGCCCCACAAGTTCGTCGGAGGCCCGCAGTCTCCGGGAGTGCTCATCGTTCGGCGGAGCCTCGTCCGCAACCGGGTACCCACCATGCCGGGCGGCGGCACCGTGGCCTTCGTGGACCCTCAACATCAGTACTACCTCGACGACGTGGTCGCCCGGGAAGAAGGCGGCACGCCGGCCATCGTCGAGTCGATCCGCGCCGGCCTCGCCTTCGGGGTCAAGGAGATGGTCGGTACCGAGCTGATCCACGCCAGGGAGGAGCGATCCTGGAACGCGGTCCTGGCCCGCTGGCAGAGCAACCCGAACATCGTCATCCTCGGCGCCACCCACGTGCCACGCCTGCCGGTCGTCTCGTTCCTGATCCGACACGGCGACCGCTATCTCCACCACAACTTCGTGGTCGCACTGCTCAACGACCTGTTCGGCATCCAGGCCCGCGGCGGCTGCTCCTGCGCCGGCCCGTACGGGCACCGTCTGCTGAGGATCGACGACGACCATTCGGCGGCACTGCGCGACGAGATCGTCACACACGGCCACGAAGGCATCAAGCCCGGCTGGACGCGGGTCAGCTTTCCGTACTTCATCTCCGACACGGTCCGGGACTTCATCATCGACGCGGTCGATTTCATAGCCACGGACGGTCATCGCCTGCTTCCCGACTACCGCTTCACTCCGAGCGCCGGCCTCTGGCGCCACCAGGGCGGCCCGGTGGAAGCCCCGTTGAGCCTCGCCGACTTCCGCTTCTACACCCTCGACGGCCCCGACTGGCACCGCGCCGACAGACCGGTCCGCCACGGCGAGAAGTCCCTGGCGGGCTACCTCGCCCACGCACGTCGCCTCGTCGCCGAACGTCCGAGCGCTGTTGCCGAAGGCCACCTCGACCTGCCTGAAGGCTTCGAGGCCCTCCGTCACTTCGCCATTGCCGAGGCATGCTTGCAGCCACACCCCGATAGCACGGATTCGTGAGCCGATATCCGGCTCATCCGCACCATCCAGCTGACTCGGCACCAGGGACGACTCACCCGCGCTCGGAGGCTCCGAGTCATCCGCCCCCTTCGGTGAGCCCTCGCCTCGCGGCCTCGCCGGCGATCTCCACCCTTGATCTGAACGAGAGCTTGGCCAGGATGTGCGAGACATGGCTCTGGACGGTGCGGGCGGAAAGCAGCAGTTCGGCGGCAATCTCCGGATTGGATCGGCCGACCGCGACCAGGTGGGCGACCCGCAGCTCGGTCGATGTCAGGCTGGCCCAGCCGGAGGTTGCCCTCACCCGGGGGCCACGGGCCCCTTGCCGAATCCCACGGGCGCGCAGCCTTGCTCGGGCACGCCGGACGTCCCAGAGCGCACCAAGAGCCGTGTACGCGGCCACGGCATCCTCCAGCCGGCGCTTGGCTTCGATCGGCGATCCTTGGGAGGCCAGCAGCTCCGCCGCATCCTCCAGCGCGTTGGCCTGCCGCAGCGGGCGGGAGCTCGACGCGTAGTAGTCCGCGGCGGCGACGAGTGCGGCAGAGTCACCTGCCAGAAGGCCGGCGCAGTGCAGGGCCGTGTGGTGCCGGTAAGCGGTGCTCGGCTCGGTCGGGCCTGGCGGCCGGACCGCCGCGGCAGCTTCGGCCGTAGCGCGATCACCGGTTGCCAGGGCCAGCCGCACAATGATCGGAAGCCAGTCGCAGGGGTCCTCCAGGACGGCCGCGATCTTCGGGTCGAGGACGGGACGCAGCGCCGCGAGCGCCTGTCCCGCGAGCCCGGATCGTTCGGCGGCGACGGAGCGTGCCATCAGCAACCACTGTGCGGCCGCATGGCCGGCCGGGGCTTCCGGACGGTGATCGCGCATCAGGTGCAACTGCGCCTCGCAGGTTGCTCTGTCGTCGCGATGGGCAGCCACCAGCGCGGTCAGACCGCGCGACAGGACAGCCGCATGTTCGTGCACGTTCTCATTCAGGCGATCGAGCTCGAAGAGTGCGTCATCCCACTGCCCCGTCCTGAAGCGGTGGGCGGCGATGGCTGCGGTCGCCCCCGGGTCCGGGGCCGCCAGCCGGTCGCCGACCCGACGGATCTCCGCGATTTCCTGTTCGGCTTCAACGAGCCGGTCCAGGGCGCCCGTGATCACGACCCGTTGGGTCCGGATCAACCGCTCGATCCGTGGATGGGTACCGTCTACGCAAAGCGCCAGTCCCCGTGTGCTGAGCTCCAGTGCAGCAGCAAGGTTGCCGTCGTGGACCCGAGCCATCACCACCTGCATCCAGCGTGCGTAGGCCAGGGCGAAGCTCTCCCCGGAGCGTTCGCCGCTGATCACAGCCTGAGCGGCTGCTTCGATCGCCTCGACGGGCCGGTCCGACCAGAACAGATGGAAAGCGCTCTCGGCGAGCAGTCGAGCCGAGCAGCGCTCGCTCATGCCATCGATCCTGGTAGCGGCGGTGACGACTTCGGCCGCGTCATGCAACCCGCCACTGCTCAGGGCCTGCGAGTGGAGTGCACGAGCGAGCAGCCACGACGCTTCGGCTGCGTCGTCAGGCTCGATGGAGCCCTCGGTCAGAACCCCTCGCGCGAGCGCCTCAGCCTCTTCGGACCTGGCCGATGCGATGAGCGCCTCGACCGTGCGCAGTTGCAGGGCCGTGAGGTCCACCGCCGGCGATCTCACGGCGACGGCACGCGCCAGCAACCCCACTGCGACCGTGGGCGAACGATCGACCAGCTCCCGGGCGTGGTCTGCTGTCCAACCGACCGCCCACGCATCGCTGCCCGCATCGTCGGCTTGGAGCAGTTGCGACGCCACCTGCTCAAGTGGCGCGCCGGTCCGGGCCAGCGCCTCGGCCACCTGCCTGTGCAGAACCCCGCGTAGCGCGGCTGGGATGCCGTCTGCGAATGCCTGCCAGATCAGATGGTGCCGAAAGCTCAGGCGCTCGCTCGTCGGAACGAGCACTGCCGCAGCCAGGGCTTCGTCCACGATGGGCAGAAGAGCGATCAGCGGCCGGCCTGACACGATCGAAAGGTCCGCGAGCTGGAACTCGGGCCCCAGCACGGCCGCGACTCCGAGTATCTCGCGAAGCTCTGCGGAGAGGTGCTGGATGCGATCGGTGATCGTCGCTCCCAGTGACAGGTCATGGCGCCCCGGGCCGACCTCAAGCCCGTGCGGGCCCGTTGCCAGAGCGCCGTTCTCACGGAGCAGCGCCAGCAACTCGGTGAGGTGAAGGGGATTGCCACCAGCCCGGCTCAGCTCCCGCAGCAGGGACGGGGCAGCAGGACCGGTCAGCTGGTTGTCGGCGAGCGCCATCACCGCTTGGTCGGACAGCGGACCAAGACGGATGGTCAGGCCGCTGCCGCGCTCCAGTCCGCGAAGGACGGCGCTCACCTCACCCTCGCCCGCACCGGAGCGCACAGCCGCTGCCATGACCAGCGGCAACTGCTTCGCTTGGCGCGCCAGTCGTGTCCAGAGCGCCGCTGACATCTCGTCCGCCCACTGGAGGTCGTCCAGGACCAGGAGCACCGGACCGTCGGCGCATTGGCGCTCCACTGCCTGGAACAGCCGTTCTGCCACGGCCGGTACCGGATCCGCCATCGCGCCGGCGCTGTGCTGGCGCAGCGCTGCGACGGCCGCTCGGTACTCCTGGCGCAACCGGCCGACGGATGAGTTGCCGGTCCGGAGCAGTTCCAGGAACGGCCACAGCGGGAACTGCTGCTCAATTTCACTTGCCGAGCCCCGGAGCACCGTGAAACCCGCCCGCTCGGCTTGATCAGCGCATGCTGTCAGAAGCGCGGACTTCCCGATCCCGGCCTCCCCGCACACCACCACTGCTCGGCCGGAACCAGTCAGGGCTGTTGACAGCACCGCACCGAGCTGAGCTGACTCGGCCGCCCGGCCGACCAGAGTTGCTGCCGACCTGCTGATTCCCATCCCGAGAAGGTACCTCACCGGCTGTAGCGGGGGTGCATGGTGTCGGCGACGGACGGGAGGAGTACCATGACGCGTTCTGACCCGATTTGTCGTCCCGGTGACTGGACGCCGACCGGGTGCCGTATTCGGGCCGCTGCAGGGATCGCCTGCCGGGGCGGCTCATGGCGAGCTCCGTGATGGTCGGATGGCAGGAAGACAACGGAGACTTGATGGCGACTACTCTGCGTGGCCGTGACGACGAGCAGGCCCGGCTGGATCTGCTGGTTCAACAGGTGGCGGCAGGGCAGGGCCGGGCGATGGTGCTCCGGGGTGAGCCCGGGATCGGGAAGTCCGCCATGCTCGACGTGGCCGAGGCCTTCTGCCGCAGGGCCGGGATCTCCGTGCTGCGAGGGCAGGCCAGTGAGATGGATCACTGGCTGCCGTTCGCCGCGCTGAGTGATTGCCTCGGTACGGACACAGCGGAGCGTCCGGGTCTTGCACGGATCCGGAGTCTGCTGCGAGGTGACGAGCGGGCAGGCGCGCTGGCCGGAGCCGCCGGCCAGGAGTTCTTGATTGCCGAGGCCATCCTCTCTTCGCTGGACGACTGGTGCTCGGCGGGGCCGGTCGCGCTGTTGGTGGACGACGTGCACTGGGCGGACACGGCGAGTCTGGCCGTCATCCACCGCCTCGTCAGGGCGCTGGATCAGCTGCCGCTTCTCGTGCTGCTGACCAGTCGTCCGGTTCCGGAACCCAGTCCAGGCAGTCGGCTCCTGGTGAGCCTGGAGGAGCAGAAGGTTCCGACCGTCACGCTCGGGCCCCTGGACGAGGACAAGGTTGCCGAGCTGGTCGCGGAGCTCACGGGCGCTTGCCCGGGGGACCGTCTCCGGGACCTGGTGGCGGGCGCGGCAGGCAATCCGCTCTACGTGATCGAGCTGATCTCGGCACTGTCCGGTACCGACCGCCTCGATGCCGGGGGTCCGATCGAGGAGGTCGACGGCGGGGACTCATTGGTGCCGGGCTCGCTCAACGCGGCCATCTTCCAGCGGCTCGGGTCCCTCAGCGCCGGCACCCGCGAGATGCTGAGAATCGTTGCACTGCTCGGCCGCGCCTTCAGCGCGGCAGAGATGACCGCTGTCCTCCAGCGCCCGGTGACCGAGTTGCTGGCACCGGTGGCGGAGGCGATCACGGCGGGCGTGTTGGAGGAACGCGGCGGTCTGCTGGCGTTCCGGCACGACCTGATCCGCCGAGCTGTCGTGCAGAGCTACTCACAAGCCGTCCGTACGGCTCTGCACCAGCAGATCGGTGTCGCACTGGCTGCGATGAACGCTCCCGTCGAGCGTGTCGCCGAGCACCTCCTGGAAGCGTCGCAGCTCAGCGAGAGGGACGTGGAGTGGCTGCGCGGCGCGCTGGATTCGCTTGTGGTCCGCGCGCCGCGACTCGCTGTTGAGCTGTTGCACCGTGCACAGGACTGCTCGCCGTCGGACGAACTGGACTTCGAGCTCGTCCGCGCCCTGCTGTGGGCCGGACGACTTCCCGAGGCAGAGCGGGCCGCTCAACTACTCCTCACCCGGCCGCTGGCCGTCGAACAGGAGGGAGTGGTGCGATGGTGGCTCGCCCAGGCGGTGCTACAGCAGGGGCGGGTGCCGGAAGCCGTGTCAGTCGCACGCAAGGCAGCGAGCCTCGCGGGCATTCCGCAGGCGCAGGCCGCCCGGTTCCACGCACTTGAGGCACAGGCGCTCCAGCTCGTGGTGCGGCTGGACGAGGCCGAGCGCGCTGCCGACCTCGCGGTGAGCGGCGGACGGCAGAGCGGTGACGCCTACACGACCGCGTACGGCCTCACCACGCACGCGGCCGTCCTCCTGGTCACCAGGCGCGTCGAAGAGGCCCTCGCCCTCATCGACGAGGCGTTCGTCGCGCTGGGCGGCCGTGAAATTCAGCCCGATGTCCAGATCGCCCCGCACCTGGCACGCGGATACTGCTTGGCCGACCTCGACCGGGTGGCCGAGGCGTACGAGGACTTCCGTGAAGGTGTGCGCCAGAGCGAAAGGGCCGGTGGCGCCTTCCTCACCTGGCATCAGTCGGCCATCGCCAGTCTCGAGTTCCTGCGCGGGAACTGGGACGATGCGCTGACTGCGGTCCAGACCGGTCTGGATGCACGGGATCCCCTCGATGTCGGGCCCGACCTTCGGGCGTGGGCGGCGATGATCAACATCCGCAGGGGTCAACGGACGGAGCACACGGAATTCGTCAGGACCGCGCCGCCGGACCTGCGGGCGTACTCGTACATGGAGTACCTCCACTGGTGGGCACGCGCCATGGCGCTGGATGCGGGCGGTGACTCGGAGGGCGCCTTCCGGCTGCTGGAGTCGTTCCTCTGGGAATCGGACCGGCTCACGAACGTGGCCATGCTCGACCAGCTCTTCCCGGACGCCGCGCGCCTGGCCTTCTGCTTGGGACGCGCGGACCGCCTCGCGGCGCTGGGAGCGTCCACGCGCGAGATCGCCGCCTTCCAGCCCAGCCCGAACAAGCGCGGGACCGCGGCTCTTTGCCGAGGGCTCGCCGAATCGGACCATTCGCTGCTGGCTGAGTCCGCCGACGCCTATCAAACCGCGGGGCGCCCGCTGTTCGTGGCGTTTGCTCAGGAGAACGAAGCTGTGCTTCGAGCCCGTGCGGGCCATCTGAGCCAAGCCGGCACCCTCCTGTCCCAAGCCGTGCGGACATATCTCACGCTCGGTGCCGACTGGGACGCCCGCAGGGCGGAGGACCGTCTTTCGCTCGAAGGGCTCAAGCTCGAAAGTCGAAGAGCGCCGACCAAGGCGGCGACCGGTTGGGACGCTCTGACAACGACGGAGCGACTCGTCCTGTCGATGGTCGCCGAAGGCTGTTCGAATCCACAAATAGCCGAGCGACTGTACGTTTCCCGCCGGACAGCGCAGACCCACGTGTCGCGTGTGATGGCCAAACTCGGCAAGTCCTCGCGCGCCGAACTCGCCGTGGCGGCAATGTTGCGAACGGAGGCGTGAGGCAATCGAGCACCGGGAAAATCCGCGCGTGATCGTTCGCCGAGAGGCACATCACGTTGAACCTTTTGCCGGAACTGCTCGTAAGGCCTCCCGTGAGCTCGCTGAACCAGTGGGTCGATTTGTGACCAGGGACCGGCAGAGCGCCGAAAACGTATTCCAGCTGCTCCAGCGGCTGCTCGACGAGAACACGATCCGATGACCACCATGCACGAGCCCCTGACCGTCCGCGGGTTCGCCCGCCGTACCACCCCGGCACACGAGGACGCCGGCGAACTTCTGCTACTCGCCCTGCGCACCGGCGAACTGCTGCTGGCCGGCGGCGCGCCGGCGGCCGACGTCGTGGCGACGACGACCGCGATGGCGGCAGCCCTGGGACTGCACGGCTGCGCGGCGGACGTCACCGCCGGCTCCCTCACGCTGTCCTACCGCAGCGGGCCGCGAGCGCTACCCCTGACCGAGATCCGGGTTGTGCGCACCGCTGCCCTTGACTACTCGCGCATCGATGCCGTCCACCACCTCGTCGAACTGGTCGGGCGGGGCGCCCTGGACGTCCACGGCGCGCGGTCCCGCCTGGCGCAGATCGAGGCTGCCCGACCGGCCCACCCCGCCTGGCAGGTCACCTTGGCCTGGGCGGCCCTGGGCGGCTTCTTCACCGTGATGCTGGGCGGTGGGCCGACGGCGTTCGCCGCCGCCGCCGTAGTGGCCGCCTTCATCGATCGCGCCAACCAGCACCTCTCGCACCGCGGCATACCCGGCTTCCATCAGGTGGTCCTGGGGGGAGCCGTGGCCACCGCCACCGCGACGGCGCTCTTCCTCACCGACGCGACCACCCAGGCACCGCTCGTCGTCGCGGGCGGAATCGCGATGCTGCTGCCGGGTCTGGCTTTCGTCAGCGGAGTGCAGGACGCCATAGCCGGCTATCTGGTCACCGCCGCGGCACGCGCCCTGGAAGTGGCGATGACCGTCGCCGCGATCGTCGCTGGAGTGGGAGCGGTCCTCTACACGGCGGTGCGCTCCGGGCTGCGGGCCCCACAGGTCCAGCCGGGCGACTTCGCCCTGCACGGCTGGGCCGCGCTCCTCCTGGAGATCCCGGCCGCGATGATGGTCTGCGTCTGCCTGGCCTTCTGCCTCCAGGCGACCCGGTGGAACCTGCTCACCGCCGGCCTGGCCGGTGCCCTGGCCTGGACCGTCTACCTGGTGCTCTGGCAGGAGTGCCGCTTCCCGCCGCCACTGGCCGCGGCGGTCGCGGCCACCCTCGTCGGCCTCGGCACCCAGGCCCTCGCACACCGCACCGATACCCCGGCACTGCTGCTCACCGTCGCGGGCATCGCACCGCTCGCCCCCGGTTACACCATCTACCAGGGCATGCTCTGCCTCAGCCACGGTCAACTCGCCCCCGGCCTGCTGACCATCGGCCAAGCCGCGGCCATCGGCCTGGCCATCGCGGGTGGCCTCACACTCGGTTACACCACCGCCGACCAGCTCGCCCCCAGGCCCACACACCGGCACTCGTGAACACCCACAAGCCGTGATCCGAGTGGAAGTGTCAATCCCCTGGTTTCGTAGAGACCTTCCTATGCAGCCGGGCGCTCGTGTAGGCGGCTGGCTCGTGCCTCGCTGATGATCCGTTCGAACTCCGTCGGGGGTAGTCCACTCGCCGCGCTGTGCCTGCGGCGTGTGTTGTAGAAGTCGGTGATCCAGGTTGCGATCTTCAGTCGGGCCTCGGCCCTGGTGGCGAAGTGGTGCCGGTGGATGTACTCGACCTTGATCAGCGAGTTGAACGACTCAGCGGCGGCGTTGTCCAGTGCGGACCCCACACGCCCCATGGACTGCACCACGCCCAGCCGGTCGCACAGGTTGTTGTACGCCTCGCTGGTGTACTCGCTGCCGCGATCGCCGTGGAAGATCACGCCGTCCACTGCCCCGCCGCGCGTCGCGGCGGCCATCTGCAACGACGCCGCCACCAGGGCGGCGTCGTGGCGGGCGCCCATCGCGTAGCCGAGCAGACGGCGTGAGAAGAGATCGATGACGGTGGCGAGGTAGAGCTTGCCCTCGCCGGTCTCGATCTCGGTCATATCGCCGACCCACAACACGTTGGGTGCGACCGCGTCGAAGATGCGCCGCACCAGGTCAGGAGCGGCTCTGCGCTTGCCCTGTCGGGTCAGCGAGCGGCGCCGGCGCAGCGGCTTGCGGCCCTGCAGCCCCAGCGCGGCCATGATCTCGGCGACGGTGTTCACCGACACGTGCCAGCCCTCGGCCCACAGGTCCAGCGTGATCCGCGGCGAGCCGTAGGTGTCGCCCGAACGGTGGAAGAAGTACGTGATCCTCTCCTCCAGTCTCGCCCGTCGCACCTCCCGGTTCGTCGGCGCGGCCGGACGCCGCCGCCACTTGTAGAACCACGCCTGGGACACGCCGAGCGCCCGGCAGGTGACGGTGTGCGGGATTCCGTACTCGGTCCTCTGGTCGCTGATCACCCCGACCAGCTCCGCCGGGTCCGCCACAGCTACTTCACCCACAGGACCATGCAGCGTTTGAGAACATCACGCTCCATCGCCAACTCTTTGTTGTCCCGCTTCAGTTGAGCGTTCTCCCGGCGCAGTCGCGCCAGTTCCTCGCCCTCCCCGGCCCCGCGGCCGCCGGCTTGCCGGGCCCGCGAGACCCAGGTCGCCAGCGTCGTCTCGTTGATCCCCAGATCCCTCGCCACCTCGGCCAGCGTCTTGCCGGTCTCGGCGACGATCCGCACAGCCCCCTCACGGAACTCCGCGTCGAACTTCCGCCTCTTGTCCGCCATGACTCCCAACTTCCCCTGCAGCCACGGTCTCTACGCTACGAGGGGAAGGTCACAACCCCCCAGAGAACGCGCCGGCTACTGGAGTCGCTCGGGTTCATCGAGGCCGGCCGACTGACGGAGCACGGCGCCCCACAGGTCCTCTACACCGCATTCGCTCACCCCGACGGCTCCCGGCGGTAGCGGAGGCGCCGGTAGGGCGGTGACCTGGGCACTCGGCAGGGCGGCCTTGGTCCGGTAGATTCTGCGGGCAGCTGATCGGCACACGAAGCGGCCGCACGCCGCGCGTTCGACACGGGGGCAGTGGGTGCGGAGCGGACAGGCGCGGGACCGGCGCCGGGAGGCACTGCTGGAGTGCTGGCGAGCGATCGAGCTGTTCAGCCCCCCGGGCATCCCGTCGCTGCCGCGCCGACGCCAAACCACGCGCTTCGGGCCCGCGGATGACTACGTCCTCGATGTGACCCCGCAACCGGGCCGAGCGCTTCCGATGCTGCCATGGGATCCGGACCACCCGACCACCGCGAAGCGCCGGGCCCCGTACGGGAAGATGTGGCGCCACGAGGTCTACGGCGGGGTCTTCGACCTGGAGATGCTACGCCAGGCGATGATCGCGGTGCTGCCCGAGGGGACCGATCCCGATCCCGGGGTCCCGCAGTCGGAGCTGGTGCTCTCGGGGCAGAGCGCAATGTTCGCGCTAGTCCTGGACGACGAGGGTCGGCCGATCGAGGACACGTCGGTCATCTCCGCGTGCGCGTGGGCCACGGGCCGGCTGTTCGATCCCGGGCCCACCGCCACGGGGTGGCTGGACGGCTTCGAGGAGCTGAACGAGGCCTTCGGCACCGCGATCGACGAGCTGACCGCGACCACCATCCCCTACAGTCCGGGCCCCGGACCGGTGCCCGATCAGCCGCCGCACCTGTCCGTGCCGGCGGATCCTGCGGCAACGCCGAGGGCGCCCGGGTGGCAGCAGCTGCTGGCCGAGATCCTGGGCGGTGCGGCCGTGGGCGCGGTCGGGGCGCTGTTCGGCGAGGTCGCTGGCGCCGCGCTGCAGGGCGCCGCGGAGCCGCTCATGCGGCGCGCCGCCGACTGGGCGGCTGCCCGCCGTCCCACCCCGGTGCACACGGAGGACGGCGGCCAGGCCGACACCGCACACCTTCCCATCGCGGAGCCTGCGGCACCGGCGGAGGCTCCGCGATGGGAGGGTGACGGTCCTCGAGCGGTGAGCCTTGCCGACCTGGTGGCATTGACCGCGCAGATCGCGGATCTGTGCGGGGTGGAGGCGCGTCTGCAGCCACGGGTGATCCGCGTGCGCAGCCGGTTGGTGCACCGTCCTCGTGATCCGCGGACGAAGGTCGCCGCCGCAGCGCCGTTCCTGAACAGCCTTCTTCCGCCGGATCTGGCCCGGGTGCGCGCTGAGGCCCGGAAGGGGCTCGGGCCCGTGCTGGACGCCTACCTGACCGAGCGGGACTCGGCGGACATCGGCGCACGCACCGATGTCCGGCAGAAGCGCGAGGTGGTCCTGGCCGGGGTGGCCCCTGCTCTGGTGCCCGCCGGGCGGTGGCCCTCGTCGGCAAAGTTCCCGCTCGCGTTGAGCCAGCAGTTCGCTGTCGACCGCATGCTCGCCGCCCGCGACGGCAGCGAGGGCGGGATGTTCTCGGTGAACGGCCCGCCGGGCACGGGCAAGACCACGATGCTGCGCGACCTGGTGGCCGCCCTGGTGGTCGAGCGAGCGGCGGTCATGGCCACGTTCGACCGGCCTGGGCAGGCGTTCACCGGCCGCGCGTGGCAGGGGCTGGACCGGCAAGGCAAGCATCGGCGATATGTCGCCCGGCTCGACCCGCGGTTGACCGGGTTCGAGATCGTGGCCACCTCCTCCAACAACGGCGCCGTGGAGAACATCACCGCCGAACTGCCGGGCCTGGACGCGCTCGGCGAGCACTGGCGGGGCGGCCCGGACCACTTCTCCGAGCTCGCCTCCGCGCTCCTCGGTGGCGCGCCAGCGTGGGGCCTGGTCGCGGCCGTGCTCGGCAACAAGACCAACCGCAAGGAGTTCAGCGAGCGGTTCTGGTGGGGCCGCCTCCCAAAGGAGGAGGACGACGCCCGCACCGCCGCCGGGCTGCCACCGTTGCGCGGCATGAAGGCGATCCTCAGCGACTGGACCCCGCCGAACACCCCTCCCCGCGGGCGTCACCATGCCGGCACCGTCCCAACACCGGCCCCGGCTCAGCCCGTACCGTCGTGGCACGAGGCCGTCGCCGCGTTCCGCGCGGCCGAAGCCGAGGTCGAGCGCCTGCGCGCGCACCGCGTCCGGCTGGCCGTCGCGCTCGAGGCCGTCGAGTCCCCGCAGGCCGGGTGGCGGATCGCGGATCTAGAGGCCGCGGTGGAGCAGGCTGACGAGCGGGTGGTCGCGTGCGTGGCCCGCCTGGAGGCGGCCAACGCTGCCGTCGCCGACGCCCACGGCGCCTCAGTGGCGGCCGAGGCCTTTCACCGTACGGCCGGCGAGCGTGTGCCCAGAGCACGTCAGGAGCTGGCGGCCGCCCGCGCGCAGCTGTCCGGCGCACGGGAGCGGGCCGCGCACCACCGCGAGTACGTGGACGCGCTGACCGTCCGCCACGACGCGCCGCCGGCCGTCGATCGCGGTCTGCGCGGCGGTCTGCGCCGGCTGCTGCAGAGCACCGCCGACCGGCAGGCCGCCGAGCAGCATCGCGAACGCACCCAGGCCGAGATCCTGCACCTGCTCGTCCAGCAGCGGCGCGCCCTCGACGATGCCGTGGAGCAGGTTGCCGACGCCGTCCGCGCCGAGGCCCTGGCCGTCGACCTCCACACCGACGCCGACGCCGCTGTCACCGAAACGGCCAGCGCGCTCGCGACCGCCCGGGCCGGAGTGCAGGCCGCTCTCGATCGGGAGAACGCGGCGGCTGGCGATCTCTCGGGTGCCCGCACCGCCGCCACGGCGGCGCGGCGCGAGTTGGACGCCGCCGTCGCCGATCTCGACGCCCGCCACCGCCGGCTACGGGAGGCCACCAGGACGCTTCCCTCGCTGCCGCTCGGCTGGCTCCACCTCGATGAGCGCGACCAGGAACTCGGCTCGCCGTGGTCCGACGAGGCCTGGTCGACCGCCCGCAGCGACCTATTCCTGCGCGCCCTCGACCTGCACCGCGCCCTCGTCTCCGGGGCCGCCAAGAAGGTTCACGGCAACCTGCAGGTCCTCATGGAGCTGATGACGAACACCAACGGGCCGATCCCCGACGAGGAGGTCGAACGCGCCTGGCAGACCCTCTTCCTCCTCGTCCCGGTCGTCTCCACCACCTTCTCCTCCGTGGGCAGCATGTTCGCCCGCCTCGGGCAGGGCACCATCGGCTGGGTCCTCGTCGACGAAGCCGGCCAGGCCACCCCGCAGGCCGCCATCGGCGCCCTGTGGCGGGCCCGCCGCGCAGTCCTCGTCGGCGACCCCCTCCAGCTCGAACCCGTCGTCACCATGCCCACCACCCTCCAGCGCCGACTGCTGCGCGCTTACAACGTCGACGAGCAGTGGCTTCCCTCGGCCACCTCCGCCCAGGCCGTCGCCGACCAGACCAACCGCTACGGCACCTACCTACCCGCCCCTCACGGCGACGACGACCACGTCTGGGTCGGCTCGCCCCTGCGCGTCCACCGCCGCTGCGAAGAACCGATGTTCACCATCAGCAACGACGTCGCCTACGGCGGTCTCATGGTTTACGGCACCCCGCCCAAGCACTTCCCCGACGAGGAACGCGACGGCCTGCTGCCCAGCCGCTGGCTCAACACCGACGACCCCACCCGCGCGCCCGACGCCCCGTGGGGTGAGCGCGACCGCCGTGCCTTCATGTTCGTCCTCAACCGCCTCGACCAGCACGGCATCGGAATCGAGCAGCTGCGGATCATCGCCCCCTTCCGCGCCCTCGTCGCCGAGTGCAAGAAAATCTGCGGCGACCGCCCCGGCTGGACCTTCGAAGTCCTCGACGAACGCTGCGCCACCGTCCACCGGGCCCAGGGCAAGGAGGCCGACGTCGTCATCCTTGTCCTCGGCGGCGGCCGGCCCGGCGCCCGCGACTGGGCCGCCCGCACCCCGCACCTGCTCAACGTCGCCGCCAGCCGCGCCAAACGCCGTCTGTACGTCATCGGAGAACGGAGCCTGTGGGCACCGCTCCCCCACTTCGACGTCCTCGCCGCCGAGGTCGAGGTGTTCGACCACGTCCGCGACCGCGATGCGTGGCGCCCGGGTGAGGAGCCGCCGGCTGCCGAGGATGGTTAGGCCGAGAGATCCGCGGCGCGGTTCTCCCCCGTCGGCTGTCCTGGCAGCTGGATCACGAGGCCCTCCGGGTCGCCTCCGAAGAACGCGCGGTACTTGTCCACCGTGCCGATCGTGTTCCCTGCCCCGGGAACCACTCCCCACCCCTGGCCACGTGCAGCGCGGGCAACAGGTCCTCGGGGGTCATCCCGAGCCTTGGGTAAGTGAGGACCGAACCTCCGCGCAGCCACCTCAGCCACGCGGTCGTGGTCGTGGTCGTGGTCGCCGGCCGATTCTCCAACCCGCACCGGATCGGCGATGGTCACTGCGCGCAGATGATCCGGGGCCCCAGCCAGACCCCTGACCCGACCTGCGAAAGCGTCCAGGAGGCACCGCCGGGCGCCTCCGACGGGAGGTCACGAAATCGGCTGACGCCTTGGCAGATTCGAGGAGGGTCGTTCAACTCCCCTAAAACATGGCCAGATTGCGCCATCAGGAGTCGGAGAATCGTTGGTCACGATTCAGCATCGGTCACCGTGGGTAGTCAATTCCCGAGCCGGAGACGCCCGTCGAGAGGCCCCCCGGTCCCCGAATGTGACCGCTCTGGGGCCACTTGGTCCCCAAGTGGTCCCCAACAGCATGCGAACAACTGTTTGTTGAATCTGATACGGCGTCATGCAAAAGGCCGCTGACCTGGGATTTCTCCCGGCCAACGGCCTTTCCGACTCACGTCGGGACGACAGGATTTGAACCTGCGACCCCTTGACCCCCAGTCAAGTGCGCTACCAAGCTGCGCCACGTCCCGTGGTCTCGGTGCCGGGCAGCGGGGCCTGGGGGGCTCTGCTGTTCGGCTTCTCGACCTTGTCTCCGGTTGTCCCGGCGACGTGGAAAACAATACAGCACGTGGAGGGGTGCTCGCTGCCGGGTTTCGAGGTGGGGCGGGTCAGGGGGTGGGGTGGCGGGCGTCGTAGGTGAGGAAGGCGGGGCGGCGGGCGGCGAGGAGGAGGACGGCGGCAACGCAGGCGAGGCCGCCGGTGATCACGGAGGTGGCGGGGCTGGTGAGGGAGGCGACGGCGCCGGACTCGAAGTCGCCGAGGCGGGGGCCGCCCGCGACGACGACGATGAAGATGCCCTGGAGGCGGCCGCGCATCTCGTCGGGGGCGGCGACCTGCATCATCGTGTTGCGGAAGATCATGCTGACGGTGTCGGCGCAGCCGGCGACGGCGAGCAGGAGGAGGCCGAGCCAGAGGTTGTGGACCAGTCCGAAGACGGCGATGGCGAGGCCCCAGGCGGCGACGGCGATGAGGACGGCAACGCCCTGGCGGTGGATGCGGCCGACCCAGCCGGAGAAGAGGGCGCCGACGAGGGCGCCGACGGCGGGGGCGGAGACCAGCAGGCCGACGGTGCGGGCGTCGCCGGCGTAGAGGGTGACCGCGAGGGCCGGGAAGAGGGCGCGCGGCAGGCCGAAGATCATCGCGGCGAGGTCGGCCAGGAAGCTGGTGCGCAGGTTGGGCTGCTCGCGCAGGAAGCGGAGGCCGTCGAGGACGGAGGCGCGGCCCTTGCGTTCGCCGAGCGGGCGCATGGCGGGCAGGCGCCACATCGCGTAGAGGGTGCCGGCGAAGGCGACGGTGTCGACCAGGTAGGCGGCCTGGGCCCCGTACGCGCCGATGAGGACGCCGCCGAGCATCGGGCCGATGGTGAGGCCGAGGTTCATGCTGACGGTGTTCAGGGCGTTCGCCGCCGGGAGCTGGTGGCCGGGGACCAGGCGCGGGATCATCGCGGAACGGGCGGGCGAGCTCAGGGCGAAGAAGCCGGCCTGGAGGGCGACTGCGGCGTAGAGGACGGCGACCAGGCCGAGGTCGGTCAGGGCCTGTGCGGCGAGGACGGCGGAGACGGCGGCCAGACCGGCCGAGCCGATGAGGCCGAGCTTGCGCCGGTCGGCGGTGTCGGCGATCGCGCCGCCGTAGAGGCCGAAGGCGATGAGCGGGAAGAGCGAGAAGAGG
This sequence comes from Kitasatospora sp. NPDC097643, assembly GCF_040302625.1. NCBI lineage: Bacteria > Bacillati > Actinomycetota > Actinomycetes > Kitasatosporales > Streptomycetaceae > Kitasatospora > Kitasatospora sp. NPDC097643. Next base: position 46,744 of record NZ_JBEOSA010000022.1, on the reverse strand, counting down.
CCGACCAGGCCGGTGGCGAAGGCGGACCCGGTCAGGTCGTAGACCTGGACGGAGACGGCGACGGCCGTCATCTGCTGGCCTATGGAGGACACCGCCTGGCCGAGCCAGACTCGCCGGTAGTCGGGGTGGTCGCGCAGCGGGCTGAGGTCGGCGAAGGCCCGTCGATACCAGCGTCCGGCGGCAGCGGGATCGGAGACGACGGGAGCGGCAGCGGGCATGGCGGCAGGGGCGGCGGAGGGCGGGGCGTCCGCCTGGGAAGGATGATCGGTCGACACGCCTCCCATGCTCCGCCCCGCCGCCCGCACCGCCCGCACCGGGGCCGGGCCGAGACCGGACCGCCGCCGTCCTACCTGGTCAGGACCTGCTTCTCCCCTGCCTCCACCGCGAAGTCGAGCCGGTTGCCCGGCGGCGGGAACGGGCAGATGAAGTGGTCCGCGAAGGCGCACGGCGGCAGGTAGGCCCGGTTGAAGTCGAGGACGGTACGGCCGTCCGGGTCCGGCGCGGGCAGGGTGATGAAGCGGAAGCGATAGGTGTCGATGCCGCTGGTCGCGTCCGCGATGACGCCGCTGAGGCGGTTGCCGGAGCCGCTGACGGTCAGCGTGCGGTGCTCGCCGGCGACGGTGAACTCGATCCGGCCGTTGACGGCCAGCGGGCGCTCCTTGCCGTCGGCGTTCGGGACGAGGACGGAGCGGGTGTCGTCCTCGAACGGGGTGAAGACCGCGGGGACGGCCCACTCGGGCGAGTAGGGGTAGGCGGAGATGCCCGCGAACGAGGCCCGACGGGGCGCCGCCGGGTCGAAGACCCGCAGGGCGAGCTCGCCCTCCCGCTCGATCGGGACGAGCAGCAGCTCGCCCAGGGTGGCCGTGTCGGCCGCCGGGTCGGTGTCCGGACGGAGCAGCACCTCCCCGTCGACCGAGCCCGAGGTACCCGAGCCGGCGGCGCCCGAGCCCGAGGCACCCGAGCCGGCGGCACCCGAGCCCAAGACGCCCGAACCCGAGCCCGCAGGGGAGCCGGCGACCGTGAGGCCGTCGGCCGCCGCCGCGCGGACCCGGACACCCTCGGCGTCGGCCCACCAGCGCCCGGGCAGGCCGGGGATCTCGACGGGCTCCGCCCCCAGCCAGTGCGTGCCGGTGAGTGCGAGCTGGCCGTGCATCGCGCTCACCGACGCAGCCCGGTTGTCACTCCAGTGCTTCCAGTCCTCAGCGGCTGTCGCCGTCATCGGTCCACCCTCCCACTCCGGTCCGTGGACGGCCTCGATCCTGGCCGTCCATCTCGGTCAACCACCACAACACCGCCCACCGGGACGGCTCATTCCCACCTGTCGCCAACTGCAACGGGACGGCAACGCGCGGACGCGAGCGGCAACACGCGGACGCCGCACGCAATACCCGGACGCCACCGCACGCAACACGCTGCAACCCGCCGCACACCGCTCAGCCCTTCAGCGGCCGGAACAGCCCCTCCTGCACGACGGACACCACCAGCTGCCCGTTCCGGTCGAATATCTGCCCGCGCGCGAGGCCGCGCGCACCGTGGGCTATCGGGGACTCCTGCTGGTACAGCAGCCAGTCGTCCGCACGGAACGGGCGGTGGAACCACATCGCGTGGTCGAGCGAAGCCATGTCGAAGTGCCGGGTGCCCCAGAGCGGCTCGACGGGCGCGCGGACGGCGTCCAGCAGCGTCATGTCGCTCGCGTAGGTGAGGGCGCAGACGTGGATCAGCGGGTTGTCGGGCAGCGACCCGTTGGTGCGCAGCCAGACACCGCTGCGCGCCTCGACGCCGGCCAGCTCCTCCTTGGTCCAGCGCAGCCGGTCGACGTAGCGGATGTCGAAGGGCTGGCGGCGGCTGATGAACGGGGGCAGTTCGCCGAGCCGGGAGCCGACCTCCTCCAGTGCGCTGGGCAGCTCTTCGGGGGCGGGGACGTCCGGCATCGGGTACTGGTGCTCGATGCCGCCCTCCTCGGAGAGGTGGAAGTCGGCGGTGAGGGCGAAGATCGACCGGCCGCCCTGGATGGCGAGCACCCGGCGGGTGGTGAACGAACGGCCGTCCCGGATCCGGTCGACCTGGTAGACGATCGGCACGCCGGGCACCCCGGGGCGCAGGAAGTAGGCGTGCAGCGAGTGGACCGGGCGGTCGCCGTCGACCGTGCGCCCCGCCGCGACCAGCGCCTGACCGGCGACCTGACCGCCGAAGGTCCGCTGCAGCGCCTCCTCGGGGCTACGCCCGCGGAAGATGTTCAGTTCGATCTGCTCCAGGTCGAGCAGATCGACAAGGTCGTCGACGGGGGTACCCATGCGTGCACTTCCTCTCCGGGCCCACGGCCCGGGCGGAGGTCTTCCGTCCGGCTGCCGGCGCCCGTCCTATCGAATTCTCCAGCCCACTCGAATTCTCCAGCGACCCGGGTAATTCCCGCTCACCGGGCCCGCGGCGCCGATTCACCCGAACGAGAGCTCGAGCCGGCGCCCCGACCGCTCCCCTCGGGCGGACGCGCACCGCGCCCCTACCCCACCACCAGCCCCGACTGCCGCACCGTGATGTTGAGCCGCCCGACCAGCCCCAGCGCCGGAGCCGCCGTCCCGGGCAGCGTCCGAACCACCCCGTGGTACGCGAACCGGGCCGGGCCGCCGAACACCAGCAGGTCTCCGCTGCGCAGCGACAGGTCTGTCCACGGGCGGGTCCGGGTCTCGGTGTTCCCGAGCCGGAAGACGCAGTCGTCGCCGAGCGAGAGCGAGACCACGGGGGCGTCCGTCCGCTCGTCGCGGTCCTGGTGGAGGCCCATCTTCGCGCCGTGCGGGTAGTGGTTGACGATCGCGATGTCGGGCTCGTACCCGGCGGCGCCCGCGATCTGCCCGACGCCCGTCCCGTACGCGTCCGCGACGGCGCGGCGGGCGAGCCGGCCGAGCTCGGGCGGGAACGGTTTGACGGGCGCGCCGTCCTCGGCGACCCGCGCGTAGCCGTACGGGTACCAGTGCCAGCCGAGGCTGACCATCCGGACGGACATCACCCCGCCGGTGGGCATCCGCACGGTGTGCAGGCCGGCCGGCGGGCGGGCCCACGCGCGGCAGGCGGCGATCAGGCGCAGCTGGGCGTCGAGGTCCAGCCAGCCGGGGAGCAGGACGGCGCCGGGAGCGGGCTCGGAGCGCTCGCGGTCGGCGGACGCTTCCGAGGGGTCGCCGAACAGCTCGCCCTGGATCACGCCACCATCCTCCCGCACCACCTGCGCGCGGCCCAGCCGGTCCCGGTAGAGAGCCGGAGACGCCCCGTACCCGAACACCCCGGACACCTACCCGCCCGCCCCCGCAGTCGGCGAACCGCCCCCGTCCGTGGGCGGCCCGTCGACGATCAGCCCCAGCTCGCGCGCACAGCCCGGCCAGGCCTCCCAGCCCTGCCGCCGCAGGATCTCCTCGGCGACGGTGGTCTGCTCGCGCCGGCTCGCGTGGTCCGGCCGGTCGGCGAAGCGCAGGCCGCCGGCCTCCTCCCAGGTGGGTACCCAGATCTGCAGACCGCCGTAGTAGCCGTTGCCGGTGTCGGCCTGCCAGTCGCCGCCGCTCTCGCACTCGGCGAGTTCGTCCCACACGAGGTCCGCGACCCGGACGGCCGCACCGGCCCGCCCACCCGACAGCAGCGGCGGCAGCAGCACGAACAGGAACACGAACAAGAGCAGGGACAGGAGCAGGAGTCGGAACCGGAACAACAGGGCCGCCACCGGCCCCCGCCGGTCAGATGAACGCCCGTCACACGAATGCGGCACAGCGCCCGACCCTAGGCACGCCCCTCCCTCGCCCTCCCCGACACGCCGGACACGCCGACGGCCGCTCCCCCGCACAGCGGAGAAGCGGCCGTGAGCTGTCCGGGCCTCGAAGACCGGAACCCCGATCTCGGGCCCGGACTCAGTCCCGCAAGCAAGCCCGAAAGCAAGCCCAGAGTCAGGCTCAGACTCAGACGGTCAGCGTCTGGCCCGGGAAGATCAGGTCGGGGTTGCCACCGACGACCTTGGCGTTGTTCTTGTACAGCTCGTGCCAGTCCAGGCCCTTCGCGGCGGCGATCGAGCTCAGGGTGTCACCGGACTTGACGGTGTAGCTGTCGCCCTTGGCCGGCTTGGCGTCGTTCGACGCGGTCCAGGACTGGGCGCCCTTGGCGGCGTCGTTCTTCGGCGCGGCGGCCTTGGGGGCCACGTCGGCCTTCGGCGCGGCGGCGGCCTTGGGGGTGGCGGCCTTCGCGGCCGGGGCCGGGGTCTGCGCCGGCTTGGCGGCCGGAGCAGCCGGCTTGGCGGCGGTCGAACCGGCGGTCGAACCGGCGGTCGCACCAGCGGTGGTGTCGACGGCGGCCGGGGCGCCGCCCTTGGTCAGGCCGGCCTTGACGGAGCAGACGGGCCAGGCGCCCGGGCCCTGCGAGGCGAGGACCTTCTCGGCGACGGCGATCTGCTGCGCCTTGGTGGCCAGGTTGGCCTGCGAGGCGTAGGCGGTGCCACCGTAGGCGGCCCAGGTGCTGGAGGTGAACTGCAGCCCACCGTAGAAACCGTTGCCGGTGTTGATGGCCCAGTTGCCACCGCTCTCGCACTGGGCGACGGCGTCCCAGGTGGCGACGGAGGCGGCGGAGGCCGAGGTGGCCGTGACGAGGCCGGCCACCGGCAGGGCCGCGACAGCGGCGCCCGCCACGACAGCCATCCGGACGCGGTTGCGCTTGGTGGCGGTGGAGGTGGTGGCAGCGGCGGTCTCGTGACGGAAGGTCATGGGGTTCCTCTCGACAGCCCCGGGCGGGCATGCGGAACCAGGCCCTGGAGAGGGCCGCGATCGCTTGCCGCGTCCATCGGGCGGCCGTGCACGTGTCGGACGTGCCCCTGCCGCCCCGGCCACCCAGCCACTCGCCGGCGACCTGTTCGAGCGATCGCGTCGGCGGGCACGTGCCGCGCCCGGCGGGAGCCGGGGGGCTGTGCGTCGGGGGTGAACCCGGGTGGCGCTCGTTGCGCCGCCAATGAAGCTACGAGCCGGTCGGCTCGGAAACCAAAACTCCACCGGTCTGCCCAGCTCAGCCAAGGGTTACCGGCGGTAAGACCCTCACAATCCTGCCCGGAATGTCCGTTTTAACCCTCGATTCCTAGATCAAACATCGCAGTCCCGTGACCCACCTCACGGTTTCATTCCGGCAGACGCACCACCGACATCGACACATTGCGACCACGAGAACACGTGCCGCGGTCGGATCCGGGGCAATTCCCGTCAGCCTCGGCGAGCACCCGTGACGCCTGACACAGGGGTCCGTTGGTCATGGCGCCCTCTCCGTATCCACCCCCGCAACCCCAGCCAACCGACCCGAGGAGACCCTGTGCCGCGCATGCTCGACGTCAGCGACGACGTCCGGTCCGAGATCGGCGACGACGAGGCCGACCGCCTCCTCGGCGGCGACCGCGCACCCGACAGCTACGAGTGCACCTCCTGCCGGACGCCCGGCGACACGCACGCGGAGCGCACCAGCACGGTGCTGTTCGTCGGCGAGGAGACCGCGGTACTCGCCTTCGCGCACGCCCGCTGCATCCCGTCCCAGGTGGTGCCGGTGTCCGAGGAGCAGCTGGCCGGCGCGGTCCGCAGCATCAGCCAGGCCCAGACCACCGGCCCCGCGCTCGCCACCCCCGCCGCCGCACTCAGCACCAGCCCGCTCGCCACCAGCCCGCTCGCCACCAGCCCGCTCGCCGCCGGCCCGCTCGGCATCGGGACGGACCCCCTCACCGACTCCCCGCTCACCGACTCCCCGCTCACCGCGTCCCCGCTCGGGACCGGCCCGGCGAGCCCCGCCGCCCAGCCGAGCGCCCCGGGCCAGGCCGCCATCCTCGGCATCACCTGCGGACTGGTGCTGCACGGCAAGGTCGGCCACGCCTCCCTCGTCGTCGAGCCGACCGGCCCGGTCGGACGACCCGGCAGCACCTCCGGCGAGGACGAGTTCCTCGACCTGCTCCAGGACGCCGGCTTCCAGCCCGTCGCCGACCTCAACGACACCCCGGACCAACTGCCCGGCTGGTCCGTCCTGGTGGCAATGGGCAAGCTGCACGCGATCCTCCAGCCCGCGGCGGCCGGCGGCAGCACCGGCTGGTGGCAGGCGCACCAGCCGCTCCAGGTCACCGACGCCTGGCGGATGGCCGCGAGCCAGCTCTCCGAGGTGACGATGTACGCCGTGCCGGCCGGCACGGTGGGCCGCCAGCCGCGCGAGGACCTGCTCCGCCAGGCGCTGGAACGGGCCGTGGCCCTGGGCCAGGTGGTCGCGGCCTCCCTCCCGCTCGCCGGCACCTGAGCCCCGCCGACGCGCCGGTCACACCGACCGCGCGGGTCGTACCGGGCCATACGGGTCATACCGTTCACACCCGTCACACCCGTCACACCGGCGCACGACACCCGGAAGGTGGCCTCCCCGGCCTCCCCCTCTCGGCATAGGCCACCTTCCGGCCGGACCCCCGCACCCCGCATCCCCCCGCCCCCTCACTCGTTGGCCCTCGTGTGTACAGCTACGACGTCTCCGCATCCCCCGGCCGGTCCGCCACCGCCCCCCGCTCGATCCCGGGCATGCGCCCGTCGTACGACGCCGAGCACCCGCACTCGACGACGCCGATCTACGACGAGCTGTACTCCGAGTACCGTCGGCTGTTCCGCGCCCTGCCGGGCGACCGCTCCGGCGAGGAGAACATGAAGTTCACCGGCTTCGCGGTCCGCGACGGCTACCCGCTGCTGGGCGAGCCCCGCCCGTACCCGCCGTCCCCGCAGCAGTCGTTCCACACCTACGCGGGCCAGGCGGCCGGCATCCCGCAGTTCGTACCGGTCCAGCAGGGCGGCCCGACCGCGACCCACGGCACCGCCCACAGCACCGCCACCGCCGCCCACCCGCCGAGCCACACCACCGGCCACCTCGGCGCCCAGCCCCACCTGCACGCCCCCTCCCACACCCACACGCCGGCGCACACCCCAACCCACGCCCAGACCCACCCCCACCCGCACGAGCACACCCACCGCCACCCCGAACCCGCCAACCCCACCAGCGACGGCTTCGGTCAGGCCCCCGCCCAGCACGGCTCCACCCCCGCCCCCCACTTCGCCAACGGCCAGGGCTGGGTGGCCGCCGGCTACCTCGGCCCGCTCCCGCCCGCGACCCCGACGGCCTCGCACTCGATGCCCGCACCACCCCCGGCCCCCTCGCCGATGATGGGCACCGCCACCGGGGTCGCCACCGCCCCCGCGCCCGCCACCGGCGGCCGCCACCGCCAGATGCTCTCGCTCCCCCCGGGCCGCAACGGCAACCACCACTGACATCCGCAGCGACCCAGCTGCTGCCACCCCGCCCCGGCCGCCCCGGGCACGCGCGAGGGCCCCGTCACCACCGTGACGGGGCCCTCGCGCTCACCCACCCCCACGCCCACCGAAGCGGCGTCGGCGCGGGCGTGGACTACTTCTTCTTCCGCTTCTCCCGAACACGCACCGAGATCGAGATCGGCGTCCCGACGAAGCCGAACTCCTCCCGCAGCCGACGCTCGATGAAGCGCCGGTACCCGGCCTCCAGGAAGCCCGAGGCGAACAGCACGAACCGCGGCGGACGGGTGCCCGCCTGGGTGCCGAAGAGGATGCGCGGCTGCTTGCCACCACGGATCGGGTGCGGGTGGGCGGCCACCAGCTCGCCCAGGAAGGCGTTCAGCCGGGCGGTCGGGATGCGGGTCTCCCAGCCCTCCAGCGCGGTCTCGATCGCCGGGACCAGCTTCTCCATGTGCCGGCCGGTCTTCGCCGAGACGTTGACCCGCGGGGCCCACTGCACCTGGACGAGGTCGCGCTCGATCTCGCGCTCCAGGTAGTACCGGCGCTCCTCGTCCAGCTGGTCCCACTTGTTGTAGGCGATGACGACGGCGCGCCCGGCCTCGACGGCCATCGAGATGATCCGGGTGTCCTGCTCGGCGAGGGTCTCGCTGGCGTCGATCAGGACGACCGCGACCTCGGCCTTCTCCAGCGCCGAGGAGGTGCGCAGCGAGGCGTAGAAGTCGGCACCGGCGGTCAGGTGGACCCGGCGGCGGATACCAGCGGTGTCGACGAACTTCCAGGTCTTGCCGCCGAGTTCGATCATCTCGTCGACCGGGTCACGGGTGGTGCCGGCCAGCTCGTTGACGACCACCCGCTCCTCGCCGGCGACCTTGTTCAGCAGGCTGGACTTGCCGACGTTCGGCCGGCCGATCAGCGCGACCCGGCGCGGGCCGCCGGGGGCGACGTCGCCGAAGGTCAGCGGCGGGGCCTCGGGCAGCGCCTTCATCACGGCGTCGAGCAGGTCGCCGGAGCCGCGGCCGTGCAGACCGGAGACGGGGTACGGCTCACCGAGGCCCAGCGACCACAGGTACGCGGCCTCGGCCTCGGTGGACGGGCCGTCGACCTTGTTGGCGCACAGCACGGTGGGCTTGCCCGCCCGCCGGATGATCTTGATCAGGGCCTCGTCGGTGTCGGTCGCGCCGACGGTGGCGTCGACGACGAACAGGACCGCGTCGGCCTGCTCGATGCCCAGCTCGGCCTGCGCGGCGACCATGGCGTCGATGCCGAGGACGTCGATCTCCCAGCCGCCGGTGTCGACGACCTTGAAGCGGCGGCCGTTCCAGCTGGCCTCGTAGGTGACCCGGTCGCGGGTCACGCCCGGCTTGTCCTCGACGACGGCCTCGCGGCGGCCGATGATGCGGTTCACCAGGGTCGACTTGCCGACGTTCGGCCGGCCGACGACGGCCAGCACGGGCAGCCGGACGTGCTCGACGCCGTCGAGGCCGTCCACGTCATCGAGGTCGAAGCCCTCTTCGGCGGCGAGCGCCATGAACTCGGCGTACTCGGCGGCGTCCAGCTCACCGTGGCCGGTGGCGGAGTGCTCTGCGGTCATGTTCGTCTGTTCCGTTTCCCGGCCCGGCCCTTCCCAGGGGCGTGCCGTGCGTACCTGCCCCGCTCGGGGCAGCGCGATGGTTTTCTCCGCGGCGCCTCGTCGGCGCCGTCGTTCAGTCGTTCAGTCGTTCAGGCGTTCAGGCGTTCAGGCGTTCAGGCCTTCAGGTGCCCAGTCGGTGGTCAGACCGACGACAGTCCGGCCCGCTCCTCCACCAGGGCGACGATCCGCTCGATCACCTGCTCCAGGGTGAGGTCGCTGGTGTCCACCAGGACCGCGTCCGCGGCCTGGGTCAGCGGGGCCGTCTTCCGGGAGGAGTCGGCGGCGTCCCGGCGGGCGAGGTCGGCGGCCATCTCGGTGATGGTCGCCTCGTCGACGCCCTTCGCCCGCAGCTCGGCCGCCCGTCGCTCGGCTCGGGCCGCCTCGGAAGCGGTCAGGAAGACCTTGACGGTGGCGTTCGGGAACACCACCGTCCCCATGTCCCGGCCCTCGGCGACGATGCCGCGCTCGGCGACCTCGGCGCAGCCGCGCTGGAGCTCGACCAGCCGGGCCCGCACCGCCGGCACCGCGGACACGGCACTGACCTGCGCCGTCACCTCGGGGCCGCGGATCGGGCCGGAGACGTCCTGGCCGTCCACCGTGATGGTGGGGCCGTCGGCGTCGGTGCCCGACACGATCACCGGCTTGCCGCAGGCGATGGTCACCGCCTCCGGGTCGGTCACGTCGACGTCGTTGGTCAGCATCCACCAGGTCATCGCCCGGTACATGGCGCCGGTGTCCAGGAAGCTCAGGCCCAGCCGGGCGGCCACCGCCCGCGAGACGGTCGACTTGCCGGAGCCGGAGGGTCCGTCGATGGCGACGACGACCGGGGCGTGCGCTCGGTCGGCAGTGTCCACGGGGGCGAACCTCTCTCTGAGCATGGGAGCCGGAGCCTGGAGCAGGCATGCGGCCGGGGATTGTCTCCCTCAAGGTTAATGGACCGCCGCCGGACCCCGATCCGCCCTGATCATCGCTGCGGCCACCACGGGGTCACCACGAGGTCACCGCGCTGCCCACACGGGGTCACCGCGACGTCCACACGGGGTCGCCGCGAGGGTCACCAGTTCCACATCTTCGGCAGGACGCTCGCCAGGTCCGTCCCGAGCGCATTCCCCCGGGAGACCACACCGGTCCGCGGATCCAGCAGCCCGAAGTACCAGTTCTCGTCCCCCTCGAGCCGGAACAGGGAGCCCATCACGAACCGGATGAGGGCGACCGCCCGGCCTGGCTCCGTACCGGTCCGCAGGTCCTCCACCACGATCCCGTCCGTACCGAGCAGCACGGCGCTCTCCACACCGCTGACCTCGCGCACCCGCTCGACGGTCCACCCCTCCGGCAGCTGGACCGCGGCCAGCCGCGCCTGCTCGGCGGCCGGGTCGGGAGCCGCCCGCAGGATCCGCAGCACGGCGTTCCCGAGCCGGGGCCGGACGAACCCGCCGTCCCGCTCGATGCCGAGCACCCCGCCGACGAAGGCCATGTCGAAGGTGTCGCCCAGCCGCTGCCACCGGAACGGAACCTTCGACACGTGCGACGGGAAGGCGTTCTCCGTGAACCGCGCGTGCGACTCCCGCCAACCGAACGCGGTCCGCGGCTTCGGCCCCGCGACTGTCTGGGTGTGGGCGAAGAAGGCGGTGATCCAGCCGGACACATAGGGCCCGCCGGACTCGGAGTCCCACTTGTACAGCGAGCGCCAGAACATCTCGTCCACCGGCCCGCCCGCCGCCGTCGCCGCGATCTCGTCCAGCACCGGCCGCAGCTCGGCGAACCACGGCGCCAGCGCCTCGAACCGCCCCGCGAGCCCGCCGACCCGCTCCGCCAGCAGCGCCCAGTCCTGCGCCGTGCCCTCCAGTCGGATCCTCGGGATGCCGCACAGCGTGGTCCACCGGAAGTCGTAGTACGGGCTGACCACGTCCATCAGCGCCACCAGCACCGTGGAGACGTCATCCGGCGTCGTGGTCGAGAACGTCGGCTGGAACAGCTCCACCAGCTCCGCCCCGACGGCCTCCGCCAGCGGTTCCCGCACCAACCGGATCGACCGCGACCAGTCCGGCTCCGGGCCCGCCAGGCTGTCGTCCGGGACCGTGATCCGCCCACCGCCACCGGGGGCGAACAGCCCCTCGTACCGCTGCGCGTCCAGCCGGACGTGCACCGCCACCTCGTGCACCACCGCGTACCAGAGCACGTCCGGCGACAGGCTCAGCGGCAGGTGGGCGCAGAACGCCTGGTGGACGGCGCGCAGCAGCAGGCTCCAGGTCGGCTCCGGCTCACCGTCCGGCCGCTCCCCCTCCCCCGGCGCCGCGAGCAGCGTCGTCGTGCTGCGGTGCTGCACGGTGAACTCCCCGCCGACCACCGCCGCCAGGAAGGCCTCGTTCCCGAGGACCTCCAACTCGCCGACGTCGCCCGGCTCTTCACCGTCGCCGAGCGGTATGTCGATGATCATCCTTCGCCCCCTCCCCTGGCAGTCCCGGCCCGGTTCAATCCCTCAGTCCCGGCCCGGTTCGGCCCTCACCGAACTGCGTCGCCTCAGTCCCGGACGCTCCAGCCGCTCGCCCGCAGGGCCACCGTGAGCGGCTTGACCGCCCCCGGTGCGACCGACAGCTGGACGAAGCCGACCTGCTGCCCGGTCGAGTGCTCGATGACGACGTCCTCGATGTTGACCCCGGCCGCACCGACCTCCCCGAACAGCCGGCCCAGCTCGCCGGGCTGGTCGCCGAGGACGACCGCCACCGTCTCGTAGCGGGTCGGCGGGGCGCCGTGCTTGCCGGGGATACGGGCCTGGCCGGTGTTGCCGCGCCGCATGACCGCCGCGATGCCGGCCGCACCGGCCCGGCGCTCGCCCTCCTCGGCGGCGTCCAGGGCGCGCAGCGCGGTGACGGTGTCGCCCAGGTCCGCGGCGACCTCCTCCAGGATGTCGGCGACCGCGCCCGCGTTGGCGGAGAGGATGTCGACCCACATGGCGGGGTTGGAGGCGGCGATCCGGGTGACGTCCCGGACGCCCTGGCCGGAGAGCCTTATGGCGGTCTCGTCGGCGTGCTCCAGCCGGGCGGCGACCAGCGAGGACACCAGCTGCGGGGCGTGCGAGACCAGGGCCACCGCACGGTCGTGCGCGGCCGCGTCCATCACGATCGGCATGGCACCGCAGAGCGCGACCAGCTCCAGGGCCGCGTTGAGGGTCTCGGTGTCGGTGTCCGCGGTGGGGGTGAGCACCCAGGGGCGGCCCTCGAAGAGGTCGGCCCGGGCGGCCAGCGGGCCCGAGCGCTCGCGGCCGGCCATCGGGTGGCTGCCGATGTAGTGGGCGGTGTCGCAGCCGAGCGCGGCGACCTCGCTGCGCGGACCGGCCTTGACGCTGGCGACGTCGGTGTACCAGCGGGCCAGGTTCCGGCGCTGGCAGTCCGCGAGCACCTTGCCGACCAGGGCGGGCGGGACGGCGATGATCGCCAGGTCGACCGGGCCGTCGGCCGGTTCGATGGTGCCCGCGCCGAGCGAGGCGGCGGTCCGGGCGGCGTCCGGGTCGGCGTCCTCCAGATGGACGGTCAGCCCGCGGCCGGCCAGGGCGAGCGCGGCGGAGGTGCCGATCAGGCCGGTACCGACGACGACGGCAGTGCGCATGGCGGGTGGCGCTCCTTCTCGGGTTGCGGGACCGGTCGGCACGCCCCCGGAACGGCTGGGAACGCACGGGCCCCATCCTCTCGCATCCGTCCCACCGCCGGGGGCACCGCCCACCCCTCGGTCGGTCGGCCGTCCGGACCGCCCCGACCACCACCCCGACGGCAACCGCAGCGCCCCCGCGCCCGTCCCACAGAAGGCGTACCCGCCGCGCCCGGGGAAATCCGGAGACGCCCGCCCCGAAGCCCGGCAGACTGGCCGCCCAAGGAGGACGGGCGTACCCGTCGGCAGCGCGGCACCACGGGACGCAGCACGGCAGCGGAGCACCACAGCCACCACAGCGGCAGAGCGGCAGCGCAGCAGGGACGTGACGCCGCAGACGCCGCACGCAGACGCGAACAAAGGGGTTGCGCATGGACGATCAGCACAGCAACGGGGCCGGGCAGCCGAAACCACCGGCCGTACCGGCCCACCCGTCGGTCCTCGACTCCGTCGTCGTCTACGCCGAGGGCGCGGTCTGCCGCCGCCGGGCCACCGTCCCCCTCCCGCCCGACGGCCGACTGCGGCTGACCGGCCTGCCGTCCTCGCTCGACGGCCGCTCGCTGCGCGCCCGGGTGCTCGCCGGCCCCGCCGGCACGGCGGTCACCGAGGCGCGGCTGGAGTTCGTCGCCGAGTTCCACGACCCGACCGAGCTCTCCCGGCTCCGCCGTGAGCTGGACGAGTCCGGGGAACGCCTGGGCGCCCTCAACGAACGCCACCGGCTGGTGCTCGCCGCGATCACCGAGACCAGCGCCCTGCGCGCCGTCCCGCCGCAGCGGCGGCGCGACGAACCGCTGCGCCGGACGCCCGCCGACGCCTGGCTGGAGCTCGCCGACTTCGTCGACGAGCGTCTGGCCGGGCTTCAGCAGCGCGCCGAGGAGCTCACCCGGGAGATCGAACTCGTCGAACACGAACGGGATGTGGTCTTCGAGCAGCTGGAGCGCGAATCCACCGCGGGCCCGTCCCGGCCGGTGGAGACCGCCGCCACCGTCCGGCTCACCCTGAGCACCCCCACGGCCACCGACGAGGCGCCCGCACCCGAGGCCCCCACCGACGGGACCCCCGCCCCCGGGACCACCACCCACCTCGACATCGAGCTGGAGTACGGCGTCCCCGCCGCCCGCTGGGTGCCCGCCTACCGGCTGTCCTACCGGCAGGGCTCCGACACCGGCCGACTCGTCCTGCGCGCCAGCGTCGCCCAACAGACCGGCGAGGACTGGACCGGCGTCCGCCTCGCCCTCTCCACCGCCGACCTCGACCGCCGCACCGACCTGCCCCGGCTGCGCTCGCTGCGGATCGGCCGCAGTCAGCCCGCCCCGCCGCCGTCCGGCTGGCGCGAGCCCCCGGCCGGCCTGACCGACCTCTTCGCCGGCTACGACGCGGCCGGCCCCCGCCCCGAGCCGCCCGTACGCGCCTGGGGTGCGGTCGCCGGCGCCGTCCGGGCCCCGGGCGGCGCGGCCCCGGCAGCGGCGCCGAAGCCCCTGGTCGGCCCCGCCGGTTCCGCCCCTCGCACCCGCGTCAGCGGGGTCGGGGGCGCCCGCCCCGCCGGCCCGCGCGGCGGCACCCTGGACGTCCACGAGGTCGACGACGAGTTCCCGGCCCCGCTCCCGGCACCCCCGCCGGCCGCTCCGGTGGCCCCCGGCTTCGCCGGCTACGGCGCCCCGCAAGCCGCGCCGGCCGCGTACGGCGCTCCGCCGCCCGCCCCCACCCCCAAGGCGGCCTTCGCATCCCGCCACCGCCGCGGCGCGCACGCAGCCGGCACCCCCGAGGAGCGGCTCGCCGGCTTCGCCCCCGACGCCGCCCTGCTCGACTACCCCGACCTCGTCCTGGCCGGCCCCGACGAACCCGCCGCCCGCCGTGGCATCCTGCGCCAGGCCGCCCTCGACGCGTCCCCTTTCGCTACCCGGACCCCGGCCCCGGCCGGCGAGCGCCTCCACCGCCTCCAGCTCCCCCGCCACGCCGTCCCGCCGCGCGAGTCGGCCGGCTCCTTCGACCACCGCTTCGACGCCACCGCCCCCGCCGACATCCCGTCCGACGGCGTCTGGCACACCGTCACGATCGACGAGATCCCGGTCTCCGTCCGCCCGGAGTACGTCACCGTCCCCTCCGTCGAGGAGAAGGTGTACGCCACCCTGGTGCTCGCCAACCGCACCGACCGCGCCGTCCTGGCCGGACCGGTCGAGGTCACCGTCGACGACGAGTTCCTGCTCACCGCCGCCCTGCCGACCCTCGCGCCCGGCGGAATGCGGCGCCTGGGCATCGGTGTGACCGAGAGCATCGAGGTGGCGCGCCGCACCGAGCTGCACGAGTCCACCGCGGGCATCCTGAACGGCAGCACCGTGCTCGACCACCGGGTGCACGTCCAGCTGGCGAACCGGCTGGGCCGCGCCGTCACCGTGGAGGTCCGCGAACGCGTGCCGGTCACCTCCGACGCCGAGATCCGGATCGAGGAACGTGCCGACTGGCACGCCCCGACCGTCTCGACGCCGGACTGCCCGCCCAGCACCCGGCTCTGGCGGGTCGAACTGCCACCGGGCGGCCGCACCGAACTGGCCGGCGGCTACCAGATCAAGATCCCGGCCGATAAGGCCATCGTCGGCGGAAACCGGAGGAACTGAACGATGACCGGAGTCACCACGCCCCTCCCCGTCACCGCCGTCACCTGCCTGGAGGACCGGAGCCAGGTCGAGCGGACCGCGACCGTCGACCTGGCCGCCGGCGTCCAGCGGCTGCGCCTGGGCCCACTCACCGCGCTCGCCGTCGACCGCACCCTGCGTGCCGAGAGCGGCACCCCCGGCGTCCGCGTCCTGGACGCCCGGATCGTCCGCAGCTGGACCCCGCGCACCCCGCTGCCGCCCGGCCCGGACGACTCCGCGCTGCGCCACCGGCTGCACGAGCTGGAGACCGAGACCCGCCTCGCCGAACAGACCCGCGCCCGGCTGGACGCCCGGCTGGCCCTGCTCGCCCAGCTCTCCGCCGACCTGCTGCGCGAGGTCGGCGAGGGCGCCGGGATCGGCGAGATCGAACGCACCCGCTGGGCCCGCGAACTCGACCGGGTGGACGCCGAACGCGAACGCCACGGCGAGGAACTGCGCGCCACCCGCTCCCGGCTGCGCCGCCTGGAGGAGGAACGCTCCCAGGCCCTGATCGCCCGCGACCAGGCCGAGGAGGAGCCGGTCGAGCTGGTCGCCCACCTGGAACTCACCGTCGAGGCGGCGCAGCCGGGGCCGGCCGGGCTGACCGTCACCCACCTGGTGCCGTGCGCGCTCTGGCGCCCGTCCTACCGGGCGACCCTGGACGGCGACGGCCTGCGGCTGGAGTCCGAGGCGGTGGTCTGGCAGCGCACCGGCGAGGACTGGGCGAGCGTCCGGCTCACCTTCTCCACCGCCCGCTCGGCCCTCGCCACCGACCCGCCCGCGGTCGCCGAGGACGTGCTGATGCTGCGCGCCCGCACCACGGAGGAGCGCCGCACGGTCGAGGTCGAGCTGCGCGAGGAGGCGATCAGCGAACTCGGCCCGGCGGCCGGGGTGCCGGGGGTGGACGACGGCGGCGAGGTCCGGGTGCTGCCCGCGCCCGCGCCGGCGACCGTGCCCTCCGACGGCCGGGCGCACCGGGTGCCGCTCGGCGGCTTCACCGGACCGGCGGGCAGCGAGTACGCCTGCGCACCCGAGCTGTCCCCGCTGGTCACCCAGGTGGTCCGGTTCCGCAACGCGGCCGGGCACCCGCTGCTGGCCGGACCGGTCGAGCTGGTCCGCGGCAGCGGCTTCACCGGCCGGGGCGAGCTGCGCTTCACGGCGGCCGGTGCCGAGGCCGAACTGGCCTTCGGCAGTTCGGACGGCTACCGGGTGGTCCGCGAGACCGAGGAGCGGCAGGCCACCGGCGGCCTCACCGGCCGCCAGACCACCACCCGCACGGTGCGGCTGCACCTGTCCCGGTTCTCCGGCCCGGAGGAGCGGGACGAGCAGGTCGTCACGGTCCGCGAGCGGGTGCCGGTCTCCGAGGTGGCGGCGGTCGAGGTGCGGCTGCGCAAGGAGGAGTGCTCCCCCGCCCCGGACGCCTTCGACGCCGAGGGCATCGTCCGCTGGGACGTGCCGCTCGGCCCGGGCGCCCGTCGGACGGTCACCCTGGTGTACGAGATCTCGGCCTCCGCCAAGGTGGCCGGGCTCTGACGCCGCCTCGCACCGGCTCCGGACTCCCGATGCCTCAGCTACCCGACGCTTCGGACACCGGCCCGCTCGTGACGACCGCTCAGGACCAAACCGGGTACAACAGGAACATGATCCTCCATCTCGCTCCCCTGGACGACTGGCTGGCCGACCCCGGTCGGCCGTACGCCGCCGCGTCGCTGCTCACCGACGGGTTCATCCACTGCTCGGCGGACGAACAGACGGCGCTCGCGGTGGCCAACGCCTTCTTCGCCGACGCTCACGACCCGCTGATGGTGCTGCTGATCGATGAGTCGTTGGTGGAGCCGATGGTCAAGTGGGAGGCCCCGCACGGCGCACCGCCGCCCGGGGCCACCCCCGGCGTGCTGTTCCCGCACATCTACGGGCGGCTCAACCGCTCCGCCGTGCGCGGCCTGCAGAAGGTCGAGCGCGGCCCGGACGGCCGCTGGGCGACGCTCCTCCCCTGGAGCTGAGCCCCCCGCATCCCCTTTCGGGCTACTGCCCGGGGATCACAGCCCAGGGGTCACAGCCAGCCCCGCTCCCGGGCCGCCATGCCGGCCTGGAAGCGGGTGGTGGCGCCCAGCGACCGCATCAGGCTCTGCAAGCGGCGCTGGGTGGTCCGGGCGCTCCAGCCCAGCGACCGGGCGATCGACTCGTCGGTGAGGCCGGCCGCCAGCAGCCCCAGCAACTTGCGGTGGTCGGCCTCCGGCTCCAGCCCGCCGTCCCCGGTACCGATCGCGGCCTGGAGCTGCACGGCCCGCTCCCACTCCGCCTCGAACAGGGTGTCCAGCGCCTGGAGCAGCGCGGAGGGGTGGATCACGTACGCGGCGTCGAGGACGCTGTCGCCCACGCTGATCGGGATGATGGCCATCCGGTCGTCCGACATGATCATCTTCATCGGCAGCACCGGCCGGACCCGGGCCTCCTCGCCGTCCGCGACGCCGACCAGGATGTTCTGCTCCAGCCGCCCGGGCCAGGCCACCGCCTCCCGGTCGTAGATGGTCCGCAGCCGCAGCCCCTCCTTCAGCCGACGCCGTTGCAGCGGGATGGGCGCCACCGGGTCCTGGATGTACGGCGGGCAGTCGAAGCCGCGCACCTGGTACTGGCTGGTCTCGGTGATGTGCTCCAGCCGCTGGGCTATCGCCTCACCGCCGGTCAGCACCTCCACCGAGTGCGCCGGGTCGGTGTAGCGGGAGGCCTCCCGGAAGGCGTCCATCAGCCGGTGCATCTCGGCCCGCGCGTGGCGCAGTTCGGACTCGCGGTGCCCGATCAGGGTGCCGATCGCGACATCGGGGGCGACCGGCAGGTAGCGGTGCCGGTCCACCGGCGCCCGGGTCGCCATGCCCTGCTGCGCCAGCCGGTCCAGCGCGCGCACGCTCTGCTGGGGCGTCAGGCCGCAGCTCGCGGCGAGCTCCTCGGCAGTGGACTGCGGGTTGGCCACCAGCGCCGCGTAGACCTGCCCGTCCGGCTCGGCCAGTCCCAGTGCGCTGAGTGGTGCATCGGACACGACGCCGTCTCCCCGTCCTTCCGCCCCAGCGCCCGTGCTGGCGCAGTCCCGCCACTCGGCAGGTGGTGGCCCGGTGGCCATCCTCGGCCACGGATCATGACGCTGACAAGGCCGTGACCAGCGGTGCGGCCGGATTCACAGCCCATCCCCGCCGAAATGCCGAGGGCCTCCCCGCCACTCGGCGGGGAGGCCCTCAACAGAAGCATCCGGGAGCGAATATGTAGACCGGTCCAGAGATGCCGTTTTATACCGACCGGTCTACAGAATCCATCGGATCCGACGGAAATAGACCGACCGGTCTACAGATTGCTCCCGAGCAGCCGGCGAATATACCGACCGGTCTACAGACCTACAGGCCGACCTCGCGCATCAGCTGCCCCACCTCGGGGTTGGTCAGCCGACGCAGCCAGCCCGACTTCTGGTCGCCCAGCGCGATCGGGCCGAAGTGCGTGCGCACCAGCTTCTCGACCGGGAAGCCCACCTCGGCCAGCATCCGGCGGACGATGTGCTTGCGACCCTCGTGCAGGGTCACCTCGACCAGGTAGTTCTTGCCGACGTTGGAGATCACCTTGAAGCTGTCGGCCCGGGCGTACCCGTCCTCCAGCTCCACGCCCTGCGCCAGCTGCTTGCCCAGGTCGCGCGGGATCGGCCCCTGGATGGCGGCCAGGTAGGTCTTGGTCACGCCGTACCGGGGGTGGGTGAGACGGTGGGCCAGCTCGCCGTGGTTGGTGAGCAGGATGATGCCCTCGGTCTCGGTGTCCAGGCGGCCGACGTGGAACAGCCGGGTCTCCCGGTTGGTCACGTAGTCGCCGAGGCACTGGCGGCCGTCCGGGTCCTCCATGGTGGAGACCACGCCCGCCGGCTTGTTGAGCGCGAAGAACAGGTACGACTGGGTGGCGACGGTCAGCCCGTCCACCTTGATCTCGTCCTTCTGCGGGTCGACCCGCTTGCCCTGCTCGGTCACGCGCTTGCCGTTGACCTCGACCCGGCCCTGCTCGATCAGCTCCTCGCAGGCGCGACGGCTGCCGACGCCGGCCCGGGCCAGCACCTTCTGCAGGCGCTCGCCCTCGGGCTCGCCGAAGGTCTTGGGCAGCTTGACGGCCGGCTTGTCGTGCCGAGCGAGGACGGCGTCCTCGATCTTCGCCTGGAGCTCGCGCGAGCGCTGCGGCTGACGGCGCGGGTCGCCCGGGGCGCCCTGGCCCTCACGGCGCGGCCGCGGAGCCGGTCCGGGGCGCCGACCGGCGTACCCGCCGCGGGCCGGGGTGGCGTTGGGGCCGCCGCCGTACTCGGGGCGGTCGTACTTGCGCTCCTCGGGCCGCAGCGGACGGTCCGGGTACCGGCGGTCGTCGCGCCGGTCGTCGCGGCGGTCGTCCCGCCCGTACGAGCCGGAGCCGCCGCGCGAACCCGAGCCACCGCCGTACGAACCCGAGCCACCGCGCGACCCGGAGCCACCACCGTACGAACCTCCGCGCGAGCCCGAGCCCGAGCCGCCGCGGCCGCTGCCGCCGCCGTAGGAGCCGCCGCCCCGGCCCCCGCCCTGTCCGCCGCGGCCGCTTCCGCCGCCGCTGCTGTTCCTGCCGTTGCCACTGCTACGCATCAAAGTGTCCGTACGTCGTTCCGTCTGGGATGTGCGGTCGTTTCGGCCGACCTCACCGCCCCCTACCGATCGGGCGCAGCCCGACCGGCCTCGCCACTGCCGTCCGCGGCCTGCACGGCAGCGGCGGCGACCGCCTCCGCGATCATCGTGCCCTCCAGGGACTCCGCTTCCACGTCGTCGACCTCGGGCAGGAAGGGAGCGAGCTCCGGCAGCTCGTCCAGGCCGCGGAGCCCCATCCGTTCCAGGAAGTAGTTCGTCGTCCGATACAGGATCGCACCTGTTTCGGGCTCGGATCCGGCCTCTTCCACCAGTCCTCGCTGTACCAGGGTACGCATCACGCCGTCACAGTTCACACCACGGACGGCGGAAACCCGGGATCTGGACACCGGCTGCCGGTAGGCGACGACCGCCAGGGTCTCCAGCGCGGCCTGGGTCAGCCGGGCCTGCTGGCCGTCCAGGAGGAAGCGGTCGACGGCCGTCGCGCAGGTGTCCCGGCTGTACATCCGCCACCCGCCGGCGACCAGCCGCAGGTCGAACCCCCGTCCCTGGGCGGTGTATTCGGCGGACAGCTCGCGCAGCGCGGCGGCCACCACCGCACGGGGACGCTCCAGCACCGCGGCCAGCCGTTCCTCCCCGGCGGGCTCGTCGACGACCATCAGGATCGCCTCCAGCTCCGCCTTCAGCCCGGGTCCGGCCGGCCCGGCCACCTCCGAAGCCGGCTCCGCACCGGAAGTCGACGGAGCCGACTTCTGGTGCACCACCCGCGCCTCGGCCTCCACCGACACGGCCGCCGATCCAGCCACCGCCCCGGCCGCCGACTCCGCCACCGGCCCCGCCACCGACCCCGCCGCGGGCCCCACCGGCTCCGGCAGCAGCTCGAAGGCCGGCTCCAGCCACTCCTCGGCCCGCGGCTGCCCCGGCAGCCCGAGCGGGCGCCGCACCGGCCGTCCGCCGCCCTCGTTCCCGCCGGCACCCATCAGCGCCCGCCCTCCTCCGCCACTCGAACCGCCACTCGAACCGCCGCCCCGCCCACAGAGCCCGCCGAACCCACAGAGCCCTCGGATCCCGCAGAGCCCACGGAGCCCGCCGAACCCGCAGCCCCCTCCGCCTCCTCAGCCCCCACCGCCCGATCGAACTCGTCCGTGACCTCGACCACGCCCCGGTCCGGCTCCGCCACCCACCGCACCAGCAGCTCCCCCAGTGCCTCCGGCTGCTCGAACGCGAGCACCCGCTCCCGGTACAGCTCCAGCAGCGCCAGGAACCGTGCCACGACCACCAGCGTGTCCGACGCGTCCGCGACCAGCCGCTGGAACGACGCCTCGCCCAGCCCGGTGAGCAGCCCGACCACCAGCCCGGCCTGCTCCCGCACGCTGACCGGCGGGCTGTGGATGTGGTCCACGTACACGACCGGCTTCGGCTTGGGCTCCATGGCCTTGGCCGCGAGCTGGGCGAGCCGCTCCGGGCCGATGGTGATGACCACCTCGGGCAGCAGCTCGGCGTGCCGGGGCTCCAGCCCGACGGTGCGCGGCCGTCGCAGCAGCTCGGCGGCCCAGCGCTCGCCGAACAGGGCCGCCGCCCGCTTGTACGCCCGGTACTGCAACAGCCGGGCGAACAGCAGGTCGCGCGCCTCCAGCAGGGCGAGGTCCTCCTCGTCCTCGACCTCGGCCGCGGGCAGCAGCCGGGCGGCCTTGAGGTCGAGCAGGGTGGCGGCGACGACCAGGAACTCGGTCGCCGCGTCCAGGTCCCAGTCCGGGCCCATGGCGCGGATGTGCGCCATGAACTCGTCCGTGACGGTGGCCAGCGCCACCTCGGTGACGTCCAGCTTGTGCTTGGCGATCAGGCCGAGCAGCAGGTCGAAGGGGCCTTCGAAGTTGTCCAGCCGCACCCGGAAACCGCCCCGCGACGGGGGTTCGGTCGCGTTCGCGACGGTGGCGGGCGGTTCGGCGGTGCTCGGCATGACGGTCCATCTTCACCCGCCGCCGCCGACCGCCCCTCCCCGGGGGCCGCCGACACGCCGCGCCCAGGACGTCCACGCCCCGCCGCAGGAGCTCTCCGAAGCCCAGGGCCTCACCGAGGACCCACCAAGGCCTCCAGGAGGCCGCCCACGGCCCCACGACCCCACAGCCCCGCGAAGGCTCCACGGCCCTACGAAGGCCCCACGGCCCCACGTGAACCCCACCCGGCCTCCCACGAGCCCCCGGCCCCCAGGAGCACCGCTCAGCGGCCGCGCAGCCGCCGGACCAGGATGGAGGCCTCGCCCCGCTGCTCCAGGTCCGCCAGGACGACCGCGATGGCCTCCCGGACGATCCGCCCGCGGTCCACGGCCAAGCCGTGCTCGCCGCGCAGCACCAGCCGGGTGTGTTCGAGGTCCATGAGCTCCTCGGCGGAGACGTACACGGTGATCTTCTCGTCGTGCCGCTCGCGCCCGCTGGGGCGGCGCGGCGCGCGGCCGCGCGGGCGGGGGCGCCCGGCTGCGCCCGGCTGCTCCTCGGCGGCGCCGGCGTGCTGGCGGGCGCCCGGCGCGGTGGCGGCGCCACGACCGCCCGCGGCGGCCTTCCCGACCGCCGCAGCGGCCGATGCGGCGGCCTGCGCGACCCCCTGGGCCCCGGCCCCGGAACCGGCTCCGGCGGCGGGCCGCTGGACGGCCGGCTGCGCGGGCACCGGCACGGTGCCCGACTGCTGTTCCTGGGACGCCTGGTGCCCGGCCTCGCCGGCCCGTCGGCCCTCCTGCACCCGCCGACCGTCCTGCACGCCCTGCGTGCCCTGGACGCCCGACGCGCCGTCGACGCCCTCGGCGCCGTCCGTGCCGTTGACGGTCCGCGCGGTCTCCGGTCTGGATGCCTCGGCGGCCGGACGCGGCGCGAGGGACGGCGACAGCGCCATCCCGCCGGTGGTCCGGAACAGCTCGTCGGCACCCGGGAGACTCACTCGGCGGGGCGGCACCGGTCGAGCACCTCCCTGGCGAGCTGGCGGTAGGCGGCGGCGCCGACCGAGTTGGTGGCGTACGTGGTGATGGGCTCGCCGGCGACGGTGGTCTCCGGGAAGCGCACGGTCCGCCCGATGACGGTGTGGAAGACGTGCTCGCCGAACGCCTCGACGACCCGCGCCAGCACCTCACGGCTGTGCACGGTGCGCGAGTCGTACATGGTGGCGAGGATGCCGTCGAGGCGCAGCTCGGGGTTGAGCCGCTCGCACACCTTCTCGATGGTCTCGATGAGCAGGGCGACGCCGCGCAGCGCGAAGAACTCGCACTCCAGCGGGACGATGACGCTGTGAGCGGCCGTCAGCGCATTGACCGTCAGCAGGCCCAACGAGGGCTGGCAGTCGATGATGACGTAGTCGTAGTCGGGCAGCAGCGGCTTCAGGGCGCGCGCCAGCGCGGACTCCCGGGCCACCTCGCTGACCAGCTGCACCTCGGCGGCGGAGAGGTCGATGTTGGACGGCAGCAGGTCCATGCCCGGCACGGCCGTCTTGAGCAGCACCTCATCGGCCGTCAGGCCCCGCTCCATGAGCAGGTTGTAGACGGTGACGTCGAGTTCCATCGGGTTCACCCCGAGGCCGACGGAGAGCGCGCCCTGCGGGTCGAAGTCGACGAGCAGCACGCGGCGGCCGTACTCGGCGAGCGCCGCGCCCAGGTTGATGGTCGACGTGGTCTTGCCGACGCCGCCCTTCTGGTTGCACATGGCGATGATCTGCGCGGGGCCGTGCTCGGCCACCGGCGCGGGGATCGGGAAGTACGGCAGCGGGCGGCCGGTCGGGCCGACCCGCTCGCGGCGCTGGCGCGCGGCGTCGGGGGCCAGCGTGGCGGCGTACTCCGGGTCCGGCTCGTACTCGGCGTCCGGGTCGTCGTAGGCGCCGTAGGCGAACTCGCCGTAGGCCAGGCCGTAGGCCGCCAAGTCGGCGTCGTGATCGGTCACCGTGGTCACCTGTGCTGTGTTCTGGCGTGCTTCGAAGGTACGGAGTGCGACCGAGCCGACCTCGGCCGAGCCCACGGAGGGCTGCCGGGCCCCGGGCTCCTCACTCGGCTGGCCGGCGGTGCGCTCCGCCAGTCCTGGCTGACCACCCCCGGGAGCAAATGTCGACTCATTCACAAGTCGTCTTACCTCCTTGGGCATCCAGGACTCTATGTCGATTCGTCAGCGTGGCAGCATGCCGACGGTTTGCGACTCTAGGCCGTTCAAGGCGTTCGCAGCAACACAATCCACGGTAGTGGGCAGGATGTGTCGACTATCGGGCGGGCCGATGTCAAGGGATGGTGGGCCGTTGGCCCTAACGTTTCTGCGCTGGGGTGACACGACCGACGGAAATTGACGACAGAGCGACCTGTCCGGGTCACCCGCCGTTCACCGACCCGCGATTGGGCATGGCGAAGCCCCCGGCCCGAGGGGAGCGGGCCGGGGGCGAAACGCCAGGTTAGACCGGGATCACCCGCACTCAGGCGAGCACGCTCTCCAGCGTCACCGACTCCAGGCCGAAGGCCTCGGCGACGGCCGGGAAGGTGATCTGGCCCTCGTGCACGTTCAGGCCCTTGGCGAGCGCCGGGTCACGACGCAGCGCCTCCTTCCAGCCACGGTTGGCCAGCTCGACGACGTACGGCAGCGTCGCGTTGGTCAGCGCGTAGGTGGAGGTGTTCGGGACGGCGCCCGGCATGTTGGCCACGCAGTAGAAGACCGAGTTGTGGACCTGGAAGGTCGGCTCGGCGTGCGTGGTCGGACGGGAGTCCTCGAAGCAGCCGCCCTGGTCGATGGCGATGTCGACGAGCACGGAGCCCGGCTTCATGCGGGAGACCAGTTCGTTGGTGACGAGCTTGGGGGCCTTGGCGCCCGGGATCAGCACGGCGCCGATGACCAGGTCGGCCTCGATGACGGCCTTCTCCAGCTCGAAGGCGTTGGACATGATGGCCTTGATCTTCGTGCCGAAGATGCGGTCGGCCTCACGCAGCTTGTTGATGTCGCGGTCGAGCAGGGTCACGTCGTAGCCCATGCCGATGGCGATGGTGGCCGCGTGCCAGCCGGAGACGCCACCGCCGATGACGACGGCCTTGGCCGGGTGGGTGCCGGGCACGCCACCGGGGAGCACGCCACGGCCGCCGGCCGGACGCATCAGGTGGTACGAGCCGACCTGCGGGGCGAGACGGCCCGCGACCTCGGACATCGGGGCCAGCAGCGGCAGGGCGCCGTTGGCGGTCTGCACGGTCTCGTACGCGATGGCGGTGGTGCCGGACGCGACCAGCGCGTCGGTGCCGGCGCGGTCGGCCGCCAGGTGGAGGTACGTGAAGAGGGTCTGGCCCTTGCGCAGACGGTGGTACTCCTGGGCGATGGGCTCCTTGACCTTGAGCAGCAGGTCGGCGGTGGCCCACACCTCGTCGGCGGTGGGGAGGATGGTGGCACCGGCGGCCACGTACTCCTCGTTGGGGATCGAGGAGCCGACACCGGCGTTGTCCTCGATGTAGACCTCGTGTCCGTTGCGGACCAGCTCATGCACGCCGGCGGGCGTGATGGCCACGCGGTACTCGTGGTTCTTGACCTCGCGGGGGATGCCGACCTTCACGGCTAAACACGTCCTCTTGCCATGGGGGTCCCTACCGGAGAAGACCGGCGGGCGACGCGCACGGGGGGAAGCCTCCGGAACACACCGGGGCATGGATCGCTGCGCGACTGAGTTCGAGTGTAATGAAGCCCAGTCGGCGTGTCAGCCTTCCAAAGTGAATAATTTTGCCGGACGCATTGGCAGGTTCGTAGGCTTCCCTAGCGATCTTCCCGCCAAAGGCGCCTGAACCGGGCATCTTCGACAATACCCCCGAAACACCCCTCACCACCCGGCGTCGACGCGTTCCCGCAGGTCCGCGAGGGCGGCCCCGACGGCCTCCCGGCCGTGCTCGTCACCGAGCCTGCGCAGCACCGCCAGGGCGGCCCGGTACTCGCGTTCGGCCTCGTCGAAACGGCGCTGCGCGGTGTGCGCCTCGGCCACCCGCGCGAGCAGCCGCGCCTCGGCGGCGTGGTCGCCCAGCGACTGGCGCAGGCCGAGCGCCCGCCCGTACCAGTCGGCGGCGCGCACCGCGTCGCCGAGCGCCCGGTGACAGCCGGCCGCGCCCTCCAGGGCGCGTGCGCAGAGCGGTTCGTCGTCGGCCGTCCGGGCGTGTTCCAGGGCGGCCCGGTAGTGCGCGGCGGCCTGTTCCCAGCGGCCCGCGCCGACCTGGAGGTCGCCCAGGTTGAGCAGCGCGGCCGAGGCCCGGCGGGGCTTGCCGTGCCGCTCGGCGACGGTCAGCACCAGCTCGTGCAGCCGGTAGAGGTCGGCCGGGGCGGCGGCGCCGGTCAACGGCAGCGCCCGCAGCAGTGCGGTGACCAGCCGCCCGGCCGAACCGTCCAGGTCGCCCTGGCCGATCGCGTCGGCCACCGCACCCAGCAGCAGGTCCCGTTCGCCGAGCAGCCACTGCCGGGCGTGTGCGGCCGAGGTCAGCCGCAGCGCGGCGGGCAGCGGCTCCGGGCCCGGACCGCCCGCCGGGTCGAGCAGGGCGCGGGCCGAGTCGGTGAGCCGGACCAGGCGCTCCAGCAGCCGGGCCCGGGCCAGCTCGGTCTCGGCCGGCCGGTCCTCCTGCTCGCGCAGCCGGACGAGCCGCGGGTAGAGCCGGCCGGGCACCCGGTAGCGCGGGGTGCCGTCGGCGGCCGGCGCCTCCGCGCCGAGCAGCTCGCGTTCGGCCAGTGCGGCCAGGGTGGCGGCCGCCTCCGGCGCCGGGCAGCCCACCAGGGCGGAGGCGGTGCGCGGGTCGGCGGTCTGGGCCGGGGCCAGGGTGAGCATCCGCAGCATCCGCGCCTGGGCGGGCGTCAGCGTGGCGTACAGCAGGGTGAACGCGCCGACCAGCGGGTCGCTGTCCGGCACGGGCACCGGCTCGGCGGGCTCCGGGCCGGGCTTCACCCAGGCCGCCGGGTCACCGGCCGGAGCCGCGGCGACCGGCTCCGCGCCGTCCGCCTTCGTCCCCTTCCCCTTCTCCTTGTCCTTGTCCTTCTCCTTCTTCTTCTCGGCACCCGAACCCGGACCCGCGCCCGCCCCGCCCCGCCCCGCCGGCCCGGACGCCCCCGCGGTCCCCGACGGCTTCCCGCCCCCGGCCGACTCCTCCCCCACCACCCGGGCGAGCTCGCGCGCCGCGTCCGTGACGGCCCGCTTCGGGTCGCCGCGCAGCCAGCCGGCCATCAGCCGCAGCGCCGCGGGCCGGGCGGCGCAGGCCTCGGCGAGGTCGGCACCGCCGACCGGGTCGCAGGAGATCCGGGTGCCGCCGACCAGGTCCGCGAGCAGTTCGGCGGAGGCCGTCCGGTCCAGGCCGCCGAGGATCACCGGGTCGATGTCCTCGATCCCGGTGAGCGGCCCGGCGGTGGTGGCCAGCACCAGGCAGCCCGGCTCGTCGGCGAGCAACGGCCACAGCTGCCCGGCGTCGCGGACGTCGTCCAGCACCAGCAGGACCTTGCGCCCGGTCAGGGCCGCACGCAGCGCGACGCAGGCCGGTTCGTCCCGGCCGTCCTCGGTGGTGCCGGGCAGTGGCACCGGCGCCTCGGGGTCGAGTTGTTCCAGCAGCAGTCGGGCGGCCCGGGCGGGCGGCACCCGGCCGCCGTCCGGGGCGGACAGGCGCGCGAAGAGCACGCCGTCCGGGTGGTCGGCGGCGGCGGTGCGGGCGAAGCGCGCGGCGAGCGCGGTGCGGCCGGAGCCGGGGCGCCCGGCCAGCACGAGCACCGGGCTGCGGCCGGTGGCCGGACGGGCGGCGGCGGCCCGCAGCGCGGCCAGTTCGGTGCGCCGCCCGACGAAGAGGGTGGGGCCGGCCGGCAGCCGCTCCAGGCCGGGAACGGCCCCGGCGGGCGCGCCGGGGCCGGGGTCCATCGTCGCCGTCTTCCTCGCCACCCGTGCCACTCCCGACGTCATCCGGCTCAGCGGAGGCGGCCCGGGACGGGCGCCCTGTCTGCGAAGCGTAGTTCGACCGTCCGGCTCCGCAGAGGTGACATCCGGTCGTACGAACCGGTAAATCACCCCCGCGGATCAAACGCGGGACGCCAACAGTCCGGTCAGGCCTCGAACGGCCGGGCCGGCCACGGCGAGTCCGCCGGGCGCAGCGCGTCCAGCCCGTCCGGGCCGGTGAGGGCGGCGTGCACGGCGAGGGTGCCGGTGACCAGGGTCGGGTTGTGCAGCTGCCCGGCCTGGATGAGCCGGATCAGCTCGGGCACCGGCACCCGGGCGACCTCGATCTCCAGCTCCTCGCCGTGCGCCGCGTAGCGGTCGCCCTCGGCCTCCGAGAGGTCGGTGGCGAGGAACATCCGCAGCGCCTCGTCGGTGCCGCCCGGGGAGGTGTAGTAGTCGGCGAGGATCCGCCAGGTGTCGGCCTTGCAGTGGGCCTCCTCGTACAGCTCGCGCTGGGCGGCGTGCCAGGGGTTCTCGCCGGGCACGTCGAGCAGGCCGGCCGGCAGCTCCCACAGGCGCTGGCGGACGGGGTGGCGGTACTGGCGCAGGATCAGCACCCGCTGCTTGTCGTCCAGGGCGAGGACGGACACGGAGCCCGGGTGGGTCTGGTAGTCGCGGCGGGACCAGCTGCCGTCGGGCATCCGGACCTCCTCGCTGCGCACTCCGGTGACCCTGCCCTGGAACGGCGTCCGGCTCTCCCGGACCTCCCACTCCTCGGCCACGTCGGCGATCACCAGGTCGCTCTGCTCGTCCATCGCTCTCCCCTTTTCGTCAGTACGACACAATCTAACGCCGAACGGCGGCCCCGCGGGAATCGCGGGGCCGCCGTCCGGTGAACGACCGACGATTACTCGGCAGTGGCGGTCTTGATCTCGATCGCGGCCTTGACCAGGCCCGCGAACAGCGGGTGCGGGCGGGTCGGGCGGGACTTCAGCTCCGGGTGGGCCTGGGTGGCCACCAGGTACGGGTGCACCTCGCGCGGGTACTCGACGTACTCGACCAGGTCGCCCTTGGGCGATAGGCCGGAGAACTGCAGGCCGGTCTTCTCCAGGTCCGCGCGGTAGGCGTTGTTGACCTCGTAGCGGTGGCGGTGGCGCTCCTCGACGTACTGCTCGCCGCCGTAGACCTCGCGGACGATCGAGCCCTCGGCGAGCTTGGCCGGGTAGAGGCCCAGGCGCATGGTGCCGCCCAGGTCGCCCTTGCCGTCGACGATGGCCAGCTGCTCGGCCATGGTGGAGACGACCGGGTGCTTGGCCGCCGGGTCGAACTCGGTGGAGTTGGCCTCGGGCAGGCCGGCCAGGTTGCGGGCCGCCTCGATGACGACGCACTGCAGGCCCAGGCACAGGCCCAGCAGCGGGACCTTGTTCTCGCGGGCGTAGGTGATCGCGCCGACCTTGCCGGTCACGCCGCGGTCGCCGAAGCCGCCGGGGATGCAGATCGCGTCGACGTCGCCCAGCTGCTCCTGCGCGCCCTCGGGGGTCTCGCAGTCGTCCGAGGTGACCCACTTGATCTCGACCCGGGCGTTGTTGGCGAAGCCGCCGGCGCGCAGCGCCTCGGTCACCGACAGGTAGGCGTCCGGCAGGTCGATGTACTTGCCGACGAGCGCCACCTTGACGATGTGCTGCGGCTCGTGCACGCGGCGCAGCAGGTCGTCCCAGGTGGTCCAGTCCACGTCGCGGAACGGCAGGTCGAGCCGGCGCACCACGTAGGCGTCCAGGCCCTCGCCGTGCAGGACCTTGGGGATGTCGTAGATCGACTTGGCGTCGATGGCCGCGACCACGGCCTCCTCGTCCACGTCGCACATCAGCGAGATCTTGCGCTTGATGGCCTGCGGGACCTCGCGGTCGGCGCGCAGCACGACGGCGTCGGGCTGGATGCCGATGTTGCGCAGCGCCGCGACGGAGTGCTGGGTGGGCTTGGTCTTGAGCTCGCCCGAGGGGCCGATGTACGGCAGCAGGGAGACGTGCACGAAGAACACGTTGTCCCGGCCGACCTCGTGGCGGACCTGGCGGACGGCCTCCAGGAACGGCAGCGACTCGATGTCGCCGACGGTGCCGCCGACCTCGGTGATCACCACGTCGACGTCCTCGGTCGCCATCCGGCGGATCCGGGACTTGATCTCGTTGGTGATGTGCGGGATGACCTGGACGGTGTCGCCCAGGTACTCGCCGCGGCGCTCCTTGGCGATGACGGTGGAGTAGACCTGGCCGGTGGTGACGTTCGCCGAGCCGTGCAGGTTGGTGTCCAGGAACCGCTCGTAGTGGCCGATGTCCAGGTCCGTCTCGGCGCCGTCGTCGGTGACGAAGACCTCACCGTGCTGGAACGGGTTCATGGTGCCCGGGTCCACGTTGAGGTACGGGTCGAGCTTCTGCATCGTGACGCGCAGGCCACGGGCCTTGAGCAGGGCACCGAGGCTGGAGGCGGTGAGGCCCTTGCCGAGCGAAGAGGCGACACCCCCGGTGACGAAGAGGTGCTTGGTCGTCACGGCGCGGCCGTTCGCTGCCTTGCCGGAATGGGGCTGTGCCAAGAGGGGGCTCCCGTGGGTCGCGTGTCGAAGGTGACGTGGGCGGGATGCTCTCCGGCTCGCCGTGCGACGGGAGTGTGGTGTGGTGCACGGCACTCGGAGGGTCGTCGATTCGGCTGGTCCGGGGCGTTTGATCCCACCGGTCCACGGGATACCAGGGTATCAGTGACCCGGGCGGGACGCCTTCCGGCCCGCTCGTGCCGGCTCCGGCGCGTGCGCCGGGCGCACCACCGGCGCACCATCCGGCCCATCCGCCCCACCGGTCGCACCCCGGCCGGACCGGGCCAGGTCCGGGCGCCCCGTCCGGGCCATGGTGGCCCCTCCGAGCGGACCAGCCGGAACTGATCCGTCCGGACCATCCTCACCGACGACCCTGCGATGCACGGCATTTCCGCCGAATTGTGGCGCCACACGGAGCTGCGCCCGCGTGCTTCGCCCCTTTCGTCCGTCGTAAGCTGCTCGGACGCATCGCCGACAGCACGAGCACGCGGAGGGCGTGGGAGCGTCAGGACACTCCCGGTCCCCGATGCGCGACCGGACCTCCCCGTAATCCAGCTCCTCCCCACCCACTCCAGGGGTTCCACCGAGCCCCGCGCGGACACTCCAGCAAGGCCCGCCACCACCCCCCGGCGGGCCGGACGTCCCGGGGTGGACCTCCGGCCCCGCAGACCGCTCGCTCCCCCGGATCGCCGATGCGTCGTGACCACATTGCGAACTGGAGATCCACGTGGCCGGCCGTATCGAGGACTACGCACTCATCGGGGACATGCAGACCGCTGCCCTGGTCAGCAGGGACGGGGCGGTGGACTGGCTCTGCCTGCCCCGCTTCGACTCGCCGGCCGTGTTCGCCGGCCTGCTCGGCACCGATGAACACGGCTTCTGGCGGATCGGCCCCGCCGAAGCCGTCGTGACCGCGGTCCCCGTCCCCGCGACCGCCCCCGCGCCGCCCGCCCCGATCACGGCCGGCGGCCGGATCCGGATCGCCGACTCCGCCGACCTGCGGGTCCCGCCGCCCACCGCCGCCGCCCCGGCCGTCCCCGCCGACCGCCGCCGCTACCGGGGCGACTCGCTGATCCTGGAGCAGGAGTGGGACGCCCAGGGCGGCACCGTCCGGGTGATCGACTTCATGCCGCCGCGCCCGCTGGCCGGCAAGGACGCCGTCCCGCAGATCATCCGGATCGTCGAGGGGGTGGCCGGCACCGTCCGGATGCGCTCGGCGCTGCGGATGCGCTTCTCCTACGGCCGCATCGTGCCCTGGGTGCACCGGGTCGAGCAGCCCGACGGCGGCCACCGCACCGTCGCCGTCGCCGGGCCCGACTCGGTCTGGCTGGACGGCGTCTCCGAGACCTACGGCCGCAACCTCACCACCTATGCCGACTTCACCGTCACCGCCGGCGAGCGGATCGCCTTCGCGCTCACCTGGCAGGCCTCCCACCTGGAGCCCCCGGCCGTCCCGGACGCCGAGGCGATGCTCGACGCCACCGCCGACTTCTGGCACGAGTGGGCCGACCAGTGCACCTACCAGGGCCCCTACCGCGAGGCGGTGATCCGCTCCCTGATCACCCTCAAGGGCCTCACCTACGCCCCCACCGGCGGCATCGTCGCCGCCCCCACCACCTCGCTGCCCGAGGACATCGGCGGCGAACGGAACTGGGACTACCGCTACACCTGGCTGCGCGACGCCGCGATCACCCTCTCCTCGCTGCTGCGCACCGGCTACCGCGACGAGGCCAAGGCCTGGCGCGAGTGGCTGCTGCGGGCGGTCGCCGGTGACCCGGAGAACCTCCAGATCATGTACGGCATCGCGGGCGAGCGCGAGCTCACCGAGTCCTCGCTGGACTGGCTGCCCGGCTACGAGGGCTCGCAGCCCGTCCGGATCGGCAACGGCGCGGCCGGCCAGCTCCAGCTGGACGTCTACGGCGAGGTCGTCGAGGCGCTGCACCTGGCCCACATGACCGGCCTGGTCCGCAACGACCACGCCCACCACCTCCAGCTGCGCCTGATCGAGTACCTGGAGGACCACTGGCAGAACCCGGACGAGGGCATCTGGGAGGTCCGCGGACCGCGCCGGCACTTCGTCCACTCCAAGGTGATGGCCTGGGTCGCCGTCGACCGCACCATCAAGCTGCTGGAGCAGACCCCCGAGGACGCGCCCTCCGACAGCCACCTGGAGCGCTGGCGCGAGCTGCGCGACACCATCCACCGGGACGTCTGCGAGAAGGGGTACGACCCCGAGCGCAACACCTTCACCCAGTACTACGGCGGCCGGGAGCTGGACGCCTCGCTGCTGCTGATCCCCCAGGTCGGCTTCCTGCCGCCGGACGACAAGCGGGTGATCGGCACCATCGAGGCGATCCAGCGCGAACTGTCCACCGAGGACGGCTTCGTGCTGCGCTACCCGACCCACGACGAGTCCGGCAACAACGTGGACGGGCTCTCCGGCCACGAGGGCGCCTTCCTGGCCTGCTCGTTCTGGCTGGCCGACGACCTCGCCATGATCGGCCGGGTGCAGGAGGCCCGCGAGCTGTTCGACCGGCTGCTCGCGCTGCGCAACGACCTCGGCCTGCTCGCCGAGGAGTGGGACCCGCGGCTCAAGCGGCAGGTCGGCAACTTCCCGCAGGCCTTCAGCCACGTCCCGCTGATCGACACCGCGCTGCGGCTGACCGCCTGCGGCGGCGCCTACCTGTCCGCGCAGCCGGACGGCCTGGCCGCCGACCGGGTCGAGCAGGCCACCGTCTAGCCCGGCTGGGACGGCTAGCTGCGCTGGACCAGCTCGTCGTAGGTGCTGAGCACCTGGGCGACGGTGGCGGCCTCGTCCGGCCAGGTCTCGGCCTGCTGCCGGCCGGCCGCCGCCAGCTGCTCGCGGCGTGCCGGGTCGGCCAGCAGGTCGCGCACCGCCCGGCCGATCGCGGCCGCGTCGCCGGAGGGCACCAGCACGGCCGCGTCGCCGACCAGCTCGGGGATCCCGCCGACGGCGGTGGCGACCACCGGCACGCCGGCCCGCATCGCCTCCTGCACCACCAGCGAGCGGGCCTCCCAGCGGCTGGAGACCACCACCACGTCGGCGGCGGCCAGCAGGTCGGGGACGTCGGTGCGGTAGCCGAGCAGCCGCACCGGCAGCTTCTCGGCGGCCGCCCGCTCGCGCAGCCCGGCCGCCTCCGGGCCGTCCCCGGCGAGCAGCAGCAGCGGCTCCGGGGTCGGGGCGGACAGCTCGGCGGCGGCGTCCAGCAGCAGTCCGAAGGCCTTCTGCGGGACGAGCCGGCCGATCGCCAGCACCAGCGGCCGGTCCGGGCCGTCGCCGAGCAGCGCGGCCCGCGCCCCGGCACGGCCGAGCCGGCCCTCGGGCATCGGCGGGGCGGCCACCGGGCCGAGCCGGGCGTCGGTGGCGCCCAGCTCGCGGGCCCGGGCCACCAGGTCGGAGGAGGCGCCGAGGACGAGGTCGGCGGCGCGCGCCACCCGGCGTTCCATCAGCCGTTGCAGGCGCCGCTCCATGCCGGTGGCCAGCAGCGCGTGGTGCGAGGTGACCACCAGCGGGGTCTCCGGGCGCAGGCCCGGGAAGCGGCCGGCGGTGCGCAGCGCGAGGTCGGAGAGCAGCCCGGCGCGCAGGCCGTGGGCGTGCACCACGTCGGCGCCGGTGAAGGCGCGACGCAGCTCGCCGATCGCGGTGGCGTCGCTGCGGGCGCCCGCGGTGGGGGTGATGTCGACGGTGTGGAACCGCGCGCCGGTGCGGGAGAAGCCGAACAGCGCGTCCGTGCCGGCCGGCGCGCAGACCGTGACGATCACGCCGTGCGCGACCAGGCCCTGCGCCAGCGAGCGCACGTGCGCTCCGATGCCGCCGGTGCTGGCGGCCAGGACGAGCACCACGTGCAGCTGACCCCGTTCGGGGGCGGCCGCGGTGGCCCGGGCGGCGGAATGGTCCACGTCGTCTCGCATCCGACTCGATCAGGTTCGCGCGCCGCTGTCGCGAGGATTGCCCGCCGACGGCGCTCGGGACTGGAAAGCCAGTGTCCAGCCGCCCACGATGCCAGGTCGGCGGCCCTCTTGGACAGTCGGCACGTCGCCGTCGGTCCGCACGGGCCGCCGTCACCCGGCGTGGTCGGCTAGCTCCGGCGCGGGGCCCGGGCGGCGGCCAGCAGCTCCTCCGCGTGGGCGCGGCCCAGCTCGGAGTCCTCCAGGCCGGCCAGCATCCGGGAGAGTTCGCGCACTCGTTCCTCGTCGTTCAGCACCTTGACGCCACTGCGGGTCACGGTGCCGTCGTTGGTCTTCTCCACCACCAGGTGCCGGTCCGCGAAGGCGGCGACCTGCGGGAGGTGGGTGACCACCACGACCTGGGCGGATTCGGCGAGTTTGGCCAGCCGGCGGCCGATCTCGACCGCGGCCTTGCCGCCGACGCCCGCGTCCACCTCGTCGAACAGGTAGGTGGGGACGGGGTCGGCGCCCGCGAAGACCACCTCGACGGCGAGCATCACGCGGGACAGCTCACCGCCGGAGGCGCCCTTGGCGATCGGGCGGGGCTGGGCGCCCGGGTGCGGGGCCAGCAGCACCTCGACCTCGTCCACGCCGTGCGGGCCGTAGGCGACGGTGCGGCCGTCGACCTCGATCCCGGACAGGTCGTCGACCTGGGTGATCGAGAAGGTCACCCGGGCGTGCGGCATGGCGAGTTCGGCGAGCTCGGCGGAGACGGCGGCGGCGAAGCGGCCGGCCGCGGCCTGCCGGGCGGCCGACACCTCGGCCGCGAGCTCGGCCAACTCGGCGCGCAGCGCGGTCTCCTGGGCGCCGAGCTGGTCGATCCGGTCGTCGTCGCCGTCGAGTTCGGCGAGCCGGGCGGCGCCGGCGTCGGCCCAGGCGATCACCTCGGCGAGGGTGTTCTCCGCGCCGCCGTACTTGCGCAGCAGCTGGGCCAGGACGGCCCGGCGGTCCTCGACGGCGGCCAGGCGCACCGGGTCGGCGTCCAGGTCGTCCGCGTAGCCGGCCAGGTCGCCGGCGACGTCGGCGAGCAGGTAGCCGACCTCGTTGAGCCGGTCGGCCAGGGCGGCCAGCCGCTCGTCGTGGTGGCGCACGGCGTCCAGGGCGCGGCGGGACTGGGCGAGCAGGGTGCCCGCGTCCAGCGCCTCCGGGTCGGCCGGGTCGCCGGCCAGGGCGGCGTGCGCGAGGGTGGCGGCGGAGGACAGCGCGTCGGCGTGGCCGAGCCGCTCGGCCTCGGCGGCCAGCTCGACGTCCTCGCCGGCCACCGGTTCGGCGGCGGCGATCTCGTCCAGGCCGAAGCGGAGCAGGTCGGCCTCCTGGGCGCGCTCGCGGGCCCGGGTGGTCAGCTCCTCCAGGGTGGCCGAGACCTCGCGCAGCGCGCGGTAGGTCTCCCGGTAGCGGGCCAGCGGCTCGGCCACCGCCTCGCCGGCGTACCGGTCCAGCGCTCCGCGCTGGCGGGCCGGGCGCAGCAGGCGCTGCTGGTCGGTCTGGCCGTGGACGGCGATCAGGTCCTCGCCGAGTTCGGCGAGCAGCCCGACCGGCACGGCGCGCCCGCCGACGTACGCCCGGGAGCGGCCCTCGGCGGAGACGGTCCGGCTGATCAGCAGGGCGCCGTCGTCCAGTTCGGCCCCGGCCTCGACGGCGCGGGCCGCCACCGGGGAGCCTGCGGGCAGCTCAAGCCGGCCCTCGACGACGGCCCGGCCGGTGCCGTTGCGCACCAGGCCCGGGTCGGCGCGGCCGCCCAGCAGCAGGCCGAGGCTGGTCACGACCATGGTCTTGCCGGCTCCGGTCTCACCGGTCACGGCGGTGAAGCCGGGGGCGAGTTCGACCACCGCGTCGTCGATGACCCCAAGATCCCGTATCCGCATCTCGTCCAACACGGTGAAGACCTTACGAGGTTCCACCCCCGGCGCGCGACGAGCGGCAACGAAGCGCGGCAACTCCGTGCCCGGAAGTTCATCCGTTCCGGGAGGTTTGCCCCGCGGTGGGCACGGTGCACCAGGGCAGGAAGAACTGCACCAGCGGACCGATGGCCAGGGCGTACGCGACGGTGCCGACCCCGGCGGTGCCGCCGAGCAGGAAACCGGCCGCCAGCACGGTCAGCTCGATGCCGGTGCGGATCAGGCGCAGCGAGCGGCCGGTGCGCCGGTGCAGGCCGGTCATCAGGCCGTCGCGCGGGCCGGGGCCGAAGCGGGCGCCGATGTAGAGACCGGTGGCCAGGCCGTTGAGCACGATCGAGCCGGCCATCAGGGCGATCCGGGCCGGCAGCCCGTCCGGGGCGTCCACCAGCCGCAGGGTGAGGTCCATCGCCGCGCCCAGCACCAGGACGTTGGCGACGGTGCCCAGGCCCGGGCGCTGGCGGATCGGGATCCACAGCAGCAGGACGAGGGCGCCGCAGATGGTCACCCAGGCGCCCACCGAGAGGCCGAGGGTGCGCTGGAGTCCCTGGTGGAGAACGTCCCAGGGGTCGAGACCGAGGCCGGAGCGGAGCATCAGCGCCATGCTCGCGCCGTACAGGCCGAGGCCGAGGGCGAGCTGCGGGATCCGGCGGCCCAGCGCGTGGGTGTCGCCGAGCAGCCGGGCGGCCAGCGGGGCCCGGGCGGGGGTCGGGGCGGGGACGGGGACGGGTGTGGTCGTGGTGGCCAACGGATGCTCCTGCGGGCGGTGCGGCACCCCGGGGTGGCCCCGGCGGTGGCGGTCTCTACGGCCGCCCTGCCATGATGTGGGAGCCAAAACGACCCGCTCCAGGGCCAATTCCAAGCAAGTGGACTGATCAGCATGGCCGACTGGCACACCACCGTCACCCCGCCCGCGCTGGCCCGGCTGCTCACCACCGCCCGGCTGCCCGAACCCGCCACCGCCCGCCGGCCCGCCTACCGGACCCTCGCCGGGCAGATCCGGCTGCTGGTCACCGAGGGCCGGCTGCCGGTCGGCGCCCGGCTGCCCGCCGAACGCGAGCTCGCCACCGCCCTGGAACTGAGCCGCACCACCGTCGCCACCGCCTACGAGACGCTGCGCACCGAGGGCTACCTGCACAGCCGGCGCGGCTCCGGCAGCTGGACCGCCCTGCCCGAGGGCGCCCTGCCGCCCGGCGACGCCCTGCACCCCATCCCGCCGGACGAGCACGGCCACACCCTGGACCTCGGCGTCGCCGCCCTGCCCGCCCCGCAGCCCTTCCTCGGCGCGGCCGCCGCCCGGGCCGTCGAGCAGCTGCCCCACTACGCCGCCGGGCACGGCCACTACCCCACCGGCGTCCCGGTGCTCCGCGAGGCGGTCGCCCGCCGCTACACCGAGCGCGGCCTGCCCACCACCCCCGACCAGATCCTCGTCACCACCGGCGCGATGGGCGGGCTGCACCTCGTCCAGCGGACGCTGATCGGCCGCGGCGACCGGGTCGCCGTCGAGGCGCCCAGCTACGCCCACACCTTGCAGGCGCTGCGCCTGGCCGACGCGCGGCTGGTGCCCGTCCCGTACGCGGACCGGCCCCGCTGGGACCTCGACGAGTGGCGGCGGGTGCTGCGCGGCGCCGCGCCCAAGGCCGCCTACGTCATCCCGGACTTCCACAACCCGACCGGCACGCTGATCGACGAGGAGCAGCGCCGCGAGCTGCTGGCCGCCGCCCGGGCCGCCGGGAGCATCGTGCTGGTCGACGAGACCACCGCCGAACTCGGCTGGGGCGTACCGGAGTCGGTGCCGCTGCCGCGCCCGATGGCAGCGCTGGACCGGGCCGCCCAGGTGGTCACCGTCGGCTCGGCCGGCAAGCTGCTCTGGGGCGGCCTGCGGATCGGCTGGGTCCGGGCCGCGCCCGCGCTGGTGCGCCGGCTGGCCGGCGAACGGGTCTACAGCGACGTCGGCACCCCGGTGCTGGACCAGCTGATCGCCGCCGAGCTGCTGGGCGAGCCGCTGCCGGCCGTCCGGGCGCACCAGCTGGACCGGCTGCGCTCCACCGCGGCCGCCTTCGCCGCCGCACTGCCCGTCCACCTGCCGACCTGGACGTACCAGCCGCCGCCCGGCGGCCTCTCGCTCTGGCTGTCCACTGACGGGCTCTCCGGCGCGGCGCTCGCCCTGGCCGGGGAGCGCGCCGGGGTGCGGATCGCCGCGGGCAACCGGTTCGGCTCGGACGGCGCGTTCGAGCACCACCTGCGGATCCCGCTCACCGTGCCGGCCGCGGCCGTTCCCGCCGCCGTCGAACGGCTCGCCGCGGTGGCCGCCCGGGCGGCGGCCGGCGGGCGCCTCGGCCCGGCCGAGGACACCCAGCCGCTCGCCGTCTGACCGCATGGCCCGACCAGGCCGACTTACCGTCAATTCCGGTACGGTCAGTGGGTGTTCGACCGGCCGCGCCAACCCGTCACCGGCAGCGCGAACTTGGCGACCAGCCGGTCGGTGAACGGCGCCCGGTGCAGCCGGGCCAGCCGCACCGGCGTCTGCCCCCGGCGCACCTCCACCCGTGCACCGGCGGGCAGTTCGACCGAGCGCCGCCCGTCGCACCAGAGCACCCCGTGCGGCGTCTTCGGCTGCACCTCCACCGCCAGCACCGAGTGCGGCGAGGTCACCAGCGGCCGCGCGAACAGCGCGTGCGCGGAGATCGGCACCATCAGCAGCGCCTCCACCTCCGGCCACACCACCGGGCCGCCACCGGAGAACGCGTACGCGGTCGACCCGGTGGGCGTCGCGCACACCACCCCGTCGCAGCCGAAGTTGGAGACCGGGCGGCCGTCCACCTCGGTCACCACCTCCAGCATCCGCTCCCGGGACGCCTTCTCGATCGACGCCTCGTTCAACGCCCAGTCCTGGTGCACCACATCGCCGTTGGTGCGGACGATCACGTCGATCGTCATCCGCTCCTCGACCTCGTAGTCGGCGTCCACCACCCGCTCGACCACCACGGCGAGGTCGTCCCGCTCGGCCTCCGCGAGGAAGCCCACCCGGCCCAGGTTGATCCCGAGCATCGGCAGCCCGTGCTCGCGCGCCAGCTCGGCCCCGCGCAGCAGCGTCCCGTCCCCGCCGGCGACCAGGATCAGCTCGCAGCCGTCCGCCGCACCCGGCCCCCCGGCCACCCGCTCGACGCCGTCCGGCAGGTCCAGACCCACCGCCTCGAAGGCCAGCAGTCTGATCCGGATGCCCGCCTTCAGCAGCCCGTGCACCAGGCCCTCGACGCTGCGCAGCGCCGCCTCCCGGCCGGTGTGCGCGATCAGGAAGACCGTACGCTCTTCATCGCTCATGCCGCTGCCCTCTCCCTACGCCTACCGGGGCTCCCTCGGCCCGGTGCGGCCGCGTCACACAGCATGACCGACCGGACGTCCGCAGAGCACCCTATCGGGGCCCCTCCGCGACGGCCCGGTCCGCCTCCGCCGGGTCCAGCGGCGGCGCGTCCCGGCGCAGCCAGAGGAAGTACTCGACGTTCCCGGACGGGCCCGGCAGCGGGCTCGCGGTCACCGCGCGCACGCCCAGCCCCAGCTCCCAGGCCTGCCCGGCGACCTGGCGCACCATCTCGGCGCGCAGCTGCGGGCTGCGCACCACCCCGCCGCTGCCCAGGCGCTCCTTGCCGATCTCGAACTGCGGCTTGACCATCAGCACCAGGTCGGCGTCCGCGGCCGCGCACCCGGCCAGCGCGGGCAGCACCAGGCCCAGCGAGATGAACGACAGGTCGCCGACCACCAGGTCGACCAGGGTCCCGCCGATCAGCTCCGGGGTCAGCTCGCGCACGTTGGTGCGGTCCATCACGGTCACCCGCTCGTCGCTCTGCAACGACCAGGCGAGCTGCCCGTAGCCGACGTCCACCGCCAGCACGTGCGCCGCGCCGGAGCGCAGCAGGACGTCGGTGAAGCCGCCGGTGGAGGCGCCCGCGTCCAGCGCCCGGCGGCCCTCGACCACCAGGCCCTGCGGCACGAACGCCGCGAACGCCCCGGCGAGCTTGTGGCCGCCGCGCGAGACATAGTCGGGATCGTTCTCGTCCTTGGCCACCACGACCGCCGCCGAGGTCTCCACCTGGGTGGCCGGCTTGGTCGCGGTGGTGCCGCCGACGGTCACCCGGCCGGCCGCGATCAGCTCGGACGCGTGCTCGCGCGACCGGGCCAGCTTGCGGCGGACCAGCTCCGCGTCGAGACGGCGTCGTGCCACTGCCACTGGTGCTTCAGCTCCTACGGGTCCTACGGGGTCGGTCCAGGGTCATTCCTGGTCGAGCGCGGCCAGCGTGTCGGCCAGCCGCTGGTGAACATCTTCGTACACCTCGACGTGTGCCTCCGCCGGGACCCCGTCCAGGGCCTCCAGCCGGGCCAGCCCGGCGTCCACCGCCGGGTGGCCGGTCGGGGCCAGCTCCACCCCGAGCGGGCCGGTCGCCAAGGCGGCCGGGTCACTCGTTCCGGTCATCGGGCTTCCTGGTGCTGGTCGCCTTGCGGACGGTGGTCTTCTTCGTCGCCGTGCGCTTGGCCGGCGCCTTGGGCTGTGCCTTCGACGGTCCGGCCGGCTCGGCATCGGACTTCTTGGCGGTGGCGGTCCTGCGGACGGCGGTCTTCTTCGCCGTGGTCTTCTTCGCCGTGGTCTTGCGGGCCGCCGCGCCCTCGGCCGCCGGCTGCTTCGCCGGGGACTTCTTCGCGGGGGACTTCTTGGCCGCGGCCTTCCCCACGGTCGGCTCCGCCGCGGCCGCTTCGGCCGGGGGAACCACGCCGGGCGTCGGCGGCACCGGCGGATCGACCTCCACCGGCTCGTCCACCTCCACCCGCTCGGCCGCTATCGGCTCCCCCACCGCCCGGCCCGCCGGCCGCTCCTGCGCGCTCTCCCAGCCGCGCCCGAACAGGCCGTCCGCCCGGGGCGCGGGCGCCTCCTCCTCCTCCTCCTCCGACCCGGCCGGAACGGGCTCCTCCTCGACCTCGCGCAGCTTGCTCTCCAGGTACGCCAGCACCACGCCGACCTTCGTCACCTGGTCGCCGACCCGCTCGAAGGCCTTCTCCACCTCGCTGCGCGCCACCCCGACCGCCAGGTCCACCCCGGCCCGGCCCGCGGTGACCGCCTCCCCGACCAGCGTCTGCAGGGTCTGCGCCGACGGCGGGAACTGCCCGCCCAGCCGACGCTCCACCTCGGCGACGTCGACCCCGGTCCGCTCCAGGATCACCGCGGCCGTGCCGACCACCCGCTTGCCGACCTCGTCCACCACCACGGCGGCGGCCTCCACCACTCCCCGCACCGTCTTCGGCAGCATCCGGGTGCCTCCTTAGCGCCTCGCGCATCGCCTTGTCGCCGTCGGGGTGCCCGGACCGTTCCGGGCGCCCCACTGACGACGCTACCGCCAAAACCCCGCTGCGGTACCGTGGCCCGGCAGTGACCACCGCCGTTCACGGCCACTGCCCGGGCAGACCGAGGAGGAGAACCACCGCCATGGCCAACGCCGAGGAGTGCCGCGAGGCACTGGAACAGCTCAGCCGGAACATGGCGCAGTCCACCGGCGACGTCCACAAGGCCGCCGCCCTCGACCGCTCGCTCAGCTGCCGGATCACCGACCTCGACCTGACCTTCACCGGGCAGCTGCGGGACGGCCGGATCCAGGACCTCGTCTCCGCGCCCGGCGCCCCCACCCAGCGGGCGGACATCCGGCTCACCATGGGCAGCGACGACCTGGTCGACCTGGTCGGCGGCCGGCTCAACTTCGCGTCCGC
Organism: Kitasatospora sp. NPDC097643; assembly: GCF_040302625.1. Lineage (NCBI taxonomy): Bacteria > Bacillati > Actinomycetota > Actinomycetes > Kitasatosporales > Streptomycetaceae > Kitasatospora > Kitasatospora sp. NPDC097643. The sequence goes on along the minus strand of NZ_JBEOSA010000022.1, from coordinate 4,824 downwards.
CTGGGCGGGCGGCCGGGTCCGGCTGGAGGCGGGCTTCCGCGACCTGCTGCGGCTGCGCACCCTGCTCTGACCCGGCGGCCCCACCCCTCAGCCGCTCAGCGGCCAAACGGCCCGGCGGCTCAGAAGCCCAGCTCCGCCAGCGCCTTGCGCCCGTCGGCCGGCTCGCCGTCCCCGTCCAGCGCCGTCCACGCCGCCGCGCACAGCGCCCGCAGACCGTCCCAGCGGTCCGCCCCGGCACCCGCCAGCCGCAGCACGCCGCCCTCGGCCGTCGCCGCCCAACCGCCGCAGCCGAAACCCTCCGCCGACGCGGTGACCGCCGGGTGCGGCACCAGCAGCCCGCGCAGGTCCGCCGCCAGGTACGTCGGCCGGTGCTCGACCGGCGCCGCCAGCAGCTGGGCGGGCGTGGTCACCCCGGTGAACACCAGCAGGCTGTCCACCCCGCCGTTGAACGCGCCCTCGATGTCGGTGTCCAGCCGGTCGCCGACCACCAGCGGCCGCCGCGCGCCGGTGCGCAGCACGGTCTCCCGGTGCATCGGCGGCAGCGGCTTGCCCGCCACCTCCGGCTCCACCCCGGCGGCCGCCCGGACGGCCGCCACCAGCGTCCCGTTGCCGGGCGCGATGCCGCGCGCGGTCGGCACCGTCAGGTCGGTGTTGGACGCCACCCACGGCAGCCCGCCGCGCACCGCGTACGCGGCCTCCGCCAGCTGGGCCCAGCCGACCGAGGGGTCGAAGCCCTGGACCACCGCGAGCGGCTCCTCGGCCAGCGTGCGGACGGCCACCAGGCCGCGCTCGGCCAGCGCCTCCTCCAGCCCCAGCCCGCCCACCACCAGGACCTTCGCCCCGGCCGGCACCTTCTCGGCCACCACTCGGGCGGCCGCCTGCGCCGAGTTGATCACGTCGGCCGGCTCGGCGGGCACACCCAGCTCGGTCAGGTGCTCGGCCACCACCCGCGGCGGGCGGGAGGCATTGTTGGTCACGTAAGCGAGCCGCATCCCGACCGCGCGGGCGGCGTCCAGCGCGTCCACCGCGTGCTCGATCGCGTACGGGCCCGCGTAGACCACGCCGTCCAGGTCCAGCAGCGCCGTGTCGTACGCCTCGGTGAGCGGCTGCTCGCTGCCCCCGGGAGTGGTCCGTCGCACGGTGGTGGCCGTCTCGGTCATGCCTGCGCTACCTCATTCACTGCGTCGTTCACTGCGTTCACTGCCACGGTGGCGTGGCACTTCGCGCCGGTCAGACCTCGTCGTCCGTCCCGGCGCCGCCCGCCCCCCGGCCGTCGGCCGGCGGGGGTTCCAGGTACCCGGGCGCCCCCGGCAGCAACGGGCCGAACGCCCCGGCGCGGGCCGCCAGGGTCGCCCGGGTCTGCCGCAGCGCCGCCCGGTAGTGGTCGGTGTCCGGCCGCATCGCCACGGCCAGCGCCAGGTGCTCGGCGGACGTCTCGAAGTCGCCCAGCCGGGCCGCCGCGACGCCCCACCCGAACTGAGCGTAGTCGTCGGACGGATCGGCCAGCGCGACGGCCCGGAAGTTCTCCAGCGCAGCCGCGTACGAACCGGCGTCGAACTGGGCGCGCGCCAGCGTCTCCCGGATGCTGCGCGAGTGCGGTTCGGCCGCCGCCGCCCGCGCCAGCAACTGCTCGGCGGCGGCCGGGTGCCCCTGGGCCAGCAGTCTGCCGCCCCGGCGGAACCACTCGTACACGTCCCCCTCCGGCTCCCCCGAGCGCGCCTGCGCCGGCACGCCGCCGCCCGCCGGACCGCCCCCGTCGGTGACGCCGGCCGACCCGCCCGGCTCGACCGGGCCGCCGCCGTCCACCCGTTCCTGCCCGTCGCTCATGCCGTACCTCGCCCTCGGTCGCACACCCGCCCCACAGGTCGGCACGGGTATTCCGATCTCTCAACAACGCGTACCCGGTTACGATGCCCAGAATGAGCACACCCAGTGCAGAAGACGGAGTCGAGACTCCCGAGGGCGGCCCCGGCGATCCCGGGCACGTCGCCACCGCAGGCCTGTCCTTGTCCCCCTTCCGCGGCCTGCGCTACGTCCCCGACCGGGTCGGCGCCCTCGCCGCGGTCATGTCACCGCCGTACGACGTCGTCGACCCCGGGCGCCGGCTCGACCTGGAGACCGCCGACCCGCACAACGTGGTCCGGCTGATCCTGCCCCGGCCCGAACCCGAGGACGCCGGCGACCGCCCCGACCGCGACACCAGGTACCGGCACGCCGCCAGGCTGCTGGCCGACTGGCAGCGCGAGGGCGTGCTCGCCGCCGACCCGGAGCCCGCGCTCTACGTCTACGAGCAGCGCGTGCCCGCCACCGGCGACTCCCCCGAAGTGCTCCAGCGCGGCCTGATCGGCGCCCTCGCCGTCAGCGGCCGCGAGGCCGGAGTGGTCCTCCCCCACGAGGACGTCATGCCGCGGCCGGTCGCCGACCGGGTCGGCCTGATGCGCACCACCCGGGCCAACCTGGAACCGCTGCTGCTCACCTACCGCGGCAACGGCGGCGCCTCCGGGGTCATCGAGCGGACCGTCGAGAACCCGCCGCTGCTCTCCACCGCCACCAGCGACGGCACCCACCACCGCCTCTGGGCCGTCACCGGCGCCGCCGACATCGCCGAGATCGGCCGCGACCTCGCCACCTGCCGGGCGCTCATCGCCGACGGCCACCACCGGTGGGAGATGTACCTGCGGCTCCAGCGCGAGCACCGCCACCTGCCGCGCAGCCCCTGGGACCGCGGCATGGTCCTGCTGGTGGACACCGCCCGCTACCCGCTGCGGGTCCGGGCCATCCACCGCGTGCTGTACCGGCTGCCGGTCAGCGAGGCGCTGGAGAAGCTCGGCGACCAGTGGACGGTCAAGGAGATCCCCGGCCCGCTGACCGCCGCGCTCCAGGCGCTCGCCGAGCAGAAGCGGCACGGCGGCAACGGCTTCGTGCTGACCGGCGGGGACGGCGTCTACTGGCTGCTCGGCGAACCCGAGGAGTCCCTGCTCGACGCCACCGTGCCGCAGGACCGCCCCGAGGAGTGGCGCCACCTGGACGCCACCGTCCTGCACGCCACCCTGCTCGACCACACCTGGCACGTCCCGGACGGCCCGGACGACATCGGCTACCTGCACACCGCCGCGGCCGCCGAACGGGAGGCCGCCCGCACCGGCGGCACCGCCGTCCTGCTGCACCCGGTCCGGGAGAGCGTGGTGCGAAGGCTCGCCGAACAGGGCGTCACCATGCCGCGCAAGTCGACCTCCTTCGGGCCGAAGCCGGCCACCGGGCTGGTGCTGCGCAGCCTCGAACTGGGCTAGCCGCCCGGCCGGAACGACGCGAGGCCCTGCCGGCCCCCCGGATGTCCGGGGGAGCGGCAGGGCCTCGGTCGTCGTGCGGGGCTCAGCTCTGGGCGTCGGCCTGCTCGGCCTTCTCCTCGGCCTTGTCCGCAGCCTTCGGCTTGTCCTCGGCCGTGGCGTCGAGGGAGCGCTCGGGCACCTCGCCGTCGAAGTCCTCGTCGATTTCGAGGTCGTCCTCGTCGTAGTACTCCTCGACGTCCTCCTCGTCCTCGAAGATCACGCGGTCGTCGGCGATCTCGCCGCCGCGCTTCTTCGCCGGGGCGTCGCCCTGCTCGGCCTCCTCGTCGGCCAGCTCCGGGTCGAGGGCGTCCACGAACTCCACGCCGTCGATCTCGGCCAGCCGCTCCGCGGCGTTGGTGCTGCCGTCGGTGTCGGCCTCCACCGCCTTGGCGAACCAGTCACGGGCCTCGTCGCCACGGCCGGCCGCGATCAGCGCCTCGGCGTAGGCGTACCGCAGGCGGGCGGTCCACGGGTGCACCGTGCTGGAGGCCAGCTCGGGGCTCTGCAGCGTCACCACGGCCGCCTCGAACTGCTCCATGTCGGTGCGCGCACCGGCGGCGACCAGGCGCATCTCGACCTGGCCGGCCTTGTCCAGCTGCTTCACCTCGGGCTCGCCGGCCATCGCCAGCGCCCGCTCCGGACGGCCCAGACCGCGCTCGCAGTCGGCCATCACCGGCCACAGGTCCGCCCGGCCGGTCATCCGACGGGCGGCGCGGAACTCGGTCAGCGCCTCGGAGTAACGCTGCGTCATGTACGAGGCGAAACCGGCCGCCTCACGGACGGCGGCCACGCGGGAGGCCAGCCGGAGCGCGACGCGCGAGTACTGGTAGGCCTCCTCCGGCTCGCTGTCGAGCAGACGGGCCACCATCACCAGGTTGCGGGCGACATCGTCCGCAAGGGTCTTGGGCAGGCTCTTGAGCTCCTGGCGCACGTCCGCGTCGATCTCGAAGCCGGTGACGTCCTCCGGGATCGGCAGACGCTTGACGGGCTCGTAGTTGCCCCGACGGTCGTCGTAGTCGCCACGGCCGCCGCGGTCGTCGCGCCGGTCGTCACGGCGGTAGCCACCGCCGCCCTGGCGGTCGTCACGACGGAAGCCGCCGCCGGAGGGGCGGTCGTCGCGACGGAAGCCGCCACGGTCGCCACCGCGGTCACGGTTGTAGCCACCGGACGGGCGGTCATCGCGACGGAAGCCACCGCCGCCCTGGCGGTCGTCACGGTCACGGTAGGACGGGCGGTCGTCACGACGCGGACGGTCGTCCCGGTCATCACGACGGAAGCCGGACGGACGGTCGTCACGACGGAAGCCACCGCCGGACGGGCGGTCGTCACGACGGAAGCCACCGCGGTCGTCGCCACGGTCACGGTTGTAGCCGCCCGACGGGCGGTCGTCACGACGCGGATGAGGCCGAGGCTGTGGAGGAGACGCCGGTTCTCCTGGAGAAGCCCGTGGAGCCCGTCCTGGAGGCGGAGCCCGCTGGGGAGCCCGAGCTGGTGA
>NZ_JBEOSA010000021.1:0-117373 GCF_040302625.1 Kitasatospora sp. NPDC097643 | reverse complement strand
TGGCAGCCGGCGGCGGACAGATGTCAGGTGACAGCCGACAGATAACAGATAACAGATAACAGCGAACAGATTTCGAAATCTGTCACCTGTTCGGCTCCGTGTCCGAACCGCCCGGCCCGCCCTCGGCGGCGGGCCCGGCGGGCTACTCCACCTGGGCGCCCGCCTCGACCGGCGCGCCGGGGCGGGCCGCCGGCCCACCGGGGGCGTCGGCGACCGTCGGCGCCGGCCGCGCCGTCTCGACGTGGATCTCGACCGAGGTGTCGACGACCACCTGCTCGCCCGAGCGCTGCCCGGCCCGGATCGAGTCGATCCTGGCCAGCACCTTGCTGCGGAGGTCGGTCGGGGTGTCGTCGCAGCCGCAGGAACGCTTGATCAGCGCCTTGATCGCCTGCTCCAGCCCGTACTGCTTCAGGCAGGGCGAGCACTCCTCGAAGTGCACGCGTAGCTTGGCGCAGTCACCCTCGGCCATTTCGTTGTCGAGGAATTCATAGAGGTGGTCGAGGACCTCGCCACACTCGGTTTCGTGCGGATCGCCGCAGCTCATGAGCCCGAGCCCTTCGCTTCCTGCCCTGCCCCGCCGGCCGGGACCAGCCCGCGCTCGCGGGCGTAATCCTCCAGCATGCCGCGCAGCTGACGGCGGCCGCGGTGCAGCCGGGACATCACCGTACCGATGGGAGTACCCATGATGTCCGCGATCTCCTTGTACGCAAAGCCTTCTACGTCCGCGAGATAGACGGCGATCCGGAATTCCTCCGGGATGGCCTGGAGCGCGTCCTTCACATCGCTGTCGGGGAGGTGGTCGAGCGCCTGGGTCTCGGCCGAGCGCAGACCGGTCGACATGTGCGACTCGGCGCGGGCCAGCTGCCAGTCCTCGATCTCCTCGGCCGCGGTGCGCTGGGGCTCCCGCTGCTTCTTGCGGTACGAGTTGATGAACGTGTTGGTGAGGATGCGGTACAGCCAGGCCTTGAGGTTCGTACCCTCACGGAACTGGTGGAAGGACGCGTACGCCTTGGCGAACGCCTCCTGGAGCAGGTCCTCCGCGTCCGCCGGGTTGCGCGTCATGCGCAGCGCCGCCGAGTACATCGGATCCAGGTAGCCCAGGGCATCGCGCTCGAAGCGCTCCCGCCGGGCCTCCTCGGACTCCTCCGCGGACACCCGGAAGGTGTCCTCACCGATCGCCTCGGCCAGCTCCTCACCGGTGAGCGCCTCGCCCACGGGCCGACCCTCCTCCGGGCCCCGGCCCGGCTCGGCCTCGTGCTCGGTCCCGACGACCGGACCCACCTCCTCGGCATGACGACCACGGCCCACACCGGGCCGCCCCGAAATGGAGGATATCGGGCTGACGGGCTTCTCGCCCGCGACAATCCAGTCGGACCAGGCGGGGGCGAACGCCGTGGCGGCCTCTCGCTCCTCCGGCCGCTCGGGGCACGCGATCGAACCCATCTGCCCTGCCTCTCCACCGGGAATCACGCTGACGAGGGTGTCAACCACCCCGCCCGCGTCCGCATTCCCGCCCCGGCGCCCGATTCACCCGCAGGGGTGAGCGACCGGAAACTCCCTGCTCACCGCGGCCCCGAAGCCGTCCGGGCCGCCCTCACCGCAGCCCCGGCACCCAGTCCCCGACCGTCATCACAGCAGCCCCAGCACCCAGTCCCCGACCGCTCCGCAGATCAGCTCCAGCACCTCGTCCTGCCCCACCGGCGCCCGCTTCGGCACCTCGAACCCGTGGCTCCCGTACGGCACCGCCACCAGCTCGTGCCCGGTCGGCAGCGCCGGGAACTCCGCCGGCCCGCCGAACGGATCCGCCTCGCTCTGCACCACCAGCGTCGGCAGCCCCGACTCCAGCAGCTCCTCCGCCCGGCTCTTCTCCGGCTTGCCCGGCGGGTGCAGCGGGAACGCCAGCGCCACCACCCCCACCGCTCCGGTCGCCGCCCCGGTGCGGCAGGCCACCCGGGCCCCGGCGCTGCGCCCGCCCACCACCAGCGGCAGGCCCGCCCCGGCCAGCCGCTCGGCGACCGGCGTCCAGCCGAGGTCCAGTGTTTTCGGGGCCGGCCCCAGCTTCTTCCCGGCCACCCGCCACGGCTGCTCGACCAGCGCCACGGTGATCCCGCGCGCCGGCAGCGCCGCGGCCAGCGCCACCAGGTCCCGGGCGCCGGTCCCGCCGCCGGCGCCGTGGCCGAGCGCCAGCACCGCCCTCGGCGCGGCGGCCCGGTGGTAGGTGATCCGGGCGTCCCCGGCCCCGGTGGGGACGATCTCGGTGGTGGTCATCTCAGTCGCTCCAGAACGTTCAGAACAGCGTCGTCTCGTACTCGACCTCTTCCCAGAACTCGGTGAGCTCCGGGCCGTTGTTGCGGATGCTGCCGACCGCCGGCGACACCGGGGTGGCCAGCAGCGCGCCCGGCGGCGGGGGTATCAGCAGCCGGCGCAGCTCGTCCGGCTCGCTCAGCCCCGGGTCCAGCCAGGCGTCGAAGGACGCCGGGTCGAGGAACAGCGGCATCCGCTCGTGGATCGGCGCCAGCGACTCCTCGGCGTCCGTGGTGACGACGGTGAAGGTCACCAGCCACGCCTCCGGGTGGTCGGCCGGCACCGCCCGGTTGCGCCAGAACTCGTACAGCCCGGCCAGCGCCAGCGGCGCGCCGTCCGCCCGGGAGACGAAGAACGGCTTCTTGCGCGGCTTCCCGCGCTCGGCGGGCACGGTCTGCCACTCGTAGTAGCCGTCCACCGGCAGGATGCACCGGCGCGAGGTGAAGGCCTGCCGATACGCGGGCTTCTCGTGCACCGTGTCCGAGCGGGCGTTGATCATCTTCACCGCGGTCTCCGCCGACCGCGACCACTGCGGCACCAGCCCCCAGCGCAGCACCCGCAGCTGCCGCACCACCCGGGACGAGCCCTTCGCCACCCGCTCCAGCACCACGAACGCGCTGTTGGTCGGGGCGACGTTCCAGTTCGGCGCCAGCGTCTCCGCCGGGTCCCACTGCTCGACCCCGAAGAGCTCGACGAGGTCCTCGGGCTTGCTGCTGGAGGCGAAGCGACCGCACATGCCGGTCAGCTTGCCACGCCCGCCGTCCTCACCACCTTTTCATCCCACGATCAGAACCACCCGCTCCCGCCCACCCGTCCCCGCATGGGAGGCTGCCCCGAACGGCCCAACGCAGCGAACGGAGGCGAAGCCGCGACATGAGCGCCCACCCCGCCCACCCCACCGACCACACCATCGGCGAACTGTGGAACCAGGTCACCGGCACCCAGCCCGCCCCGCCCGGCTGGCTGGTCCTGACCACCGGCGCCGTCGCCCTGCTCGCCGTCCTCGTCCGCCCGGTCTGGCACGTCACCCGCAACGCGGTCACCATCGCCCACGAGGGCGGCCACGGCCTGGTCGCCCGCGCCACCGGCCGCAGGCTCGCCGGCATCCGGCTGCACTCCGACACCTCCGGCCTCACCCTCTCCTACGGCCGCCCCACCGGCCCCGGCATGATCCTCACCGCCGCCGCCGGCTACCCCGCGCCCGCCCTGCTCGGCCTCGGCTGCGCCGCCCTGCTCGCCGCCGACCGGATCACCCTGCTGCTGTGGCTGGCCGTCGTCCTGCTGCTCGCCCTGCTGATCCGCATCCGCAACGCCTACGGCCTGTTCATCGTGCTGGTCGCCGGCGGCGCGTTCTTCCTGGTCTCCTGGTTCGGCAGCGCCGAGGTCCAGGCCGGCTTCGCCTACCTCGGCTGCTGGTTCCTGCTCTTCGCCGCCGTCCGCCCGGTCCTGGAACTCCAGCACCAGCGCCGCGCCGGCTGGGCCCGCGACTCCGACGCCGACCAGCTCGCCCGGCTCACCCACGTGCCCGGCCTGGCGTGGATCACCGTCTTCCTGCTGATCGCCCTCGCCTGCCTCGCCCTCGGCGCGAGCTGGCTGCTCCAGCCCCTGCAGTGACGCGACCCTCGCACTGACGACAACCCCTTCACCAGGCCGCCCCCGTTCCGCCATCCGGCCACGGCAGGGGCCGTTCCGGTACGGCCCCTAAACTGGCCCACATGACCGAGACCCTGTGGCCCGCCCCCGTCGCGACCACCCCCGTTGACGCCACCGTCACCATCCCCGGCTCCAAGTCGGTCACCAACCGGGCCCTGGTGCTGGCGGCACTGGCCGACGGACCCGGCTGGGTGCGCCGCCCGCTGCGCAGCCGCGACTCGCAGCTGATGGCCGACGGCCTGCGCGCCCTCGGCGTCGGCATCGAGGAGAAGGTCAACAACGACTCCGGCGGCACCGGCGGCGGCGAGGCCTGGCGGGTCATCCCGACCCCCGCGCTGCGCGGCCCCGCCTCGATCGACGTCGGCAACGCCGGCACGGTCATGCGCTTCCTGCCCCCGCTGGCCGTCCTCGCCGACGGCCCGGTGCACTTCGACGGCGACCCGCGCAGCTACGAGCGCCCCCAGCACGGCGTGATCAACGCCCTGCGCGCGCTCGGCGCCCGGATCGACGACGGCGGCCGCGGCGCCTTCCCGCTCACCGTGCACGGCACCGGCGCGCTCGACGGCGGCCCGGTCGAGCTGGACGCCTCCTCCTCGTCCCAGTTCGTCTCCGCCCTGCTGCTCTCCGGCGCCCGCTACAACCACGGCGTCGAGGTCCGGCACGTCGGCGGCCCGGTGCCGTCGCTGCCGCACATCCGGATGACCGTCGAGATGCTGCGCCTGGCCGGCGTCCAGGTCGACGCCCCCGAGGACGGCGGCGAGAAGGACGTCTGGCGGGTCACCCCCGGCGCCCTGATCGGCCGCGACCTCGTCGTCGAGCCGGACCTCTCCAACGCGGCGCCGTTCTTCGCCGCCGCCCTGGTCACCGGCGGCCGGGTCACCGTGCGCGACTGGCCCAAGCACACCACCCAGCCCGGCGACCAGCTGCGCGCGATCTACACGCAGATGGGCGGCGCCTGCGAGTTCACCGACGAGGGCCTCCAGTTCACCGGCACCGGCCGGATCCACGGCATCGAGGCGGACCTGCACGACGTCGGCGAGCTCACCCCGGTGATCGCCGCCGTCGCCGCGCTCGCCGACTCCGAGTCCCACCTGTACGGCATCGCCCACCTGCGGCTGCACGAGACCGACCGGCTCGCCGCGCTCGCCAAGGAGATCAACGACCTCGGCGGCGATGTCACCGAGACCGAGGACGGCCTGCGGATCCGCCCGCGCCCGCTGCACGGCGGCGTCTTCCACACCTACGAGGACCACCGCCTGGCCACCGCCGCCGCGGTGATCGGCCTGGCCGTGCCCGGCGTCCAGGTGGAGAACGTGGCCACCACCGCCAAGACCCTGCCCGACTTCCCGAACATGTGGACGGATCTGCTCGGCGAAGGCGAAGCGGCGGCGGACGCCTGAGCGGAGACTGAAGCCATGCGCCGCTACGGCAAGGACGCCGACGAGGACGACATCCGCAACCGCCCCGCCCGCCGGGGCTCCCGGCCGCGGACCCGGATCCGGCCCAAGCACGAGGACGCCGCCGAGGCGATGGTGCTGACCGTCGACCGCGGCCGGCTGACCTGCCTGATCGACCCGGGCACCAAGCAGGAGCGCGAGGTCGTCGCCATGAAGGCCCGCGAGCTGGGCCGCAAGGGCGTCGTCGTCGGCGACGTCGTCAGCCTGGTCGGCGACCTCTCCGGGGACACCGACACGCTCGCCCGGATCGTCCGGGTCGAGGAGCGCGGCTCGGTGCTGCGCCGCACCGCGGACGACGACGACCCGTACGAGCGGATCGTCGTCGCCAACGCCGACCAGCTGGCCATCGTCACCGCGCTGGCCGACCCGGAGCCGAGGCCCCGGCTGATCGACCGCTGCCTGGTGGCCGCGTACGACGCGGGCATGGAGCCGCTGCTGGTGCTCACCAAGTCCGACCTGGCCCCGGCCGCGCCGCTGCTGGAGTCCTACGCGCCGCTCGGCATCGAGTACGTGGTCACCCGCCGCGACGAGCTGGAGACCGCCGGCGCCGAGGCCGTCCGCGAGCACCTGCGCGGCCTGTCCACGGTGTTCATCGGCCACTCCGGCGTCGGCAAGACCACCCTGGTCAACGCCCTCGTACCGGACCGCCAGCGGCAGACCGGCCGGGTCAACGCGGTCACCGGCCGCGGCCGCCACACCACGGTCTCGGCGCTGGCGCTGCGGCTGCCCCCGCCGCCCGGCGCCAAGCCCGGCTCGAAGAAGGCCCTCGACCCGGGCTGGGTGATCGACACCCCGGGCTTCCGCTCCTTCGGCCTCTCGCACATCGACCCGTCCCGGGTCATCCACGCCTTCCCCGACCTGGAGCCCGGCACCGTCGAGTGCCCGCGCGCCTGTAGCCACGACGAACCGGACTGCGCCCTGGACGCCTGGGTCGCCGACGGCCACGCCGAGGCGGCCCGGCTCTACTCGCTGCGCCGACTGCTGGCCAGCAAGGAGGCCCGCGAGGGCGACTGACCCTCCGGACGTGCCGCCGACGGTTTCCGGCCGTTCGAGGTGTCGGACCGCGCCAGCCTGGCGATCATAGGAAAGTCGGGCCACCGCGCGGTCCGACCCGTCGATCGACAGGAAGGGCACGCGATGGCATGGGCCCTGGTGATCCTGGCCGGAATCCTGGAGACCGGCTTCGCGATCAACCTCAAGCTCAGCGAGGGCTTCACCAAGCTCTGGCCCACCATCAGCTTCTGCGTGTTCGCCCTCGGCAGCTTCGGCCTGCTCACCCTGTCCCTGAAGAGCCTGCCGGTCGGCCCCGCCTACGCGGTGTGGACCGGCATCGGGGCGGCCGGCACCGCCATCTACGGCATGCTCTTCCTGGACGAGGCCACCTCCGTCCTCAAGATCGTCTCGATCTCCCTGGTGATCGCCGGCGTGATCGGCCTCCAGCTCAGCGGCTCCGCCCACTGACAGAGAGCGGCCGTCCCGCTCTGCGAGCCCCGCTGTCCCGATCCTGGCGGGCTCGCTAGGGTTCGGACATGGCCGACTACCACGACGACCTCCGACTCGCCCACGTCCTCGCCGACTCGGCCGACTCGATCACCCTGGAGCGCTTCCGCGCCCTCGACCTGAAGATCGAGACCAAGCCCGACCTCACCCCCGTCAGCGACGCCGACAAGGCCGCCGAGGAACTGGTGCGCGGCGTGCTCCAGCGCGCCCGCCCGCGCGACGCGGTGCTCGGCGAGGAGTTCGGCTTGCAGGGCTCCGGCCCGCGCCGCTGGGTGATCGACCCGATCGACGGCACCAAGAACTACATCCGCGGCGTCCCGGTCTGGGCCACCCTGATCGCCTTGCTGGAGGACGGCCCGGACGGCGTCGAGCGTCCGGTGGTCGGCATCGTCTCCGCCCCCGCGCTGAACCGCCGCTGGTGGGCCGCCAAGGACCTCGGCGCCTTCGCCGGCCGCAGCCTCGCCAAGGCCGGCCGGATCCACGTCTCCGGCGTCTCCCGGATCGAGGACGCCTCCTTCTCCTACTCCTCCCTCTCCGGCTGGGAGGAGCGCGGCCGCCTCGACCCGTTCCTGGACCTCACCCGCGCCTGCTGGCGCACCCGCGCCTACGGCGACTTCTGGTCCTACATGATGGTCGCCGAGGGCGCGGTCGACATCGCCGCCGAACCGGAGCTCTCGCTCTGGGACATGGCCGCCAACTGCATCATCGTCGAGGAGGCCGGCGGCCGCTTCACCGGCCTGGACGGCGTCCCCGGCCCCGGCGGCGCCGACGCCGTCGCCTCCAACGGCCTGCTCCACGAGGAGGCGCTGCGCCGCCTCAGCGTCTAGGACCCACCTCGGGGCGAGAACAATGGTGCGGGCCCGGTCGAACAGTCATCTGCTCGACCGGGCCCGCCGCTCATGGGGCGACCGGCGCCCGGGTGACTACCGCTGCTTGCGCAGCTCCCGGACGGCCGTCTCCAGCCGCTGCCCGTAGTCGGCGTCGGCCTTGCGGAAGTTCTCGACGGCCCGCTCGACGATGTCGTCCCGGTCGGCCGAGACCTTGGCGATGAAGCCGGCCAGGTTGGCGATCAGCCGCTGCTTCTCGTCCTCCGAGTACAGCCGGTACAGGTTGCCCGCCTGCACGAAGTCGTCGTCCTCGGCGTGCGAGGGCGCCACGTGGTTGCCGGTGGCGCCGGTGACGGTGGTCGCGGCCCACAGCGGGCGGCCGGTCTGCACCGGGCCGCCGAAGCTGTTCGGCTCGTAGTTCTTCTGCCGGCCGTGGCGGCCGTCGTAGAGGTGGCCGTCGCGGCTGTTGGTGCGCGCCTCGGTGGCGTGCGGGCGGTTCACCGGCAGGTGGTCGGCGTTGATGCCGACGCGGTAGCGGTGGGCGTCCGCGTACGCGAACAGCCGGCCCTGGAGCATCTTGTCCGGGGACGGGCCGATGCCGGGCACGAAGTGCGCCGGGGAGAAGATCGACTGCTCGACCTCGGCGAAGACGTTCTCGGGGTTGCGGTTGAGCTCCAGCCGGCCGATCTCGATCGGCGGGTAGTCCGCATGCGGCCAGACCTTGGTCAGGTCGAAGGGGTTGAAGCGGTAGCCGTCCGCGTCGGCCGCCGGCATGACCTGCACCTGCACCGTCCAGCTCGGGTACTCCCCGCGCTCGATCGCCTCGCGCAGGTCGCGCTGGTGGCTGTCCGGGTCCTCGCCGGCGAGCCGGTTGGCCTCGGCCTGGGTGAGGTTGCGGATGCCCTGGTCGGTCTTGAAGTGGTACTTCACCCAGAAGTGCTCGCCGGCCTCGTTCTGCCACTGGAAGGTGTGCGAGCCGTAGCCGTTGAGGTGGCGGTAGGTGGCCGGGATGCCGCGGTCGCCGAACAGCCAGGTCACCTGGTGGGTCGACTCGGGCGACAGGCCCCAGAAGTCCCAGACGTTGTCGGCCTCCTGCGAGCCGGTGTACGGGTCGCGCTTCTGGGTGTGGATGAAGTCGGGGAACTTCACGGCGTCCTTGATGAAGAACACCGGGGTGTTGTTGCCGACGAGGTCGTAGTTGCCCTCCTCGGTGTAGAACTTCACCGCGAAACCGCGCGGGTCGCGCACCGCGTCGGCCGAGCCCAGGTTGCCGGCGACGGTGGAGAAGCGCAGGAAGACCTCGGTCTCCTTGCCGACCTCGGACAGGAACGCGGCGCGGGTGTAGGGCGTCACGTCGGCGGTCACCGTGAAGGTGCCGTAGGCCGCCGCGCCGCGTGCGTGCACCACGCGCTCCGGGATCCGCTCGCGGTTGAAGTGCGCGAGCTTCTCGAACAGCTGCTGGTCCTGGATGAGCGCCGGGCCGCCGACGCCCGCGGTCTCGGTGTTCTGGTTGTCGGCGACGGGGGCACCCGCCTCCGTGGTGAGGGTGGGTCGCAGCTCGTCCTGGGTCGTCATCAGGGGGTGCCTCCGTCTGGTCCGGTCGTGATGTCGTGACGACTCGATCCTAACTTGGACTTTGTCCAAGTCAACACTGGAACCAAACTCAGAGCCTGACCTACTCTGTAACCATGAGCGACCTGCTGGAACGACTCCGCGCCCGCGGCTGGCGGCTGACCTCGCAGCGCCGGGTCGTGGCCGAGGTCCTGGACGGCGAACACGTGCACCTCACCGCCGACGAGGTGCACGCCCGCGCCGTCGCCCACCTGCCCGAGATCAGCCGCGCGACCGTCTACAACACCCTCGGCGAGCTCGTCGCGCTCGGCGAGGTCCTGGAGGTCGCCACCGACGGCCGCGCCCGGCGCTACGACCCCAACGCCCACCGCGCCCACCAACACCTGGTCTGCTCCGGCTGCGGGGCGATCCGCGACGTCCACCCGCACGGCGACCCGCTCGCCGCCCTGCCGCCCGCCGAACGCTTCGGCTTCACCGTCTCCGGCGCCGACATCACCTACCGCGGCCTCTGCCCCGACTGCCGACCCTGAACGGGCCGGACCACGCCAGAGGGCGGGTCCGCTACGCGCTCAGCTCCGCGTGCAGCGCGCCCAGCAGCCGCCCGGCCCGCTCGGCCACCTCGGCCGGCCCGTAGTCGGCCGCCCGGCGGCACCAGTTCTCCGCCTGCACCGGCTCGCCCCGGCGCAGCGCCAGCAGCGCCAGGCGCAGCGCGGCCCGGCCGTGCCCGGCGTCGGCCGCCCGGGTGTACCAGAGCATCGCCTCCGCCTCGCTGTCCTGCCGGGCCAGCAGCAGCCCCAGGTTGAACGCCGCACTGCGGCTGCCGGCCTCCGCCGCCCGCCGGTACCAGCTCTCGGCGATCTCCAGCGCCCCGCGCTCGGCCGCCCGCACGCCCATCCGCACCTGCGCCCGGCGGTGCCCGGCGTCCGCCGCCACCGCGTACCAGTGCTCGGCCTCGGCGTCCGCGTCACCGCGCCGGTCCAGCACCGAGGCCAGCCGGAACGCGCCCTCCGCCGAACCGCCCGCCGCCGCCTGCCGGTAGCGCTCCAGGGCGCCGGCCAGGTTGCCGCGCTGCTCCTGGACGACGGCCAGTTGCAGCGCCGCCTCGCCGTGCCCCTCGGCGGCGGCGCGCGCGTACCACTCCTGCGCCTGCCGCTGCTCGCCGCGCCCGGCGTGCAGCACGCCCAGGTTGAAGGCGCCGTCGACGCTGCCCGCCTCGGCCGCCTTGGAGAACCACGGCTCCGCGCCCGACTCCTCGCCGCGCTGGAGCAGCACCACCGCGAGCGCGTTGCAGGCCTCCCGGTGCCCGGCGTACGCGGCCCGGCGGTACCACTGCTCGGCCTGCTGGTCGCGGCCGGTGCCGGCGCAGAGCAGGCCGAGGTTGAAGGCGCCGTTCTGGTCGCCCGCGTCCAGCGCGGTGCGGTACCAGTGCTCGGCCTCCTTGGCCTCGCCGCGGCCGGCGTGCAGCGCTCCGAGCGCGTTGGCGGCGTTGCCGTCACCGGCCTCGGCGGCCTCCTGCCACCACTCGGCGGCCGCGCCGACCTCGCCTGAGTCGCGCAGCAGGAAGCCGAGCGCGCAGGCCGCGCGCGGCTCGCCGTTCTGCGCGGCCTGCCGGTACCAGCGGGCCGCCTCGTCCAGCAGCGACTGGTCGGTGCGGGCGCGCTCCTCCAGCAGCACGCCCAGGCGCAGCGCGGCCCGGGCGTGGCTGCGGGCCGCGGCGGTGCGGTACCAGGTCTCGGCGGTCTCCTTGTCCCCGGCGGCCTCGCGCATCCGGGCGAGCCGGTAGGCGGCCTCCCGGTGCCCGGCGTCGGCGGAGACCTTGAACCAGCGCTCGGCGCGCACGTCGCGCCGGTGCTCCATCAGGTCGCCCAGCGCGTAGGCGCCGAGCGGGTGGCCGTGGTCGGCGGCGAAGTGCAGCCAGTACTCGGCGGCCTCCTCCTCGCCCTGGTCGCGCAGCTGGAGCCCGAGCGCGTGCGCGGCGGGCGCGCTGCCGGCCACCGCGGCCTGCCGCCACCACTGGGCGGCCTCGGCCCGGTGCCCCTGCTGGTGCAGCAGCACGCCGAGGTTGTTGGCGGCGGCGCGCACCCCGGCGGCCGCGGCGGCGCGCAGGTACGGTTCGGCGTCCTCCAGGTCGCCCCGGCGCAGCAGCAGGGTGCCGAGCCGGCTGGCGGCGTCGGGGTCGCCGTCGTCGGCGGCCTGCCGGTGCCGGGCCTCCAGTGCGGCGCTCTCCCGGGCGGCCAGCGCGCTCTCGAAGCTGGTGGTGTCGAGGCCCGCCGGGTCGAGGGCGGCGGTACCGAGCGGTTCGTCGGCGCCCTGCGCCCCGTAGGGGCCGACGGCGGCGGTGAACTGACGGGCGGACACGTGCACCAGGCTGTCGGGGCCGTAGCCGGTGACCGACGGGCGTTCGGACAGGCCGCTGGTGCGCTGGGCGGGCAGGGCTCCGGGGCGGCTCTCGGCGCTCTCCGCCCAGGCGTCGGTGTCCGCCTCGGTGGCCGCCGCGGACTTGGCGCCTGACCCGTTCTTGCCGATCAGCCTCATGCCGACTCCCGCTCCCCCAGAGTGTCGCGGCATCGCCCTCCGGCCCACGGCCGGGAGGGCCCCCAGGGGAGGCGCCGGACCCGACGGCTGGTCAGCAGCCGCGCACCGTCCCCCATGTGTCCCATCGTCGCACCACCCGCAACCCGCGTACACCTGCCCCGGCCGAATTCGGGCGGGGCCGACCCGAAGCCGACGGAATTGCTTCGGCGCTTTGTCGATTTCCCGACACTTCGGCCCCACAAACCCCTGTGCCGTCCTCCTTGGCGACGGTCGATAGTACCGGAGGGCGCTCCACCGCTTCCGCGGGAAAACACCAGAGGCCCGGAGGAAGAATCCTCCGGGCCTCTCGCTACTGAGTAGCGGGGACAGGATTTGAACCTGCGACCTCTGGGTTATGAGCCCAGCGAGCTACCGAGCTGCTCCACCCCGCGTCGGTGGTTAAACCATAGCACGGGCGCGGGGTGGAACGGAAAACGGTTGTCGCAGCTCAGCGGGCTACGGGTGCGGGCTCGCCGAACCGCCCGGCGTCGCACCCGGCGTCGGGGCTGCCGTCGGGGCGGCCGTCGGAGCGGGGACCTGTCCGCCGCCGCGGGCCGCCTCGGCCGCCTTCAGCGCGTCGCCGAGCGCCTTCTGGGCGTTGCCGTAGGCCACCCAGTCGCCGTTCTTGAACGCGGTCTGGCTGTCGTTGTACGCGTTCTCCGCGTCCGAGAGCGCCTTCTGCAGCTCCGGCGAGATCGTCCCGCCCGGTGCCGGGGTGGCCGGCGTGCCGGGAGCCGGCGTCGTCGGGCTGGTCGGCGTGGTCGGGGCCGTCGGGGTCGTCGGGGTCGTACCGCCGGCCGACGAGGACGGCTCGGTCGGCGTCACCGGCGGGGTCGCGGCGCCGAACAGCTTCTTCAGCGCCTCCTCCAGCGTGTTCTCGAACGCCACGTTGTCGTCCCCGTACACCGCCAGGACCTTCTGCAGCGTCGGGTACTTGGCGCCGCGTCCGCGCACGTACACCGGCTCCACGTTGAGCAGCCCGCCACCGACCGGCAGGGTCAGCAGGTTGCCGTACTCCAGCTCGGTGTCGCCGTTCTTCAGCGCGTAGATCTGGTTGGCCACCTCCTTGCGGGAGTTGAACTTCGACTGCACCAGGCCCGGGCCGGGGGCGCCGCTCTCACCCGTCATCTTCAGGACGCTGATCTTCCCGTAGGTGTCCCCCGGGTCCGCGTTCACGGCCATGAACGCCGCCAGGTTCGGCCGACCGTTCGGCACGAAGGCGCTGGTCAGCGAGAAGCTCGCCTGCGCGGCGTCCGGCATCCGCACCGTCACGTAGTACGGCGGCTGGACCTGCTTGGTGTCGCTGGTCGGGTCCACCGGGACCTGCCAGATGTCGCTGCCGTTGAAGAAGGAGTTGGCGTCCGTCACGTGGTACTGGCCGAGCAGGTCGCGCTGCACCTTGAACAGGTCCTGCGGGTAGCGCAGGTGCGGCAGCAGCGTGGCCGGGATGTCCGCCTTCGGCCGCACGGTGTCCGGGAAGGCCTTCATCCAGGTCCTCAGCACCGGGTCGTGCTCGTCCCACTGGTAGAGCCGCACCTCGCCGGTGTAGGCGTCCACGGTCGCCTTGACCGAGTTGCGGATGTAGTTGACCTGGTTGGCGACGGTCAGCAGCTCACCGCGCTGGTTGGTCAGCGAGTCCTTGGTGACCGTCCCGAGGGACGTCTTGGACGAGAACGGGTAGCCGTCCGAGGTGGTGTAGCCGTCCAGCACCCAGAGCACGTGGCCGTCCTGCACCACCGGGTACGGGTCGGCGTCGATCGACAGCCACGGCGCGACCTTCTCCACCCGCTCCTTCGGCGTCCGGTTGTAGATCACCTTGGCGCCGTCGGTGATCGCCCCCGCGTACAGGATCTGCGGCTCGGTGAAGCGCACCGCGTACGCGGCCCGGGTGATCGGGTTGTCCAGCGAGACCCCGCTGTTGCCGGTGTAGATGTACTCCTTGTTCTCACCGGTCTTGGTGGTGTAGTCGATCTCCTTGTTCGAGCCGCCGACGATCGAGTACGAGGTCGTCTTCTCGCCGTAGTAGATCCGCTGCTCGTAGTCGCCCAGCTGCTTGCCGGTGGCCGGCAGGCCCGACTCGGTGAACACCGGCTCGCCCTTGTCGCTGAGCTGGTTGCCCTTGGCGGCCACCGCGCCGTAGCCGTGGGTGTACTTGAAGTGGTCGTTGATCCAGTTGCGCTGCACGCCGTTGAGGTCCAGCTCGCGCAGGCCGATCACGGTGTCCTGCTTGGTCGCGCCCGAGCCGTAGCGGTCCACGTCCAGCGTGTTCGGGAAGGCGTAGTAGTTGCGCTGCTGCTCGATCGACTGGAAGGCCGGCGAGATGATGTTCGGGTCCAGCAGCCGGATGTCCGCGACGGTCTGCGCGTCCGGCTTCAGCGCCTCCGCCGTCGTCGACCCCTGCGGGCTGTACTGGGTGGTCTGCGCGTCCGCGATCCCGTACGCCTGCCGCGTCGCGTCGATGTTCTTCTGGATGTACGGCGTCTCCTTGGCCTGCTCGTTCGGCTTGACCTGGAACTGCTGCACGATCGCCGGGTACAGCCCGCCGATCAGCACCGCCGACAGCACCATCAGGCCCAGCCCGATCAGCGCCGGGGCCCAGGTGCGGCGCACCGGGGTCAGGAAGAACAGCACCGCGCAGATGATCGCGACGAAGAACAGGATCGTCTTGGCCGGCAGGAACGCGTTGGCGTCCACGTAGCGCAGCCCGGTCCAGCCCGAAACCGCCTTGTAGGAGCCGGTCTTCACCGCCAGCGCGTACCGGTCCAGCCAGTACGCCGCCGCCTTCAGCAGCACGAACACGCCCAGCAGCACCGCCAGGTGGCCCTGCGCGCCCGCACTCGCCCGCCGGCCCGGGCCCTGCAACCGCAGCCCCCCGTACAGGTAGTGCACCAGCGCCGAGGTCAGCAGCGAGACGATCACCGCGCTGAACGCGAAGCCCAGCAGGAACTCGTAGAACGGCAGGTCGAAGGCGTAGAACGAGACGTCCATGCCGAACTGCGCGTCCTTCTCGCCGAACGACGTCGCGTTCGTCCACATCAGCCAGGTCCGCCACTGCCCGGACGCCGCCGCACCGGCCACCAGGCCGATCACCAGCGAGATCCCGATCAGCGCCCAGCGCTTGAACGGCGCCAGCCCCGCCCGGTAGCGGTCCAGGCTCTGCTGCTCGACCGACATCGCCGACAGCGGCGGCCGCAGCCGGTGCGCCAGCCAGATGTTGAAGCCGACGATCACCGCCATCAGCAGCCCGAACACCGCGAACAGGCCGACCTTCGTCCACAGCTGGGTGGTGAACACCGACGAATAGTGGACCGACCTGAACCACAGCCAGTCCGTCCAGAAACCCGCGAACATGACGAACAGCAGGAACAGCACCGCGAGCACACCCAGGGTCAGCAGGGCCACCCGCGCCCGCCGGGAGGGCGGGCCTACCCTGCGCCGGAAACCCGGCCCTGAGCGTTCCGGCATCTGGAATACCACGGTGGCACCTCAGCTGTGTCGTCTGGAGTCGGTCGGTCGGTCTTCAGAGCAACTTAACCAGGATCCGACCGAGTTCCCACCGTTAGCAGACGGTTACGACCCCGCCCCCCCCCGGGCCCCACCGGAGCGGCCCGGCGCCCGCGCCCCGTCCGGCGTGTGAGGATTGAGCCATGTCCGACGCGTCTGAACCGATCAACTCCCCCGACGACGTCTCCAAGCTCCCCGCCGCCTCCCCGCTCACCCGGGCCGCGCTGGAGATCGACGAGTACGCCGCCACCCTCGGCTGGGACCTCCCGGCCCGGCTGTTCGCCCTGGTGGACAGCGCCGCCCTGCGCAAGGCCGACCCCAGGATCGCCGCCCAGCTCGGCCTCTCCGAGGACGACCAGGCCGGCCTCACCCCGGTCGAGCAGGACGAACTGCCCGCCGGCATGGAACTCGACAAGTTCCTCGGCACCATCGCCTGGCCCGACGCGGTGGCCGGCTGCGCCCTCGTCGTCGAGCGGCTGATGCTGCCGCCGGGCGCCGAGCAGTCCCGCCCGCGGGGCGCCACCGACGCCCAGCTCGCCGAGTGGGTGGCCAACCACCCCCAGCGCGAGGAGGTGCGGATCACCGCCGCCGTGCTGCGCGACGGCAAGAAGGAGATCGCGCTGCGGCTGCGCTCCAAGGACGTCGCCCGCGAGGTGCTGACCGGCCCCGACCTGGTGCCCGGTCTGACCGAGGCGCTGCTGGCGACCTTCGCCTGATCCGCTCCCCCGGCCGCCGGGGGCCCGGAGCCTCCGGCTGGGTCTCAGCCGGCGCAGGACGGCAGCGCGGAGGTCTGCCCGGAGCGGATCTGCTCCAGCGACTTCAGCGCGCCGTCCAGCGTGTCCGTCCTGATCAGGGTCAGCCCGGACGGGATGTTCTTGGTCGCCTCGGCGCAGTTCGAGGACGGGGTGAAGAAGTACTCGGCGCCGGCGTCCCGGGCCGCGATCAGCTTCATCGATATCCCGCCGATCGGGCCGACCTTGCCGTCGTCGTCGATGGTGCCGGTGCCGGCCACGAACTTCCCGCCGGTGAGGTCGCCGCCGGGGGTCAGCTTGTCGATGATGCCGAGCGAGAACATCAGCCCGGCGCTCGGGCCGCCGATGTCCTGCAAGCCGATGTCGATCTGGAACGGGTAGGTGTGCCGGATCGTGGTGCCGATGCCGACCACCGCGAGGTCCGCCCGCTCGGCCGGGGCCTTCGGGTCGAGGTCCCGGACCCGCACGGTCGGGACGGTGACGTCGGTCTTCGCCCCGGCGCCGCCCGCGGAGTCCTTGACCCGCGGCACGACGGTGAAGACCACCGGCTCGCCCGGCTTGTGCTTGGTGACGCCCGCGGCCACCTGCTCGGTGGTGGTCACCGCGGCGCCGTCGACGGCGACGATCTGGTCGCCCGCGTGCAGCCGGCCCTCGGCCGGGGCGCCGGCCGTGACCGACTTGATCACCAGCTCGCTGCCGATCGGGATGCCCAGCTGGTTGAGCGCCGCGGTGCGGGCGCTGTCCTCGGAGGAGGCGAACTCCTCGGCGTTCTGCTTCTTGGCGTCGGCGTCCGTCTGCCCCTTCGGGTAGACGTTGTCGTGCGGCACCACCATCACGTCGTCGCGCAGCCAGCCGACCACCGCGTTGACCAGGCTGGGCTCGTACTTGGCCCCGGTGACCTGGACGGTCGTCATGTTGAGGTGCCCGGTGGTCGGGTACGACTCGTGCCCGGTGATGGTGATCACCGGCTTGCCCGCCTGACTGCCGAGCGTGTTGTACGTCGGCCCCGGGCTCATCTCCGTGTACGGCACCTTGGTCAGCACCGACACGCAAAGCAGCGCTATGAGCAGCAGGGTGGCAGCGAGCATCGTCGCGGAGCGGCGTGGCATGCCTTGACAGTACGGGACGCGGGTGACGCGGCGCCCCCCGGGCTACCGGCCGGAGCCCTCACCGGGGGCCGCGGTGCCGGCGGTGGTGCGTTCCATCGCGGCCATGAAACGCCGGTGTTCGGCGAGAGAGGCCGGGTCCCCCGTCGCCTTCGGGGCCCGCTGGGCCCACCCCGCCCACACCGTGGCGAGCAGGACGGCGACAACCGGAATGATCAACCAGGCGAGCGCAGCCATGTCAGTACTCCCAGCTCGTCGTGTCTATGAGCAGATTAACCACTCCGGCGGACAACGTGATCAGCGCCGTCCGGGTTACGGGAGGGCCGATCGGCTCACTGCCAGGGAGTATTCGGCGCAGCGTCCCGGACCCGTTCGAGTGAGGGCCCGGCGCGCCTGACCGGACCGACACGCTTCGTGTGCGGCCGACTGCTCTTCGTGCACGACTCGCCGCGCGTCCGGCCCGACCGGGCCGCGCGGCGCGCGGGTCAGCAGCCGCCGGCGCCGACCCACTCCTCCTCGCCGTCGGTGAAGACCTGGTGCTTCCAGATCGGCACCTGGTGCTTGAGGTCGTCGATCAGCCGGCGGGCGGCGGCGAAGGCCTCACCGCGGTGGGCGCAGGAGACCGCGACGATCACGGCCTTGTCGGTGATCTCCAGCCGGCCGATCCGGTGCACCGCGGCGAGCGCCCGGACCGGGAAGTCCGCGACGATCTTCTCGGCGATCCGGCGCATCTCCTGCTCGGCGGTGGGATGGCAGCTGTACTCCAGCGCGGTGACCGACTTGCCGCCGTCGTGGTCACGGACCGTCCCGACGAAGACGGTCGTACCGCCGGCCGCGTCGTCGCCGACCGCCTCGTACACCTCGTCCAGCGAGAGCGGGGTGTCACGGATGGCGAGCAGGCGGATGGGGTCGTGGTTCTCGGACATGACCCCATGATTCCCCATCCCGGGCGGTTTCGGGCAGGGGCTTCCGCATCACGATTGCGAAATTTCGCATCGCGAGAAAAGCGTGGTCGCGGGGTGCTGCGCGGGCCGGCCGCTCAGAACCTGCGCCGCTTGCGGGCCCGACGCACCAGCGCCGCCGTACCCACCAGCGCCACCGTCGCCCCGGCCGCCCCCAGACTCGTCGCGGCCTCCTTGCCGCCCAGCCGGCGCCCCGCCACCGCGTGCTTGCCCGCCACCTGGTTCAGCAGCTCCGCCAGCACCTGCTCGTTGGTGTGCGCCGGACGCCAGCCCGCCTCGTGCAGCCGGCTGCCGGACACCACCCACGGATACATCGTGTACGCGAGGTCCCCCGCCGGGGCCGGCGTCAGCCCCAGCCGGTGCAACCGGGCCGCCGTACCGAGCGCCAACGCCGCCGGCAGCTCCATCCGCCGGATCCCCGACAGCCGCTCCACGTCCTCCTGCTCCAGCCAGCCGTCACAGCCGACCGTCACCTCGCCCTCGACCAGGCCCAGCGCCGCGTACTCCAGCGCCGCCGCCAGGTCGTCCACATGACAGAACTGCCAGCACGGACGAGAACCGGCCACCACCAGCAGCCGCGGCGCCTCGAAGTGCCGGGTCAGCACCGTGTCCACCCCGGGGCCCACCACCACCGCCGGGCGCAGCACCGTCACCTGCAACCCCGGGTGGGCCCGCGGGGCCCGGCGGGCCAGCCGCTCGATCTCCAGCAGGTCCCCGACCAGCGAGGCCTCCTCGGTCGCCCGCAGCTCCGAGTCCTCCGCCAGCGGCACCTCGTTGTCGGCCAGCGCCCCGTAGACCATCGCCGAGGTGCAGAGCACCACCCGGTGCACCCCGGCCGCCGCGGCCGCCGTCAGCACCGTCTGCGCGCCGCGCACGTTGTAGGCGCTGCGGGCCCGCGGATCCGACTCCATGCCGAAGTCCATCGCCAGGTGCACCACCACGTCCACGCCGGCCAGCCGCTCGGCCACCGCCGGATCCCGCACGTCCAGCACCCGCCACTGCACGCCGGGCACGTCACCGCGCCGGTCGTCCACCGCCAGCACCTTCTTCACGTGCGGCGAGGCCACCAACCGGGCCGCGACCCGCTCGCCCAGCACGCCCGCGGCCCCGGTCACGGCCACGGTCAGCGGCCGCCCGCCGTAGGCTGGAGGCGGCGACGCCGTGGTGTCCGGGTCGTCCTCTCCTGCGGTCAGCCCAGAGCGAACGTCCGAAGGCGGGGAACTCACCGGCCATCCTCCACGGTTAGCTTATGTGCGTACGTACGCGTGTCACGTACGTCCATCCTGCCCGAGGCGAAGGCCCGGCGGTGCACCCGGCGCGGGCCTGCCGCGCGGGAGCCGCCCACGAGCCCCCACTCCGCTGGTGCCCCGGGCGCAGTTGTTCCCGCCACACCCGTATGACGGCCGACCGGATCGAGGACCCCGTGAGCGACCTTCCCTTCGGAT
The DNA here is from genome assembly GCF_040302625.1 of Kitasatospora sp. NPDC097643. Classification (NCBI taxonomy): domain Bacteria; kingdom Bacillati; phylum Actinomycetota; class Actinomycetes; order Kitasatosporales; family Streptomycetaceae; genus Kitasatospora; species Kitasatospora sp. NPDC097643. The sequence continues at coordinate 97,717 of NZ_JBEOSA010000021.1, read as the reverse complement.
TCGGCGTTCCGCCCGAGGAGCCCGAGGACGGCAAGGCCAAGCCCGACGACGAGCAGAAGAAGAAGGACCAGGGCGCCGGCGGCTCCGGCCCGCAGCCGTTCGGCTTCGGCGGCGGCAACCCCTTCGGCGCGCTGTTCGGCATGCCCGGCGCACCCGGCGCCCCGGGCGGCCCCGGCGCCGACAACCCCTTCGCCGCGATGTTCGGCGGCCTCGACCCCAACGACCTCGGCGCCGCCTTCCAGCAGCTCGGGCAGATGCTCTCCTTCGAGGGCGGCCCGGTGAACTGGGACCTCGCCAAGAACATCGCCCGCCAGAGCGTCGTCGCCGAACCCGCCGAGGGCAAGAGCAAGGACCGCTCGGTCAGCGCCGCCGAACGCTCCGCCGTCGCCGAGGCCGTCCGCCTCGCCGACCTGTGGCTGGACGGCGCCACCGAGTTCCCCTCCGGCGCCGGCACCGCCGTCGCCTGGAGCCGCGCCGAATGGATCGAGGCCACCCTCCCGGTCTGGAAGGACCTCGTCGACCCGGTCGCCGAGCGGGTCGGCAACGCCATGGGCGGCGTCCTGCCCGAGGAGATGCAGGCCATGGCCGGCCCGCTGATGGGCATGATGCGCTCCATGGGCGGCGCCATGTTCGGCACCCAGATCGGCCAGGCCCTCGGCGCGCTCGCCGCCGAGGTCGTCGGCTCCACCGACGTCGGCCTGCCGCTGGCCCCGGCCGGCAAGGCCGCACTGCTGCCGCAGAACGTCGCCGAGTTCGGCGAGGGCCTCAGCGTCCCCGCCGACGAGGTCCGCCTCTACCTGGCCCTGCGCGAAGCCGCCCACCAGCGGCTCTTCGCCCACGTGCCGTGGCTGCGCGCCCACCTGCTGGGCGCCGTCGAGGCCTACGCGCGCGGCATCAAGGTCGACACCACGCGCATGGAGGAACTCGTCGGCCAGCTCGACCCGAGCAACCCCGAGGCGCTCCAGGAGGCCCTGGCCGGCGGACTGCTCCAGCCCGAGGACACCCCCGAGCAGAAGGCCGCGCTCGCCCGCCTGGAGACCGCGCTCGCGCTGGTCGAGGGCTGGGTCGACGCCGTCGTGCACGCCGCCGCCGAACCGCACCTGCCGCAGGCCGGCGCGCTGCGCGAGACCGTCCGCCGCCGCCGCGCGGCCGGCGGGCCCGCCGAGCAGACCTTCGCCACCCTGGTCGGCCTGGAGCTGCGCCCGCGCCGGCTGCGCGACGCCGCCCGGCTGTGGGCACTGCTCGCCGACGCGCGCGGCATCGAGGGCCGCGACGCCCTCTGGCAGCACCCGGACATGCTGCCCACCGCCGCCGACCTGGACGACCCGGACGCCTTCGTGCACCGCGGCACCGCCGGCGACCTGGAGGGCGGCATCGACTTCGACGCCCTCGACAAGCTGCTCGGCGAAGCCGCCGCGGGCGGCACCGGCCCCGACCTGACGAAGCACGACGACGACACCGACGGGAAGGGCGAACCCACCGCATGACGGTCACCGACACGGGGGCGTCCGCCCTGCACGCGGACGCCGTCCGCACCCTGACCCGGTGGCACCCCGCCGAGGAGGACCAGGAGCAGCTGCGGCACGACTACCTCCAGCACCTCGCCGAACAGCCCGAGGGCCTGTACCGGTCCTGCCTGCCCGCCCACATCACCGCGAGCGCGGCGGTCGTCGACCCGGCGGCCGGGCGGGTGCTGCTCACCCTGCACCCCAAGGTCGGCATGTGGCTGCAGATGGGCGGCCACTGCGAGCCCGGCGACCGGGACCTCGCCTCGGCCGCGCTGCGCGAGGCCGTCGAGGAGTCCGGCATCCCGGACCTCACCCTGCTGACGGTCGACGGCGTCCCGGTACCGGCCAAGCTGGACCGCCACCTGGTCCGCTGCGCCGGCAAGGACCGGCCGGAGAACACCCACCTGGACGTCCAGTACATCGCCGTGGCACCGGCGGGCGCGCAGGCCCTGATCAGCGAGGAGTCGCTGGACCTGCGCTGGTTCGACTACGACCACCTCCCGGAGCTCACCGACCACTCGGTGCGGGACCTGGTGGACCGGGCACGGCGACTGACCGCCTGAGGTGCGACACGAAGAGGGGGCGCGGGCCTGATCGGCCCGCGCCCCCTCTTCTGCCTCTGCGTCCTCAGCCGCAGGAGCCGGCCGGCTCCGGCCCCTGCCCGCCGTGCCGGGCACCCGGAATGTGCGGGAGCCGGGCGGCGGAAACCACGCCCTCCAGGTAGCCGCGGGCCCGCTCGGTGCGCGGATAGGCCTCCAGCAGCGCCCAGAACGCGGGGCCGTGGTCCGGCACCAGCAGGTGCGCGAGCTCGTGCAGCAGCACGTAGTCCAGGACGTACTCCGGCATGCCCTGAAGGCGGTGGGAGAGCCGGATCGTCCCCTCGCTGGGGGTGCAGGAGCCCCAGCGCGAGTTCTGGTTGGTGACCCAGCGGACCTGGGCGGGCCGGGCGCGATCACCCAGGTAGGCGGCCGACAGCTCACGGGCCCGGGCCATCAGCGCGTCGTCCCCGGGGATCCGGCGGCTCTCCTGCGCGGCGAGCTTCTCCAGCATCTGGGCGACCCAGCGCTGCTCCTCGGCGTGCGACATCCGGGCCGGGATCAGCACGATGGTGCGGTCGCCCTCGCGGTACGCGGAGACGGTGCGGCTGCGGCGGGCGCTGCGGCGGACCTCCACGCGACTGCGGTCGTGCGGCTCCGCCGGCGCGGCCCCACCGGGCGGGTGCTGGGGCGTCGCGGGCCTCGGCGGCTGGTTCTGGTCCGGGCGCCCACGCGTGCTCGGCGCCGCCACTTGCGACCCGGACGCTGCACGGGCACGCCGACGCGACGCCGATGGATGGGAGTCCCGCTCGGCTGCCATGGCACACGACGTTACCCGCTACCACGGACAGAAGTCCGCTGCCGTGGCCGAAATCTTTCGTGGAGTGATCGGGAACGAAAAGTCGACGACGGGTGTCCGGAAACCGACATCGGGGCGGCGCGGCAGTTATCCACAGGGCCTGCGAACAGATGATGTGATCATGGGCACGGGCCTGTGGATAACTCTGCGCACGCCACCCGGCCGATGGGGCATGCTGCCGTCAGCCGTCCGGAAACCATCGGAAGGGAGAACGCCGTGCGCCTCCTGCTGAAGCCCGCCCTGTCCCGCAGCTGGCGGGACTCCGAAACCCTGCAACTCGGGACCATCACCCGCTACGCCGGAGTGCTCGACCAGGCCGACAAGACCCTGTGCGATTTCCTCGGGCTGGTCGACGGCACCAGAGACCGGCCCGCCCTCCTGGAGGCCGGCGAGCGGATCGGGCTCGGCCGCGAACCCGCCGACGCGCTGCTGACCGAACTGGAGGAGACCGGGCTGCTGGACGACGCCGAGTCGACCGACGCGGCGCTGGCCCGCTTCCCCGAGCCGCACCGGAAACTCCTCGGCCCGGACCTCGCCTCGCTCTCCCTGGTCCACTCCGGCCCCGGCGCCGCCCCGGCCGTCCTGGCCCGGCGGGCCGACGCCCGGATCGAGGTCCGCGGCGCCGGGCGGGTCGGGGCGGCGGTGGCGGCGGTACTCGCCGCCGGCGGGGCAGGGGCGGTCTCGGTCGCCGACGGCGGGCGGGTCAAAGCCGGGGACTGCTCCCCGGCCGGGCTGCTCCCGGCGGACGTCGGCCGGCTGCGGTCGACGGCCGCCCGGGAGGCGGTCCAGCGCGCGGCGGCCCGGCGCCTGGCGCCCACCGCCCGGCGAAGCGCCGACGATCCGCCACCCGACTTCGTGGTGCTCGCGCCCCGGGACGGCAGCGCGGCGTTCGCCGGCGGGACGTACGAGACCCGGCTGCTGCTCCGGGCCGGGGTGCCGCACCTGTACGTGGGGGTGGTCGAGGAGTTCGGGGTGATCGGGCCGCTGGTGGTACCGGGGGTGTCCGCCTGCGGGCACTGCCTGGTGCTGAGACGTGAGGACGAGGACGCCGCCTGGCCCCGGGTGCTGGCCCAGCTGGCGAACGGAGGCCCGGGGCGGGCACGCACGCCGGCGTGCGACACGGCCCTGGCGACAACGGTGGCGGGGCTGGCGGCGCTCCACGTGCAGGTGTACCTCGACGGCGGGCGACCGCCGAGCGTGGACGGGTGGTGCGAGGTGTCGGCGCGCGACGGTATGCCACGACGCCTGCGGCTACGAGGGCACCCGGATTGCGGCTGCCTGTGGCAGCCACTGTCGCCGGCGTGAGGAGAGGAACGAACGCGACGACCAACGCGGGCTCGGCGGCCGCGAGGCTCGGCAGCCGCCCGGCCAGGTGACGTGCGCGGGTACGGGCAGGCGCCCAGCCCGATGACGCACGCCCGTATGGGCAGGCGCCCAGCCCGATGACGCACGCCCGTATGGGCAGGCGCCCGGCCAGATGAGCCTCTGGCCCGCGCCCTGCCCGGGGCAGGGCGCGGGCAGGGTGGAGAGGAGGTGCCGCCGTTCCGGGGCGTGAGCCGGATCGGGAGCGGGATCGGGAGGTGGGCGGGAGGCGAGGTGGGCGGGAGGGAGGGGGAGGGGGGTGGGCCCCAAGCCCGGGGGAACTGGTTTTCTCGGCCCGGCCCTCCGCCGAGGCGGAGGGCCGGGCCCAAAAGACCACCACCGGACGAGCCTCACCAACCCAACCGCGATGTGACCTACGCCACTCACCCCTGAGCGATGAGTTTCCGACGCGCCCCCGGTCTCCATTCCCGTAAGCCCGAACGAACCGAGCAGAGACACAGGAGCAACTCACATGCGCATCGTGATCAGCGAGTTCATCAGCCTGGACGGCGTCGTGCAGGCCCCGGGCGGCCCGCAGGAGGACACCGACGGCGGATTCGCCCACGGCGGCTGGTCCCACCCCTTCTTCGACCCGGAGACCATCGGCGGCTCCATCAACGAGGCGATGAGCACCACCGACGCCCTGCTGTTCGGCCGCCGCACCTGGCAGACGATGGCCGCCGCCTGGCCCGAGCGCAGCGACGACCCGTTCGCCGAGCAGATGAACTCCATCCGCAAGTACGTCGTCTCCAACACGCTCGGCGAGCCCGACCTGACCTGGGCGAACAGCACCCTCGTCCCCGGCACCGATGTCCTCGACTGGGCCCGTCGGCAGCGCGAGACCGAGGGCGGCGACCTGTCGGTCGTGGGCAGCGCCACCCTCGCGCGCACCCTCCTGAGCGCCGACCTGGTGGACGAGCTGCGCCTGATGGTGATGCCCGTGCTGCTCGGCGGCGGCAAGTCGATCTTCCCGACGGACGGTGTGCAGCGCACGTTCGAGCTGACCTCCACCGTGATCGCGAAGACGGGCGTCCACGTGGCCACCTACCGCCGTGCGGCCCCGGCCAGCGCCTGACCGCCAGCCCCACCCACCCACAACACGGCACAGCGCAGGAAGTCGGCCCGTCCGACTTCCTGCGCACCACCGCCCCAAGCACCCCCACACACCCCGAAGGCCGGTACCCCCAGGGGCACCGGCCTTCTCGGTGGTGTCGCGCTCCCGGCTCAGGCCGCCATTCCCGCGCCCTCGACAGGCTCCGAGCCCGCGCCCGCCTCCGCCTCCGCCTCCGCCTTCCGGTCCCGCATCACCAGCGCGGCCACCAGCGCCGCCGCCAGCACGCCGACCGCGCTGACCGTGAAGGTGGTCGACATCGCCTCGGCGAACGCCTCCCGCGCGGTCCGGACGAGCCCGGCGTCCCCCTTGGCCACCGCCAGCGCCCCGGCGATGGAGTGCTTCGCCTGCTCCGGCATCCCGCCCGGCATCCGACCCGCGAAACCGCTGGACAGCAGCGAGCCGAGGATCGCGATCCCGAGCGCGGTGCCGGCCTGCTGGATGGTGTCGTTCAGCGCCGAGCCGACGCCGGCCTGCTCCGCCGGGATGGTGCCCATCAGCGCGCCCACCGCGGCCGGCATCGCCAGGCCCGCGCCGAGGCCGAGCAACCCGAGCGCGATGGCCGGGGTGGCGAAGCCGCCGTCGGCCGAGACGGTGGCCAGCAGCGCGAACGAGCCGGCCATGACGATCATCCCGGCGAGGACCAGGGCCCGGTTGCCGAGCTTCGCCGCGTACTTGGCGCCGGCCCCGTTGCCGATCAGCGCGGCGATCGCCAGCGGCGTGAACGCGAGCCCGGCCTCGACCGGCGAGTACCCGAGCACGAACTGCAGGTACTGGGTGAGCACCAGCAGCAGGCCGCCGTTGCCGATCTGCACCAGGGTGAGCGACAGCGAGCCCCCGCTGAAGTTGCGCTGCTTGAAGAGCACCAGCGGCACCATCGGCGCGGCGGCGACGTTCTCCCACACCACGAACCCGCCGAGGGCGACGACCGCGACGGCCAGGGTGACCAGCGAGCGCCCGCCGAACGCGCCGTGCTGCGGGATCTCGATGATCCACCAGATCAGGGCGGTCATGCCGATCGCGGACAGCAGCGCGCCGAGCGGGTCGGGCTTCTGCCACGGCCCCTTGGACTCCGGCATCAGCAGCAGGCCCGCGAGGATCGCCAGTGCGACGACGGGGACGTTGATGAAGAAGATCGAGTGCCAGGAGAAGTGGTCGATCAGCACGCCGCCGAGGATCGGACTGCCGACCAGTCCCAGCATCGACACCGAGCCCCAGGCCGCCATGGCCTTACCGCGTTCCTGCTCGTCGAAGACGGTGATCAGGATCGACAGGGTCGAGGGCATGATCAGCGCCCCGCCGACACCCATCGCGACGCGTGCGGCGATCACCTCGCCGGGGTCGGTGCAGAAGGTCGCCGCCAGGGAGGCCGCACCGAAGAGCAGCAGCCCGATGATCATGACCTTGCGGCGCCCGAAGCGGTCCCCGAGGCTGCCCGAGGTGAGCAGCAGGCCCGCGAAGACCAGGACGTAGGAGTCGAGGATCCACTGGGTGTCCTGGGCGCTCGCGCCGAGGTCCGCGGTCATCGCGGGGACGGCGACGGTGAGCGCCATGCTGTCGACCACGAGGACGAGCGAGCTCAGGCACAGCACGATCAGGATCCACCAGCGGTGCGGGTTGCGACTCTCCGTCGGCTTGTCGACTGTCATGGGAGTTCCCTTCGTCCTGCGCACACCGTTCCCCCGGTGCGCACTCCGCTCCGTCGATGCGAACACTGTACGCATCGCGGAACAGTGTGCGCAATACCGAATCCTGTACGCTGAATGCGAACGGTGTACGCACCCCGCAAAGCGAGCAAGCGAGCAAAGCGAGCAACCCAGCAGAGCGAGCCGAGCGCGCAGAGCGCAGAGCACGCGACGAGGAAGAGGAGCGCCCATGGCCGCCCGAACGAATCCGATCCCCTCCGTCTGGGCCCGCCGCCAGCGCGAGCCCGACCAGCCCTCGCTCAGCCGGGACGGCATCGTCCGCGAGGCGATCGTCATGCTGGACGCCGAGGGCATCGAGGCCCTGAGCATGCGCAAGCTCGCCACCCGCCTGAACGCGGGCGCCACCTCCCTCTACCGCCACGTGGCGACCAAGGACGAGCTGATGGAGCTCGCGGTGGACGAGGTCTTCGGCGAGATCACCCTCCCGCCCGCCGACCGCCCCGACTGGCGTGCCGCCGCCACCGAGGCCGCCCAGGCCTTCCGGGCGACGGCGCTGCGCCACCCCTGGCTGTCGTCCGTCCTGGGCCAGGCCGGGCTCGCCTACCTGGGCCCCAACCTGATGTCCTACGGCGAGCGGCTGACTGCCTTCTTCACCGCCGCCGGCTTCCCCGAGCCGGTCCGGGCGATCGACACCCTGATCTCCTACGTCGTCGGCATGAGCACCACGGAGGCGGCCTGGCTCACCACCGTCGCCCGGTCCGGTGAGACGGAGGCCGCCTTCATCGCCCGGCTGATGCCCGCCGCCCAGGAGGCCACCGCAGGCTTCGAGCACCTCGCCGACGCCTACGCGGTCGCCGCCGCGGACCCCGACCCGGCCGCCGCCCGCGACACCAAGTTCGCCTACGGCCTGGAGGTGGTCCTGGACGGCCTCGCCCTGCGGCTGCCCCGCTGACCGGACGCCCCGCACCGGCCACGGCCACCAACGCCCCCGGTTCGGAGCCCAGTTGCGCCCGCGCGGCCGAACCAGGCGGCCCGACTCCCCCGCGAAGGGACGCCCGGCACGGCACTCACCTGCCCGCCCGGGGAAATACCGGCGGGCCAGTGGCGGGGACCGGGCACAATGGCGTAGTGATGGTGGGCCGTCCGGTGTCGGGGGGCCAGGGGAATGGAGGCCCGGGTGAGCGATCTTCCGCGCAAGGCAGTGACCCGCACGGCACGGCTCGCCGCCCTGCCGCTGGGGATAGCCGGCCGCGCCACGCTCGGGCTGGGCAAGCGCATCGGCGGCCGGTCCGCCGAGGTGGTGACGGCCGAGCTCCAGCAGGCCACCGCGGACCAGCTCTTCAAGGTCCTGGGTGAACTCAAGGGCGGGGCGATGAAGTTCGGGCAGGTGCTGTCCGTCTTCGAGGCCGCGCTGCCCGAGGAGGTCGCCGGGCCGTACCGGGCCGCGCTGACCAAGTTGCAGGACGCCGCTCCCCCGATGCCCGCCGCCAAGGTGCACACCGCGCTCGCCCAGCGGCTCGGGGACGGCTGGCGCGAGCTGTTCCGGGAGTTCGACGACCGGCCGGCCGCGGCCGCCTCGATCGGGCAGGTGCACAAGGCGGTCTGGCACGACGGGCGCCAGGTCGCGGTCAAGGTGCAGTACCCGGGCGCGGGCGACGCGCTGCTCGCGGACCTCTCGCAGCTGAGCCGGGTCGCCTGGCTGCTGGGCCCGCTGATCCCGGGGCTGGACATCAAGCCGCTGATCACCGAGCTGCGCGAGCGGGTGTCGGAGGAGCTGGACTACGAGCTGGAGGCGCAGGCGCAGCGTCGGCACGCCGAGGAGTTCGCGGGCGATCCGGACATCGTGGTGCCGGGCGTGGTGGCGCAGGCCGACCAGGTGCTGGTCACCGAGTGGATGGACGGCACCCCGCTGGCCGAGGTGATCGCGCGGGGCACCCAGGAGGAGCGGGACCGCGCCGGGCAACTGCTGGCCCGGTTCCTGTTCGCGGGACCGTCCCGGACGGGTCTGCTGCACGCGGACCCGCACCCGGGCAACTTCCGGTTGCTGAAGGACGGGGGTCCGGCCGCGGGCTGGCGGCTGGGGGTGCTGGACTTCGGCACGGTGGACCGGCTGCCGGGCGGGCTGCCCGAGCCGATCGGGGCGTCGTTGCGGATGGCGCTGGACGGGGACGCGGCGGGTGTGCTGCGGATGCTGCGCGAGGAGGGCTTCGTCAAGCCCTCGATCGAGCTGGATCCGGACGCGGTGCTGGACTACCTGCTGCCGATCATCGAGCCGGCGGCGGTGGACTCCTTCCACTTCACCCGGGCCTGGATGCGGGCGCAGGCGGCCCGGATCGCCGATCCGCGCTCGCCCGCGTACAACCTGGGCAAGCAGCTGAACCTGCCGCCGGCCTACCTGCTGATCCACCGGGTGACGTTGAGCACCATCGGGGTGCTGTGTCAGCTGGGCGCCCAGGCGCCGTTCCGGGCGGAGATGCTGGAGTGGCTGCCCCGGTTCGCCGACGGGTCGTCGGCGAAGCCGGCGGGGGAGAAGAAGGACGGCAAGCCCGCCGGACGCACCCGCAAGAGCTGACCCGAGGGCCGCTCAGGCAGCAACGGCCGCAGGCCGCTCCCCATGACGGGGGGCGGCCTGCGGCACGACGGGGGTGGTACTGCGGGGGCGTGGCCCCCGGGCGCGGCTACATCAGCGCGACGGCGAGCGCCTTGCGGGCCCGCAGCGAGGCGCGCTCGGCCCGCTGCCGCAGCCTGCGGGCCCGGACGATCCGGGTGACGAGGCGTTGGTGTTCGGCCTCGTGCAGGCGCTCTTGCATATGGGCACGGGCCAGGGATTCGTGGAGGAGTTGCATCTCGAGGGTCCTGTTCTGGATCTGACGTTCAGTGGTCTGCTCGGCGCGGACGGTCGGGTCGATGGCGGCGGCGGTCATGTGGTGGTCCTGCTCGTGGTGCGTGCTCGGGAAGTGGACGGTGCGGGCTGCGTCGGTCTTGGCGGCGGCGATCCGGACGGATCGGCGCAGGGAACTGTCCAGCGGGGGCTGCTCTCCCCGGCGGACGACCGTGGCTCCGGCGGGGTTCACGCCATGACCTCGGTCTTGCGCGGGCGGCCACGCGGCCGCTTGCGGGCCACGACGACACCCTGGACGAAGAGCTCGCCACCCCAGACGCCCCACGGCTCGCGCCGCTCGAGGGCACCGGCCAGGCAGGCCTCCTTGACCGGGCAGGTGCCGCAGAGGGACTTCGCGTACTCGACGTCGGCGGGCGTCTCGGCGAAGAAGACCTCGGGGTCGAAGGCGCGGCAGGGGATGGGGAGACCGAGAGCCTCGGCCTGCTCGATCGAGCTGAGCTGCATGGAAGGAACCTCCGGGGGGTCGGCCTGGTCGGCCTTGGTGATCTGGCTTGTCTGCGGTACGGACGGGATGGGCGGTGTGATGACCGTGGACACTGTTGGCGTCTTCCTCGTCTTCTCAGTGGTTCCGGCCCAGGTGACCGGTGGGTCTGGGCCGGAGGCCCCGGGGGGCCTGGGTGGTCTTGCGTACCGGACAAAACAGAAGGGCCGCGGATCCCGGTGTGACGGGTTCCGCGGCCCTGGAGGTGCCGACCTGAGGCTTACTCAGGTTCGTTCTCTCCAGGGTTCAGGCCCGCGGAAGGCCCGCATCCGGATGGCCTTGGCGCCGATGAAGGCGGCCGTGGCCTGCTTGATCTGCTGCTCGTTCTGCTTCTGGGGGCTTCCGGCACCGATGACCCGCGCATAGCCGCCATGCATGGCGGCGGCTACAGCTGCCTTCGGTGCCTGGGTCGGTCGCTCGTCGCGCAGGGAGCGCGGCGTGCCGAACGACGCCCAGTCGCCGGACAGACCGGTCTCGACACTGGTGCCTTCGACTCCCCTGCCGCCCGCGACGCACAGATCCGCGAGGAGCAGATCGGCGGCACGCAGATCAGTGTGTCCAAGACCACTGACAGCGGAGGCGACGGAGACACCGGTGGCGTCGAGACCCAGACCGGTTCCACCGAGCTCGGCGAACGCCCGCAGGCGGGCGGCACGCAGGGAGGCGGCAACAACGGTCCGGCCGGTCACTTTGGTGATCATGTTGGTTCCCACTGTCTTCGCCTCCTCTCGGCGTCTCGCGGAGTCGGGTTCCCCTGACTCCGAATGTTCGGATGTCTGTCTCGGTACTGCAGGTGAAGCAGGCACAGCTGTGTGGGGCAGGAGGACATGGCACAGGTGTCACCCCGTGCGATCGCGTCCCCTTGACCGCTCCGGCAGGCTATTGCGCTCCCGGTATGCCGCGCAAACTATTTTTCCCGGCGAGTTTCCGGGCGGGTTCGGCGGCCTCGGACGAGTGCCGCGAGCAGTCTCCTGGACCGCGCCCGGACCGGCTCACGCCGGATCGACCGGCTCGCCGTCCTCGACGCCGTCCGGATCCTCCTCGGGCTCCTCCCCCGCACACAACGAGAGCACGGCGGCCCCGTACTTGTCCAGCTTCATGGCACCGACCCCCGAGATCACGGCCAGTTCCTGGCGGCTGGCGGGCACGTCCTCGGCGATCGCCATGAGCGTCGCGTCGGTGAACACCACGTAGGCGGGTGCGCCCTGCTTCCTGGCCTGCCGGGCCCGCCAGTCGCGCAGCCGCTCGTACAGCGCCTCGTCCATCGTGGACGGGCAGGTCTCGCAGCGGCGCAGCTTGCGCTCGACGGCCTCGGTGAGCGCCTTGTCGCAGACCCGGCACTTGACCGGGCCGCGGACCCGGCGCCCGGCGGCGCGTTCGCCGGGCTCGACGCCCCCGCGCCCGCCGCGCCCGCCGGTGCGTGCGCCGGGGGCGCTGGAGCCGGGGCGCAGCCCGTCCAGGAAGCGGCTGGGCCGGCGGCCGGCCCGGCCGCCCGGGGAGCGGGCGAGGGCCCAGGAGAGGGAGAGGTGTTTGCGGGCGCGGGTGACGCCGACGTAGAGGAGGCGGCGTTCCTCCTCGATCTGTTCGTCGGTCTTGGCGTAGATGATCGGCAGGGTGCCCTCGGTCAGGCCGACGAGGTAGACGGCGTCCCATTCGAGGCCCTTGGCGGCGTGCAGCGAGGCGAGGGTGACGCCTTCGACGGCGGGGGCGTGCTGGGCGGCGGCGCGGGCGTCGAGTTCGGCGACGTAGGCGGCGAGGTCGGTGCGCTGCCCGTCGGCGGCGCGGGTGCGTTCGAGTTCCTCGGCCAGCCGGACGAGGGCGGCGAGGGACTCCCAGCGGTCGCGGACGGCGCCGGAGCCGGCCGGGGGTTCGGCGGTGAAGCCGCGGGTGGCGAGGACGGCGCGGACCTGTCCGGCGAGGTCGGGGGCGCCGTCGGTGAGCGGGTCGTCGGCGGCGCGGGCGGCGCCGCGCAGCAGGACGCCGGCGTCGCGGACCTCGGGGCGTTCGAAGAACCGTTCGGCGCCCTTGAGCTGGTAGGGGACGCCGAGGTCGGCGAGGGCCTGCTCGTAGACCTCGGACTGGCCGTTGGTGCGGAAGAGGACGGCGATCTCGCTGGCGCGGGCGCCGGTGGCGAGGAGGTCCTTGATCCGGCGGGCGGTGGTCTCGGCCTCGGTGGGTTCGTCCTCGTACTCGGTGTAGACCGGTTCGGGGCCGGCCTCGCGCTGGGAGACGAGTTCGAGGCGGTGTCGGGCGGCCTCGCCGCGGGCCTGGGCGAGCAGTCCGTTGGCAAGGTGGACGACCTGCGGGGTGGAGCGGTAGTCGCGCACGAGCCTGACGACGGTGGCCTCGGGGTGGCGGCTGCGGAAGTTGAGCAGGTAGTCGGGGGTGGCGCCGGTGAAGGAGTAGATGGTCTGGCTGGCGTCGCCGACGACGCACAGGCTGGTGCCGCCGCCGGGGCCGGTCCACTGGTCGAGGAGGCGCTGCTGGAGCGGGGAGACGTCCTGGTACTCGTCGACGGTGAAGTGCCGGTACTGGGCGCGGACCTGGTCGGCGATGTCGGGGCGGTCCTCCAGGATGGCGGCGGTGAGCAGCAGGACGTCCTCGAAGTCGATGACGCCGCGGCGGCTCTTGGTCTCCTCGTAGACGCGGTAGACCTGGGCGGTCTCGGCGGGGTCGCGGGGGGCTTCGCGGCCGGACTTGGTGACGGCGGCGGGGTAGTCGTCGGGGCCGAGCTGGGTGACCTTGGCCCATTCGATCTCGGCGGTGAGGTCGCGCAGTTCGGTGCGCTGGACGCGCAGGCCGCAGCGGCCGGCGGCTTCGGCGACGAGTTGGACCTTGCGTTCGAGGAGCTGGGGGACGGGGCCGCCGACGGCGCGGGGCCAGAAGTACTGGAGCTGGCGCAGGGCGGCGGCGTGGAAGGTGCGGGCCTGGACGCCGTCGGCGCCGAGCTGGCGCAGGCGGCCGCGCATCTCGCCGGCGGCGCGGGCGGTGAAGGTGACGGCGAGGACCTGCTGGGGCTGGTAGACGCCGCTGCGCACGCCGTAGGCGATCCGGTGGGTGATGGCGCGGGTCTTGCCCGTGCCGGCGCCGGCGAGGACGCAGACGGGCCCGTGCAGGGCGGTGGCGACGGCGCGCTGCTCGGGGTCGAGCCCGGCGAGCACGGCGTCGGGGCCGGAGGCCGCGCGGTGGCCGGCGTCGTACGGGATGCCGCTCAAGAGGTCTTCCTGCATGCGTTCCATCCTCTCAGCCCGGTGGGACAACCCGGGCGGGGTTGTCCACAGGCCCGGTGTGATCGGAGGATGTTCGCTGCGCGACCGGGCGTGCGGCGCCGCCCGCGCGCCGGGTGGGCGCGGAATGCCCCGTGCGGGGCGCGTGTTCTCCCCGGAGTCCGCACGCCCCTCGTTCCCGAAGGAGTCCCCTCGATGTCCGGCAGCGTCACGATGTACAGCACGACCTGGTGTGGTTACTGCAGCCGTCTGAAGAGCCAGCTGGAGCGTGAAGGCATCGGCTACACCGAGATCAACATCGAGGAGGACCCGGCGTCGGCGTCCTTCGTCGAGTCGGTGAACGACGGCAACCAGACGGTGCCGACGGTGCTGGTGACGCCGGTGGGCGGCGGCGAGCAGGTCGTGATGACCAACCCGAGCCTGCTGCAGGTGAAGAAGGCCCTGGCGGCCTGATCCGAACCGACCCGGTCCGGCTCCGGCCTGGTCCGAAGCGGGCCTGATCCGGCTCCGGCCCGGGCCGGCGCGCGTCAGGGCGCGTCGGCCCGGGCCGGTTCCGTCCTGGCGGAGCCGGGGTCGACGGGCCCGGCGGGCGCGGGCAGGGTGGCACGCGCGCCGAGGTCGCCGACGCCGTAGACGAGCCGGCTGCGGTCGGCGGAGTAGCGGGTCTCGATGACCCGGACGGGCCCGCGCCGGTCGTAGGTGACCCGGGTCTGGACCATCAGCGGCACGCCCGGGCCGCCCTGGAACCACTGGGCCTCCTCCGGTCCGGGCATCCGGGCCACCAGGTGGTCGACGGCGCCGATCTCGGTGCGGCCGAGCGCGGCGAGGACGACCTCGTCGCCGCCCTCGACGGGGTCGGGTTCCATCAGCGGGGTGCCGGCGGCGAGCCCGGCCCGGTAGTGGCTCTCCTCGATGGAGTAGGGCTCGCGGTCGAGCAGCCGCAGCTGGCGGCGGACCACGATGGCCTCGCCGGGGCGCAGTCCGAGCCGTTCGGCGATGTCCACCCGGGCCCGGACGATCATCATCTCGAAGTCGGTGGTGAGTTCGCGGCCGGCTTCGGCGGCCTCGCCGAGGTAGACGGCGGAGGGCACGGCCAGGCAGTCGCGCGGCGCGGCCGGGTGGTCGCGGGGCGCGGGCGGCGGGGTGGGGCCGTAGGCGCGGTGGTCCAGGACGGGGTGTTCGCGGAGGTAGGTGCCCTTGCCCTGGAGGCGGACCAGCCGGCCTTCGTTGACGAGGACGTCGACGGCGAGCCGGACGGTGTTGCGCGCGACTCCGTACTGGCGCTCCAGTTCGCTCTCGACCGGCAGGGCGGCGTCGGCGGTGAACTCGCCCTCGGCGATCCGGCGGCGCAGGTCGGCGGCGAGGCGCTGGTATTTGGGGGATTGGGCGGTGCCCCGGGGGATTGTCACCCGAGTGAATGTAGCGAGCGCGGTGACGCGGTTTCAGCCGTTTCCGGCAATGTCGTCCACGTGGGTTGACGGCGTGGACGCGGCGGGCCGCAGCGGTAGCAGAACTGGCCCGTGTGGCCACGAACATCCGGTCGTGAGCACTCCGGAAGGGGATTGCAAAAGCAATTAGGGGCGCGCGACATAAGCCACGCGCCCCCAAAAGCGGACGCAATGGCCGGGGGCACCGGCCCCCGCCATTGTGCCGAATTACCGGCGGGCCGCCTACCAGCGCGCCGCCGACGGCAGCGGTTCGCCGTACCAGAGCTCGACCAGGTGGCGCGCGATCGAGATGCCGGACGGCGGCAGGATCTCGCCCGCCTCCATCCCGGCCCTCAGCTCCTCGCGGGAGAACCAGCGCGCCTCGGCCAGCTCCTCGCCGTCCACGGTGATCGAGGTGCCGTCCGGCAGCGCCCGGCCGGTGAAGCCGAGCATCAGGCTGGACGGGAACGGCCAGGGCTGGCTGGCGACGTACTGCACCTCGCCGACCCGGACCCCGGCCTCCTCGTGCACCTCGCGGACCACCGCCTGCTCGATCGACTCCCCCGGCTCGACGAAGCCGGCCAGGGTGGACCAGCGGCCCTCCGGCCACAGCGCCTGACGGCCGAGCAGGCAGCGGTCCTGCTCGTCGGTGATCACCATGATCACCGCCGGGTCGGTGCGCGGGTAGTGCTCGGCCGCGCAGGAGGTGCAGCGCCGCACGTGCCCGGCGCCGGCCTTCTCGGTCGGGTGCCCGCAGCGCGAGCAGAAGCTGTGCAGCCGGTGCCAGTGCTCCAGCGCGACGGCGTGCACCAGCAGCCCGGCGTCCCGGTCCGACAGCAGTGCGCCGACCTCGCGCAGCCCGGCCGGCCGGGCGTCGCCGTCCAGCCGACCCGGCAGGCTCTCACCGGCCAGCGCGAAGTACGAGACGCCGTCCTCGTCGGTGCCGAGGAAGTACCGGTCCCCGGTCTGCGGCGCCTCGAACGAGGGCAGCAGCACGAGTTCGGTGCCCTGCGCGGTGTCGACGACGAACGCCTCGCCGCCGGCGATCGGCAGCACCCGGGTGGCCGGGTGGCTCCAGGCCGCCGCCAGCCAGGGCTCGTCGAACCGGTGCTGGGCCGCCCGGTCCACCCCGGCCCGGGCCAGTGCCAGGTGCAGTGGGCGTTCGGTCTCAGGCACGGTGCTCACTTCGTTCCATCCCCACGTGATGAATCATCCGGATGAGTGATCTGACTGCCATGGTGTGACCGGGAACGGGTCACGCGCCGGGCCGGAAGTTCTCGGCCAGGTCGGCCCACAGGTACGCGGCGGTCTCCACGCCCTTGGCCAGCAGGTCCAGTTCGACCTTCTCGTTGACCGAGTGCCAGCCGTCCGAGGGCACCGAGACGCCGAGGAACAGCACCGGCGCGCCGAGCACGTCCTGGAGGTCGGCGGCGGGGCCGGAGCCGCCCTCGCGGGTGAAGAGGATCTTCTGCTCGAACGCCCGCTCCATCGCCCGCACGGTGGAGCGCAGCGCCGGGTGGTCCAGCGGGGTCAGGCAGGGCCGGGTCGCCCCGGGGAAGGCCAGCTCGAACCGGACGCCCTCGGGCACCCGCGCGGTCACCCAGGCCCGGACGGCCTCGCGGACCTTCTCCACCTCCTGCCCGGCGACCAGCCGGAAGGACAGCTTGAGGTGGGCCGAGGACGGCACGATGGTCTTGCCGCCGGGGCCGGTGTAGCCGCCCCAGATGCCGTTGACCTCGGCGGTCGGCCGGGCCCAGACCCGCTCCAGGGTGGAGTAGCCGGCCTCGCCCCGGGTGCCGTGGGACTTGGCGACCTTCAGCCACTGCTCCTCGTCGAAGGGCAGTTCGGCGAAGAGCGCGCGCTCCTGCTCGGTCAGTTCGATCACGCCGTCGTAGAAGCCCGGGATGGCGACCTTGCGGTCGGCGTCGTGCAGGCCGGCCGCCAGCTCGGCCGCGACCGCGGCCGGGTTGGGGACGGCGCCGCCGAAGGATCCGGAGTGGACGTCGTTGTCCGGCCCGTACAGGTCGATCTCGGCGTCGGCCAGGCCGCGCATGCCGGTGCAGACGGTCGGCGTGGTCGCGGACCACATGCCGGTATCGGAGATGACCACCACGTCGGCGGCCAGCCGGGCGGCCTCGCGCCGGACCAGGTCGGCGAAGTGCGGCGAGCCGGACTCCTCCTCGCCCTCGACCAGCAGCTTGAGGTTGACGGCGGGGGCGGTGCGGCCGGTGGCGTCCAGGTGGGCGCGCACCCCGAGGGTGTGGAAGAACACCTGGCCCTTGTCGTCGGCCGCGCCGCGGGCGAACAGCCGCCCGTCGACCACGGTCGGGGTGAACGGCTCGGTGTCCCAGCCGTCCTCCTTGGCGGCGGGCTGCACGTCGTGGTGCCCGTAGACCAGGACGGTCGGCGCGGACGGGTCCCCGGACGGCCACTCGGCGAACACCGCGGGCAGCCCGTCGGTCTCCCACACCTCGGCCACCGGGAAGCCCGTCGCGCGCAGCTTGGCGGTCAGCCACTCGGCGGAGCGCCGCACGTCGCCGGCGCGGTCGGGGTCGGCGGAGACCGAGGGGATGGCCAGCCATTCGGCGAGGTCGGCCAGGAAGTCGGCCTGGTGCCGGTCGATGTAGGAGCGGACGACGCTGTCCGGGGTTCTCGTCATACCGACGACTGTAGTTCGCCCGTGTGGGTGCCCGCCCCGGCGGTCCGGCTGCCGGTCGCCCCGGGGGCTGTAACCTCCGTCACCCCGACGCCACGGGCGGGCGATCGGGGTGACGGAGGGCACATGCGGGCTCGGCCGCCGGGGCGCGGGCCGCTCAGCCGGTGGTGCGCAGCAGCGGGATCCGCGAGCGGGTGAGCAGCGCGGCCAGGCCCGCCGCGAGCAGCGGCAGGACGATCACGGTCGCGGCGATCGTGGGCCACGGGAACACCACGGCGGACTTGCTCGCGATCTCCGCGGCGCTCATCCCGGGGAAGGCGCTCTCCGCGCCCTGGACCTTGCGCAGCGCCACGGCCGGGACGATCCCGCAGACCACGCCGAGCAGGCTGCCCATGCCGGCGATGACTCCGCACTGGAAGCCGGAGAGGGTGCGCCGGATCCGGGGTTCGGCACCGACCGCGGCGAGGGTGGTGAGGTCGCGCTGGGAGTCGGCGGCGGCGAGTCCGGTGGCGATGCCGGCGGCGCCGAGGGCGACGAGGCCGGCGAAGACGGTCAGGCCGAGGCCGACCAGGCCCCCCTTGGACTGGTAGCCGCGTTCGATCCTGAGCACCGTGTGTTCGGTGATCTTGGCGAGGGCGCCGCTGGTCTTCTGCTCGGCGCCGTCGGTGGGGGCGGCGTCGGGCAGCCAGACCGAGCCGGCCGGGGCGGTGGTGAGGCCGAGTCGGCTCGCGGTCTGCGGGCTGAGCACGGCCTGGCCGACGGCGGGGATCCCGGCGGGCGCCAGGACGGCGTCGACGGTGATCTCGGTGCGGACGGGCTTGCCCTGGGCGCGGCCGTCGGCGCCGAAGGTCATCGGCTCGTTGAGTTCGAGGACGAGTTTGCCGTCCTTGACGTAGCGCGGGTCGAAGACGACGGCCTTGCCGGCGGCGAGGGCCTGCCCGGCCGCCGGGTCGGTGACGCCGTAGAGGTTGTGCAGCAGGGTGGCGTCGCCGGCGGTGAGGTCGCCGAAGTGGCTGCCGCGCCGGTCGCTGTGGCAGCGGGGGTCGCTGCTCAGGATCCCGTCGATCTCGTCGGAGGTGTGGTGGGTGTCGTCCCCGTAGAGGGGGCAGCGCAGGTCCTTGGGCAGTTCGACGCGGACGTAGCCGCAGTCGCCGCCGGAGGAGCAGTCCTTGTAGCCGACCCGCTGGACGTCGGCGCGCGGGCCGAGGGCGGGCAGGTTGCGTTCGACCGCGTCGCGCATCTGCGGCAGCAGCTTGTCGTCGGAGCCGCCGAGGAAGCCGCCGCCGCCGAGGATGACGGCGCCGGAGGGCCCGGCGGCGACGTACTCGCGTTCGTACTGCGCGTCGTAGCTGGCGAGGTAGACGCCGACGGCGACGGAGCCGGCGACGGCGGCCATCACGGCGGCGACGGCGGGCGCGGTGCGGCCGCGGTGGCGGACGGAGTCGCGCAGGGCGAACCGGGGGCCGAGCGGGAGCCCGCGGCCGAGCTTGCCGAACAGGCCGACCAGGTAGGGCGTCAGGGCGACCATGCCGAGTTCGGCGACGGCGGAGCCGCCGAGGACGGCCAGGCTGCGGTTGCCGAAGCCGCGGGTGGAGCCGAGCAGGGCGAGCGCGGAGCCGCCGGCGAGCATCAGCAGGCCGAGGACGGCGAGCCGGCGGCTCGGCGGCTTGAGCGAGTCGCGGCCGGTGAGCGCGGCGACGACGTCCTGGCGGGAGGCCTGGACGGCCGGGACGACCGCCGCGAGCAGGCCGGTGACCAGGCCGACCAGGAGCACGCCGGCCAGGTCGAGCGGCTGGAGGTCGAAGTGGCCGAAGCGCTTGCCGGCGTACTCCTCGGCCTGGGTGCGCAGCAGGGCGACCAGGCCGACGCCGAGGCCGAGGCCGACGGCGGCGCCGGTGACGCCGAGGACGATGCCGCCGCCGAGGACGACCGCGCGCACGTGGGCGCGGTCACCGCCGCCGGCGGCGAGCAGGCCGAGCTGCCGCCGGGAGCGCCGTGCCCCGACGGCGAAGGCGGGGCCCGCGAGGAGGACGATCTCCAGCAGGGCCATGCCGACGACGGTGGCGAGGATGACGACGGAGGTGCGGTTGAAGTAGGAGCCGCCGCCCGCGGTGCGCTGGTCCTGCTCGACGTAGTAGGGCACGTCGGCGCGGGCCGGCGGGTCGAGCAGGACGGCGCGGGAGGTGGTGGCGAAGCCGTAGCCGTTGAGCTCCTGGACCTTGGCCCAGTCGAGGCCGGTGCCGGCGGGCAGGGTGACCAGCCAGCGGGTGGGCGCGGTGTCGGGGCCGTCGAGGCGGTTGGCGCGGTTGCCGGTGGCCTGGTGGAAGCGCTGGATCAGGGTGCCGGGCCGGGCGATGAGTTCGACGGCGCTCAGTTCGCCGGGGTACTCGACGACGCCGGTGATGGTGAAGGGGGTGGACTCCAGGCCGCGGACGGCGGTGCGGTCGCCGAGCTTGAGGCCGGAGCGGGCGAGGAGTTCCCGGGTGACGGCGGCCTCGTCGTCCTTGGCGGGGGCGCGGCCGGAGGTCAGGTTGACCCGGCCGTGCCAGATCGGGTCGGTCAGGTCGGCCTCGGAGGTCTGGCTGCTGAGCAGGCCCTCGACGGTGCTGACGGCGGTGTAGGGGCCCTGCCGTTCGGGGGTCAGGGTGGTGCCCGGCGGGAGCAGTTGCCGGGCCAGTTCGGCGGGTTCGGTGTCGAGGCTGCGGCGCTGGGCGGGGGTGTACTGGGGGTTGGGGTTGCGCTTGCCGTGGCTGTCGGGTTCGTCCGGGCTCTTGGTGCGCGTGCCCTGGTCGGGGTCGGGCGCCTGGAGGACGGTGGCGCCGCGTTCGAGCATCTGCAGTTCGCCGTCGGCCTGGCCCATGACGCGCACGACCCGCTCGGCGGGGTCGAGTTCGGCGCTGCGGAAGACCACGTCGGCGCCGGTGACGCCGAGGACGGGCAGCGCGACCATGGCGATGACGAGGGCGCTGCGTCCCTTGGCGCGCAGGGCGTCGCGGCGGGCGATGCGCAGGGCGACCCGCCAGGCGCCGGGCTTCACTCGCCCTCCTTGATGCTGTTGGTGGCGGCGCTGACGAGCAGGCTGGCGGCGTTCTGGCTGGAGCTCTCGTCGACCATGCGGCCGTCGCGCAGGAAGACCACGCGGTCGGCCCAGGCGGCGTGCCGGGCCTCGTGGGTGACCATCATGGCGGCGGCGCCGGCGTCGCAGCGGGCGCGCAGGACGGCGAGGACGGCCTCGCCGGTGGTGGAGTCGAGGGCGCCGGTGGGCTCGTCGGCGAGGACGAGGCGGCGGTCGCCGATCAGGGCGCGGGCGATGGCGACGCGCTGCTGCTGGCCGCCGGACATGTCGTCGGGGAAGCGGTCGGCGAGTTCGGGGATGCCGAGTTCCTCCAGGGCGGCGAGCGCCTCGCGGCGGGCGGCCCGGGCGGAGAGGCCGTCGAGTTCGCGGGGCAGCGAGATGTTCTCGGCGGCGGTGAGGGCCGGGATCAGGTTGTAGTCCTGGAAGACGTAGCCGATGGAGCGGCGGCGGACCTGGGCGAGCTTCTTGCGGCTGAGGCCGCCGAGGGCGACGCCTTCGACGAGGACCTGGCCGCCGGTCGGGCTGTCCAGGCCGCCGGCGAGGGTGAGCAGGGTCGACTTGCCGGAGCCCGAGGGCCCCATGACGGCGACGAACTCGCCGGGGTGGACCATCAGGTCGACGCCGTTGAGGGCCCGCACCTCGGCGGCGCCCTGTCCGTGGACGCGGGTGACGTTCTCCAGGTGCAGCACCGGTGTCTGCCGGATCGGGTCGGTGTTGGACACGATTCCCCCCTTGCTGTTCCGGGCCCGGGTGGGTGTCCGGGCCGGTGGTTCGGTGGCGGCCGTCGGGCCGCCGGGTTCAGGTGCGTGAGCGGCGGCGGCCGAAGCGGGCGGGTTTGGGCTCGGTGGCGCTCGCGGTGCCGGTGGCGCTCGCGGCGTCGGCGGCGCGGGCCTGTTCGATCTCGGCCTGCTGGGCGAGCCGGGTCTCGCAGTGGTCGAGCCAGCGGATCTCGGCCTCGGTCTGGAAGATCAGCTGTTCGAGGACGAGCAGCCAGGCGAGGTCCGCGCCCGGGGACCGCGCGGCGCCGGGCGCGGATTCGCCGGCCAGTGCGCGGCCCTTGAGCCGGGTGTAGTCCTGGAGCGCCTTGATGCTGTGCCGGCGCTGGCCCTGGACGACGGCGGTGACGTCCACCCCGGGGACGGTCACCGCCATGGCGAGCTTGATCGCGAGTTCGTCGCGCGGCGGGTTGGTCCGGGGCACCGGGGTGTCGAACCAGGCCCGCAGCTCGGTCCGGCCGGCCTCGGTGGCGGCGTAGAACTGGTGCCCCTCCTCGTCCTCCCCGGCGGGCTCGACCAGGCCGTCCCGCTCCAGCCGGGAGAGCGTGGTGTAGACCTGCCCGACGTTGAGCGGCCAGGTGGCGCCGGTGCGCGCCTCGAACTCGGTGCGCAGCTGGTAGCCGTAGCGCGGGCCCTGGTCGAGCAGGGCGAGCAATCCGTGACGGATGGACATACCGAGTATGTATACCCGGTATGCCCCGCGCGCTCAAGCGGCACCCCCTCCCCCGCGACCGGGTACCGTCGTGCGGTGTGAGCCAGTTGCGCATCGCCACCTTCAACCTGTTGCACGGTCAGCCGCTCGCGCCCGACGGCGCCCCGCGGCCCTACCCGGTCGACGCGGGCGGGCCGCTGGCCGAGGCGGTGACCGCGCTGGACGCCGACGTGCTGGCCCTCCAGGAGGTCGACCGCTACCAGGCCCGCTCGGGCGGCACCGACCAGAGCGCGGTCGCGGCCAAGGCGATGGGCGCCGCCGACTGGCGCTTCGCCGCGGCGCTGCACGGGCGCCCGGCGCCGGTGGCCGGCTGGCTGCCGGACCCGTCGACGCCCGGCGGCCTGCGGGTGTACGGGCCCGCCGAGGTGGGCGACGAGGCCGCGCCCTCGTACGGGACGGCGCTGCTGACCCGGCTGCCGGTGCTGCACTGGCGGGCCCGCCGGTTCGCCCCGGCGCCGTTCGGGCTGCCGCTGCGGGTGGCCGGGCGGCGCGGGCTCACCCCGGTGCCGGACGAGCCGCGGGCGGCCCTGGCGGCGGTCCTGGAGGGCGACCGCGGTCCGTTCACCGTGGTGGCGGCACACCTGTCCTTCGTGCCCGGCTGGAACATGGCGCAGCTGGCCGGCATCCGGCGGTGGATCGCCGACCTGCCGCAGCCGTACCTGGTGCTGGGCGACTTCAACCTGGTCGGCGCGGTGCCGCGCACGGTGCTGGGCGGGGCGACCGCGCTGGAGCGCACCGCGCCGCGGGTGCGGGTGCGGGAGCTGCGGGCGGCCCGCCGGGCCCGGCCGGCGCTGGCCGGGCCGCGCCGACGGCGGGTGCGTGAGCCGCGCCCCCGGCTCCAGGGCTGGTACGACCTGGCGCGCACCCCGACCTACCCCTCGCACCGCCCGGCGGTGCAGTTCGACCACGTGCTGGCGGTCGGGGTGCCGCGCACCGCGGTGGGGCCGGCGGCGGCCCCGCGCGCGGGCGTGTCAGACCACCGGCCGCTGCTGGTCGAGGTGTCGCTGTAGGGCCTGTCCGACAATTCGCGCCCGGCGGGTGTCAGACAGGCCCTGAAGCTCAGCGCCTGGTCAGGACGCCGTTCTGCTGGGGCAGGTGGGCGGTCTGGGCGGGCGGCTGGTCGGGGTCGTACTGGAGGAGCAGCATCGCCGCGTCGTCGCCGAGCTGGCGGCCGACGTGGCGCACCACGTCCTCGTGCAGGCGCCGCAGGACGTCGGCCGGGCGGCCGTCGGCGCAGCGCGGGAACCGTTCGGCGAGCGGGTAGAAGGCGCCGGTGCGGTCGCGGGCCTCGATCACGCCGTCGGTGAACAGCAGCACCCGGTCGCCGGGGCGCAGCGGCACCCGGTGCACCGGCGGCCGCACGTCGGCCGGGTCGAGGACGCCCAACGGCGGTACGGTCTCGGCGAGTTCGAGCGGCCTCACGGCCTCGCCGGCGCGCAGCAGCAGCGGCGCGGGGTGGCCGCAGTTGACCAGCTCGGCGGCGCCGTCGGGGCCGACGCCGATCAGCACCAGGGTGACGAACTCCTCCTCCACTCCGGGGTGGTCGTTCTCGTGCAGGGCCCGGTCGAGGCTGACGGCCAGCCAGCCGGCCACCTTCTCCAGCGCGGGCTCCTGGTGGGCGGCCTCGCGGAACGCGCCGAGCACGGCGGCGGCGGTCTCCACCGCGCCGAGGCCCTTGCCGCGCACGTCCCCGACCACGGCCCGCACGCCGTGCCGGGTGTGCACCACTTCGTAGAGGTCCCCGCCGATCCGGGCGTGCGCGGCGGCGGCCTCGTAGTGGACGGCCGCGCGGACGGTGCCGACCCGCTCGGGGACGGGCCGCAGCAGCACCCGGCGGGCGATCGAGGCGACCAGCTGGGCGTCGGCCAGGGCCCGTTCCTGCCGCAGCCGCAGGGTGGCGCTGACCCAGCCGATCGCGGCGACCAGCAGGACCGCGATGACGCTGGCGGCGTGCACGGACTCGCCGAGCGCGTCGCCGCGGAAGGCCATCAGGAAGGCCACCGCCTCGGTGCACAGGCCGATGACCAGCGGGTACCAGGTCCGGCGGCTGACCACGGCGGCCAGCGCGGGGACGGCGGTGAGGGCCGGTTCGACCGTCACCTCGGTGTTGCTGACGTAGTCGAGGGCGACGATCAGCGCCATGCCGATGAACGGCAGCGCGAGCGCCGTCCTCGGCCAGGTGCCGGTCGCGCCCGGAGCGGGTCCCGGGGTCGGCCCGGTGAACCGCTCTCTGATCCATCCGGTCGCGCTCAACTTCGGTCTCTCCAGCAGAAGACGCCGATGCCCTTGGGCACCTGCGGTGATGACTGAGGGTTGGGGAATGCG
This sequence comes from Kitasatospora sp. NPDC097643, assembly GCF_040302625.1. Lineage (NCBI taxonomy): Bacteria > Bacillati > Actinomycetota > Actinomycetes > Kitasatosporales > Streptomycetaceae > Kitasatospora > Kitasatospora sp. NPDC097643. The sequence continues at coordinate 73,113 of NZ_JBEOSA010000021.1, read as the reverse complement.
GTCCTTGCTGGCGGCCGGAGTACGGGGGTTGACCGGTTACCGACCCCACAATAGGCGCGAAACGTGCACGACGCACAGGTTTCGGCCCTTGTCGTGATGACTTGGATGCTCTCCGTGACTCATTCTTCACTGTTCCCGATCAGGAGCCGTTCCAACTCTTTTCGGTCGGGAAGTCCTGTCGGACGCTCGATCCGCCCGCTGCGGACGTACAGGAACGAAGCCGTGACCTGCTCCGGCTCGACGCCCGCCAGTTCGGCCCAGGCGATCCGGTAGACCGCCAGCTGCAACGGGTCGGCGGTCTCCTCCCGGTGGGTCTTCCAGTCCACCACTTCGTAGCGTGACGCACCACCGGATCCTGACGTCGCGTCATCGTCCCGGTAAACCGCGTCGATCCGGCCGCGCACCACCCGCCCCCCGAGCACCAGCTGGAACGGTGCCTCCACCCGGTGCGGCCGGCGCTGCGCGTACGGGGTGCGCAGGAACGCCTCCTTGAGCCGCTCCAGGTCCTGCTCGTCCTCGATGCCGTCCTCGTCGGCGCCGGGCAGCGCCCCGGGCTCGATCAGCAGCAGCGGCTCGATCCGGGACTGCACCCAGGCGTGGAAGCGGGTGCCCCGGCGGGCGGCCGGCTGCGGCGGGCGCGGCATCGGCCGGGCCAGGTCGTGCGCGAAGCCGTCCGGGTCGGCGGCCAGCCGCAGCAGCTGGGTCGCGGACAGCGCGGCGGGCAGCGGCACCTCCCGCACACTGCGCCGGGAGCGCTCCAACTCGCCCAGCAGCGCGGTGAGATCGCGGTCCCAGGAGGCCACCTGCCGCTGGTCCTCGACGGCCATCGGCTCCGGTTCCGGGGTGGGTACGCCGGCGAGGCGGGCGTGCACCACCTCGGCGACCCGGCGGCGGGCGTGCTGCGCGGCCGGGTCCAGCGGCAGCGGCCAGGGGCGCTCGGCCGGGGCGGCCAGCGCCGGGTTCTCGCTCCCCTTCTCGGGCTGCTCGGCCCACTGCTCCACCTCGCCCGCGCCGGGCCGCTCGCAGTGCTCGCGCAGCTGCTCCAGGAAGGCGGACGGGCCGCGGACGGTCTTCTGGCTCGGCCCCCACCAGTGGCCGGAGGCCAGCAGCAGCGCGCGCGGCCGGGTGAACGCCACGTAGCCCAGGCGCAGTTCCTCGGTGCCGGAGTGCTCGGCGAGCTGCTGCTTGAACGCGGCCATGGACTTGTTGTTCCACCCGCCGCGCACGTCCGGCAGGGTGGCCGCGTCGCCGCGCAGGGCGTGCGGAAGCACCCGCTTGGTGCTGGTCCAGCGTTCGCGCGGGGTGGCGGACGGGAACGCGCCCTTCACCAGCCCGGGGACGGCGACCACGTCCCACTCCAGGCCCTTGGACTTGTGCGCGGTGAGCACCTTCACGGTGTCCTCGCCGCCGGGCAGGCCGGCGTCCAGGCCGCGGTCGTACTCCTGGGCGGCGCGCAGGAAGCCGAGGAAGGCGGCCAGGCCGGGATCCCCGTCGAGGTCGGCGAAGGAGGCCGCGACGTCCAGGAAGGCGTGCAGGGTCTCCCGCCGGCGGGCCGCCAACGCCTGCGGGGAGGCGGCGAGTTCGACCTCCAGGCCGGTGACCGCGAGGACCCGGTGCAGCACGTCCATCAGCGGTTCGGCGAGCGAGCGGCGCAGCTCGCGCAGCTCCCGGGCGAGGCGGGCGAAGCGGACCCGGGCCTCGGCCGAGAACGGCAGCTCGTCGTCCTGGTCCGCGTCGAGGAAGGTCTCCAGCGCGTCGGCCAGCGAGACGGTCTCGGTGGGGTCGGCCTCGGCGACGGCGGCGGCCAGCGCCTCCACGCCCTCGGGCCGGTCGGTGCGCACCAGCTCGGCGGCGCGGCGGCCCAGCAGCGCCAGGTCGCGCGGGCCGATCCGCCAGCGCGGGCCGATCAGCAGCCGCACCAGCGCGGCGTTGGCGGTCGGGTCCTGGAGCACCTCGCAGACCGCCACCAGGTCGGCGACCTCGGGCAGCTGAAGCAGCCCGCCCAGGCCCACCACCTCGACCGGCACCTCGCGGGCGACCAGCGCCGCGTGGATGTCCGGGAAGGCCGCGCCACCCCGGCACAGCACCGCGATCCGGCCGGGCGCGGTGCCGGTGCGCACCAGGTGGGCGATCGAGTCGGCGAGCCAGTCGACCTCCGCGGCGTGGGTGGGCAGCAGCGCCGCCCGGACGTAGCCGTCGAGTTCGGCGCCGGGGGCCGGGCGCAGCGCCTCGACGCCCTCGTGCATCGCGCGCAGCGGCGCGGCCAGCTCGTTGGCGAAGGCGAGCAGCCGCCCACCGCTGCGACGGTTCTCGCTGAGCGCGTACCGGGTGGCGGGGCGGGCGCCGGGCCCGGCGAAGTGCCGGGGGAACTCGTCGAGGTTGGCGACGGAGGCGCCGCGCCAGCCGTAGATCGCCTGGCAGGGGTCGCCGACGGCGGTGACCGGGTGGCCGGTGCCGGCGCCGAAGAGTCCGGCGAGCATCAGCCGCTGGGCGACCGAGGTGTCCTGGTACTCGTCGAGCAGGACGACCCGGAAGTGGCCGCGCAGCTGCTCGCCGACCTCGGGGCGCTGCTGGGCGAGCCGGGCGGCGGCGGCTATCTGGTCGCCGAAGTCCATCAGCCCGGCGGCCTGCTTGCGGCGCCGGTAGTCCTCGACGAGGCGCAGCAGTTCCAGCCGGGCCCGGGCGGTGACCGGCACGGCCCGCAGGTCGTCGTTGCTCAGTCTGGCGGTCGCGAGGGTGTCGAGCAGTTCCTCGTCGTGGGCGCGCAGGGTGTCCGGCTCGACCAGGTGTTCGGCGAGTTCGCCGTCCAGGGCGATCAGGTCGGCGACCAGGTTGGCGAAGGTGCCGGTGAGCGCCGGGAACGGGCCGCGGGCGGTGCGCAGCACCTTGGCGGCGAGCTGGAAGCGGGTCGCGTCGGCGAGCAGCCGCACGTCCGGTTCGATGCCGATCCGCAGGCCGTGCTCCTTGAGGAGGCGGCCGGCGAAGGCGTGGTAGGTGGAGATCTCCGGTTCGCCGAGCGGCTCGGCGTCCTCCCGGTCGACGACCCCGGCTCGCAGCAGGGCCGCGCGGACGCGCTCGGCGAGCTCGCCGGCGGCCTTGTTGGTGAAGGTGAGGCCGAGCACCTCCTCGGGCCGGACGGCGCCGGAGCCGACCAGCCAGACCACCCGGGCGGCCATCACCGTGGTCTTGCCGGAGCCGGCGCCGGCCACGATCACGGCCGGTTCCAGCGGGGCGCCGATCGCCGCCATCTGCTCCCGGTTGAACGGGATGCCCAGCAGCTCCTTGAGCTGGTCGGGATGGCTGAGCACGGCGGTCACCCAGCAACGTTAACCGGAACGGCGGACAACCTTCGTCCGACGATCTTCCCCGGCCGGGCTACTCGACCAGCTGCGCGCCGTCCCGCTGGGCGGAGCAGCTGCGGCGGAAGGCGCAGCGGTCGCAGCCGCCGCCGGTCTGCGGGACGAAGCGTTCGGCGAGGACCTTCCCGGCGGCCTCGGCGAGCAGGTTCTCGATCCACGGCTCGCCCTCGGGCGGCTCCTGCCGCTGCACCTTGGGCGCGTCCTGGGCGGCCTTGGCGGCGGGTTCGCGCAGGTGGACGAGTTCGGCGCCGCCGGTGGCCGGCGGGCGGTGCGCGAAGCCGGGCAGTTCGTTGAGCGCCCCGGCCCGGACGGCCAGCTGGTAGACGGCGAGCTGCTTGTGCTCGGGCAGGGACTTGTCGGTGGGGATCTGCTTGCCGGTCTTGAAGTCGACCACGTAGGCGCGCCCGGCCTCGTCCTTCTCGACCCGGTCCATCGAGCCGCGGATGCGCACCGAGACGCCGCCGACGTCGAGGACGACGTCGAAGCCGTGCTCGGTGGCGACGAGGTCGCGGCCGCGTTCGAGGACGTGCCAGTTGAGGAAGCGCTCCAGCGCGGCGCGGGCCTCGGTCTTCTCCTGGTGGGACTTCCAGGGCGCGTCGAAGGCCAGCGCGTCCCAGACGGTGTCCAGGCGTTCCATCAGGACGGCGAGGTCGGCGGGGGCGCGGCCGGAGCCGACCTCGTCGGCGAGGGCGTGGACGACGTTGCCGAAGCCCTGGGCGGCGGAGCCGGCGCCGTGCGCCTTGACCTCCTTGTCGAGGAACCACTGCAGCGAGCAGTTCTCCAGCTGTTCGAGGCCGCTGCCGGACAGCCGCACCGGCAGATCGGCGCTGCGCAGCGGCTCGGGGGCGGACGTCGGGTCGTCCAGGCCCCACCAGCGGTCGGGGTGGGCGGCGGGGACGAGCGGCAGGCCGTCCTCGTCGGTGGCGGCGGCGAGGACGGCGAGGCGTTCGGCGGCGGCCCGGCGCAGCTCGGGCGAGCGGGCGGGGTCGACGGTGACCGCGCGCAGTTCGGCGACCAGGGCGGCGACGGACAGCGGGCGGCGCGGCCGGTGGGTGACGTCCTCGACGGTGACCGGCGGGGTGCGGCGCACCGTCCGCCCGGTCCGCGGGTCGACCTCCTCGCGGTAGAGCTCGCGCAGGAAGCGGGAGGGTTCGTCGCCGTCGTCGGCGGGCGCCTTGACGGCGGTGACGATCAGCCGGTCCTTGGCGCGGGTCGCGGCGACGTAGAAGAGGCGGCGTTCCTCGCCGAGCAGGGCGGCCGGGGAGAGCGGTTCGGCGAGGCCGTCGCGGCCGATCCGGTCGGCCTCCAGGAGGGAGCCGCGGCGGCGCAGGTCGGGCCAGAGGCCGTCCTGGACGCCGGCGACGACGACCAGGCGCCACTCCAGGCCCTTGGCGCGGTGGGCGGTCATCAGCCGGACGGCCTCGGGGCGCACCGCCCGCACGGTGAGGGTGTCGGCGGCGATGTCCTGGGCCTCCAGCTCGGCGAGCAGGTCGAGGGCGCCGCGGTGGCCGGCGACCTGTTCCTCGGCGCGGGCGGCGGTCTCGAACAGCGCGCACAGCGCGTCCAGGTCGCGGTCGGCGTTGCGGCCGGCGGCGCCGCCGCGCAGGGCGGCGCGTTCCAGGCGTTCGCGCCAGCGGCGGCTGCCGTCCCACAGCTCCCAGAGCGCGTCCTCGGCGGTGCAGCCGCCGGCCAGCAGCTCGCGGACCTTGCGCAGCAGCACGCCGAGGTCGCGGGCGCGCCTGGCGCCGGCGGGGTCGAGGGCGATCAGCCGCTCGGGTTCGGCGAGGGCCTCGCGGATCAGCTCGCCGGCCGGGCGGGGGACGGCGGGGTTGCCGTCGGCGCGCAGCGCGGCGCGTTCCTCCTCGCGCAGGGCGCGGCCGAGGCGGCGCAGGTCGGCGCCGTCGAGGCCGCCGAGCGGGCCGGTGAGCAGCGCGTGCGCCAGGTCGACGGTGAGCGGGTCGGGCACGTCGGGGTCGCCGTGCCGCTCCCGCAGGCCCTGTTCGGCGCAGACCCGCAGGGCGAGCAGCAGCTGGGCGACGGCCGGCTCGTCGCGCAGCGGCAGGTCGTCGCCGTCGATCTCCAGCGGGACGCCGGCCGCGCCGAGCGCCCGCCGGACGCCGGGGATGGAGCGGGCGCCGGCCCGGACCAGGACGGCCATCTCGCCCCAGGGCACGCCGTCCTCCAGGTGGGCGCGGCGCAGCAGGTCGGCGATCGAGTCGAGTTCGGCGCCGGGGGTCGGGTAGGTGTAGACCTCGACCCGGCCGCCTTCGCGGGAGGGCAGCAGGGCGCGGTGCTGGGCGAGTTTGTCGGCGGGCAGCCGGCCCATCGGCATCCGGCGGGCGACCTCCCGGGAGGCGGCGAGCAGGACGGCTCCGGAGCGGCGGGAGACGCGCAGCACCTTGACCTCGGCGGGGCTGCCGTCGGCCTGCCGGAAGGTGTCCGGGAAGTCGAGGATGCCGTTGATGTCGGCGCCGCGGAAGGCGTAGATGGACTGGTCGGGGTCGCCGACCGCGACGAGTTCCCGCCCGCCGCCGGCGAGCTGGCGCAGCAGCCGGACCTGGGAGGGGTCGGTGTCCTGGTACTCGTCGACGAAGACCACCTCGTAGCGCCGGCGCAGGTCCTCGGCGACCTCGGGGCGTTCGGCGAGCAGGACGGCGCGGTGGACGAGTTCGGCGTAGTCGAGGACGCCGCGCAGGTCGAGCACGTCGAGGTAGTCGGCGAGGAAGTGCGCGGCGGCGGCCCAGTCGGGGCGCTGGACGCCCTGGGCGAAGCGTTCCAGTTCGGCCTCGCCGAGGCCGAGTTCGCGGCTGCGGGCGAGGACGGCGCGGACCTCGTCGGCGAAGCCGCGGGTGGTGAGGCAGGCGCGCAGGTCGAGCGGCCACCGGATGGTGCCGACGCCGAGCCGGGCGTCCTCGGCGCCGCCGGCCAGCAGTTCGCGGACCATGACGTCCTGCTCGGGGCCGGAGAGCAGCCGCAGCGGTTCGGCGTAGTCCTGCGGGTCCTGGTGGGCGCGCAGCAGGGCGTAGCTGAAGGAGTGGAAGGTGGTGGCCTGGGGGGCGGCGGCGGTGGCGCCGAGGCGGCCGGACATCCGGTCGCGCAGTTCCGTCGCGGCCTTGCGGCTGAAGGTGAGGACGAGGATGCGTTCGGGGTCGGTGCCCTGCTCGATCCGCCGGGCGACCGCCTCGACCAGGGTGGTGGTCTTGCCGGTGCCGGGCCCGGCGAGGACCAGCAGCGGGCCGCCGGTGTGCTCGACCACGGCACGCTGGTACTCGTCCAGCACGGGCGGGGCGGGCTGGACGAGCGGGCTGCGCACGAGCCGGTAGGGGGAACTCACGGACAAGTCCTGAACGTAGTGCTGCGGAGCATGGCCGGGCGGGCCCGCCGGGGCCCGCCCGCATCGAGCCTACGATCCTGCCCCGTCAATCCCGTCCGTGCGGAGTGTTCGCCGGAATTCCCCGCCCGTCCCAGCGGGCCCGGCGGAGGTCGACCCGGGGCGGGTCGGCGAGCTCGCGCAGCGGGGTGCCCTCCTCGCCGTAGTGGGCGAGGGCGCGGTGCTCGTGGCCGGGCAGCAGGCGGCCGTCCGCGCGGATCACCCGCCACCAGGGCACCGAGCCGCCGTACAGGGCCATCACCCGGCCGACCTGCCGGGGGCCGCCCTGGCCGAGGTACTCGGCAACGTCCCCGTAGGTCATCACCCGGCCGGGTGGAATCCGCTCGGTCAGGTCGAGCACCAGTTCGGCGAAGGCGGGCAGGGCATTTTCCGGGCCGTCCTGTGTTACGTCCGTCACCTGCGGCATTCTTCCTTACAGGGGCCGCACCCCGGCCCCGTACGAACGATCCGCCGCGCCCGATCCGGCCCCTGTCCCGCACGGGGGGCCGGGGCATGCCACCATCTTCGGGGCGGTGAGTGGTGATACGAGGACAAGACCAGATGACCGGGACGGCTGACGTGGGCGTGGACAAGGGCTCCGACGAGTCCGCCGCCGACGTGCCCGCCGCTGCCGGCGGTGAGCCCGTGACCGGGCCGACGCCGGAAGTGTCCCTGATCAAGGACCTGACCATCAAGACCCCTCGCCCGAACGGCTCCACGAACGGCGCCGCCAACGGGTCCGCGAAAGGCTCCGCCGACGGGTCCTCGAACGGGTCCGCCAACGGGTCCGCCAACGGGTCCGCCGGCCGCCGCGGCGAGAAGGGCGGGGAACCGGAGCCGGAGCCGGCACCGGCCGCGCACGACCCGCTGGACGACACCCCGCACCTGGACGTCGACGAGCCGCTGCTCGCCGCCCGGGCGCACCGCCCGTCCGACCTGATCCGCTTCCTGGCCGGCGTCTTCGGGATAGTCGCCGTCTTCGTGCTGGCCGGCATCGCCACCTCGACCACCACCGGCATCGAGAAGGACATCTCCGACAACGCGCCGCACTTCTCCGCGGTGCTCTCCACCATCACCGGCCTGCTGTCCAGCGTCGCGGTGCTCGCCGTGCCGCTGGCCTTCGCGGTCGAGCGGCTGATCAAACGCGACGGCCTGCGGGTCGCCGACGGCGTGCTCGCGTCGGTGCTCGCCTACGGCGTCTCGCTGGGCATCGACTGGTGGGTGGCCGAGGGGGCCTCCGAACAGATCCGGGACGCCCTGACCCGGCTGCCGATGAACAGCAACGGCACCCTCACCGACCCGGTGCACGGCTACCTCGCCCCGGTGATCGCCTACATGACCGCGGTCGGCATGTCGAGCCGACCACGCTGGCGGGTGGCGCTGTGGGTGGTGGTGGTCTTCAGCGGGGTCACCGAGCTGCTCGGCGGCTACACCACCCCGCTGTCGCTGCTGCTCACCGTCCTGATCGGCTGGTCCGTCGCCTACGGCACCCTGTACGCGATCGGCTCGCCGAACATCCGGCCCACCGGCAAGCACCTGATGATCGGCCTGCGCAAGGTCGGCTTCACCCCGGACAGCGCGCACCTCGCCCCGGACGCGCCCGGCGGCACCCGCCGCTACTACGTCACCCAGCAGAGCGGCCCGCCGCTGGACGTCCACATCATCGACCGCGAGCAGCAGGCCTCCGGCTTCTTCTACCGGGCCTGGCGCCGGCTGCGGCTGCGCTCGGTGGCGGTGCGCCGCAGCCCCCAGTCGCTGCGCCAGGCGCTGGAGCAGGAGGCGCTGATCGCGTACGCGGCCGCCGCCTCGGGCGCCCGCGCGCCGCAGCTGGTCGCCACCTCCGAGCTGGGCCCGGACGCCGCGATCCTGGTCTACGAGAACGTCGAGGGCCGCCCGCTGGACGAGCTCGCCGACGAGGAGGTCACCGACCAGGTGATGGCCTCGCTCTGGGAGTCGGTGGCGGCCCTGCACGAGCGCCGGATCGCGCACCGCCGGCTCACCGGCGAGTCGCTGCTGGTGGTGGACGGCAAGACGGCCTGCCTGGTCAACCTGTCCGGCGGCGACATCGCGGCCACCGACCTGACGCTGCGCATCGACGTCGCCCAGCTGCTCACCACCTTCGCGCTGCGGATCGGCCCCGAGCGGGCCGTCGCCACCGCCAACGCCGTCCTCGGCGCCGACCGGGTGGCGCAGGCACTGCCACTGCTCCAGCCGGTCGGGATGAGCCGCTCCACCAGGATCGACCTGTCGAAGCTGAGCAAGGAGCGCAAGGCCGCCGCCCGGGCCAGGGCGCTGGAGCAGGTCGCGGCCGGCGAACGCACCCAGGAGCAGGCCGAGGAGGACATCGCTGCGGCTGGCGAGGACCTGCTGAGCCGGATCCGCGGCCAGATCCTGCAGATCGCCCCCGAGGCGCCGATGGAGCCGGCCAAGCTGGAGCGGCTGAAGCCGAAGAGCCTGATCATGGTGATCGCGCTCACCTTCGCCGCCTACCTGGCGCTGACCACCATCAAGCCGGCCCAGCTGAAGCTCTCCCAGATGAACTGGGGCTGGGCGGCGCTGGCGCTGGCGGCGGCCGCCTTCAGCTACGTCGCCGCCGCGATGAGCCTGACCGGCTTCGTCCCGGAGAAGCTGCCGTTCCGGCGCACCGTGGCCGCCCAGCTGGCCGGCTCCTTCGTCAAGCTGGTCGCGCCCGCCGCGATCGGCGGCATCGCGCTCAACACCCGCTACCTGCAGAAGGCCGGCATCCGCTCCGGCCAGGCGGTGGCCTCGGTCGGCGCCTCCCAGCTGGCCGGCCTGGCCGGGCACCTGCTGCTGCTGTTCAGCTTCGGTCTGATCACCGGCAGCCAGACCAACGGCGACCTCTCGGCCTCCCGCGCGGTGATCATCGGGGTGCTGACCGCCGCCGTGCTGGCCCTGGTGGTGGCGGCGGTGGCGCCGCTGCGCCGGTTCGTGCTGGGCCGGCTGCGCTCGCTGTTCTTCGGCGTGGTGCCGCGGATGCTCGACCTGATGCAGACGCCCAGCAAGCTGATCACCGGCTTCGGCGGCATCCTGCTGCTGACCCTCTCGTTCACCGCCTGCCTGGACGCCTCGGTGCAGGCCTTCGGCGGCGACATCAGCTTCTCGGCGGTCGCGGTGGTCTTCCTGACCGCCAACGCGGCCGGCTCCGCGATCCCCACCCCGGGCGGCATCGGCCCGGTCGAGGTCGCGCTGATCGGTGCCCTGACCGTCGCGGACGTGCCGCCGGCGGTCGCCACCCCGGCGGTCTTCCTCTACCGGGCGCTCACCTTCTGGCTGCCGGTGCTGCCGGGCTGGATCTCCTACAACGTGCTCCAGCGCCGCGGCGCGCTCTGAGCGCCCGAAGGCTCCGAGCGCACGAGCTCCGGGCGCACGAAAAGGGGCCCGCCGCACGGCGGGCCCCTTCCACGTCTCGGATCTCTAGTAGACCGGCTTGTGCGGCTCGATCTGGTTCACCCAGCCGAGCACGCCGCCGCCCAGGTGGACGGCGTTGGCGAAGCCGGCCGCCTTCACCACGGCCAGCACCTCGGCCGAGCGCACGCCCGACTTGCAGTGCAGCACGATCTTGCGGTCCTGCGGCAGCTTCTCCAGGGCGTCGCCCATGAGGAACTCGTTCTTCGGGATCAGCACCGCGCCGGGGATGTTGACGATCTCGTACTCGCCGGGCTCGCGGACGTCGATCAGGAAGATGTCCTCCTCCTCGTCCTGCCACTGCTTGAGCTGCTTCGAGGTGATGGTCGACCCGGCGGCGGCGGCCTGCGCCTCCTCCGACACGACGCCGCAGAAGGCCTCGTAGTCGATCAGCTCGGTGACCGTCGGGTTCTCCCCGCAGACGGCGCAGTTCGGGTCCTTGCGGACCTTCACCTGGCGGTAGTTCATCTCCAGGGCGTCGTAGATCATCAGCCGGCCGACCAGCGGGTCCCCCACGCCGGCCAGCAGCTTGATGGCCTCGGTCACCTGGATCGACCCGATGGACGCGCACAGCACGCCCAGCACGCCGCCCTCGGCGCAGGACGGGACCATGCCCGGCGGCGGGGCCTCCGGGTAGAGGCAGCGGTAGCAGGGGCCGTGCTCGGCCCAGAACACGCTGGCCTGGCCGTCGAAGCGGTAGATCGAGCCCCACACGTAGGGCTTGCCGAGCAGCACCGCCGCGTCGTTCACCAGGTAGCGGGTGGCGAAGTTGTCGGTGCCGTCCACGATCAGGTCGTAGCCGGAGAAGATCTCCATGACGTTGGAGTTGTCGAGGCGCTCCTCGTGGAGGATCACGTCGACGTAGGGGTTGATCTCCTTGACCGAGTCCCGCGCCGACTCCGCCTTGGAGCGGCCCACGTCCGACTGGCCGTGGATGATCTGGCGCTGGAGGTTGGACTCGTCGACCACGTCGAACTCGACGATGCCCAGCGTGCCGACCCCGGCCGCGGCCAGGTACATCAGCGCGGGCGAACCCAGGCCGCCGGCGCCGACGCACAGCACCTTGGCGTTCTTCAGCCGCTTCTGCCCGGCCATGCCCACGTCGGGGATGATCAGGTGGCGGGAGTACCGGCGGACCTCGTCAACGGTGAGCTCGTCGGCCGGCTCGACCAGGGGTGGCAACGACACGGGGACTCCGATAGGTGTCTGATTCGGGTGGCCAGGGCCAACCTCTAACGGGCTTGTTGCTCCGCCACGCGGGTGGCTCTCTACGCCAACAGTGTCATGCCCGCCCGCTATTCCGAGACACCCCGTCCGATGGGCGAGACGGGCGACGTCGGATCGTGGAACCGCCCGGCCGACCCCGAACGACGCCCCGGCCCGGTGACGACGGGCCGGGCGCGCCCCCGGCGATCCGTCACACCCGGCAGGCCGTCTCCAGCCAGACGTCCCCGAGCGACTCCTCCAGCGGCACCTGTGTCCGCCAGCCGAGACGGTCCCGGGCGGTGCGCACGTCCGCCTGCCGCCACGGCACCGGCTCCCCGGCCGCCACCCGGCCCTCCGGCCGGGGCCCCTCCGGGCGGTGGCCCGGCAGGTGGTGGCCCGGAAGGTGGTCGACGGACGGCCCGCCGGCCTGCGCGGGCAGCAGGACCTGCCGGTTCTCCTCGACGATCGCCCCCTCGAAGCCGGACGCCCGGACCAGCAGCTGGGCCGCGTCCCGGGCCCGGACGGCGTGCCCGCTGCCGATGTTGATCACCCCGGTGGCGGCCGACACCGCCGCCGCCTGGATCGCCCGCGCGACGTCCCGCACGTCCACGAAATCCCGGTATCCGGACAGGTCCGGCATCCGCACCTGGGACTCGTCCCGCTCCAGCGCCCGCCGCAGCCCCTCCGCGAGCCGCCCGAACAGCGAGGCGGTCGGCGCCCCCGGGCCCACCACGTCGAACACCCGCAGCACCGCCGCGTCCAGCCCGGAGGCCAGCACCAGCTCCGTCCCGGCGAGCTTGGACACCCCGTACGGGCCGACCGGCCGCGGCTCGGCGTGCTCCGACACCGGCACCCCGCCCGGCACGGGGCCGTACTCGGCCGCCGAGCCGACGTGCACCAGCCGGGCCGGCTCCCGGCTGCGCCGGATCGCCTCGCAGACGGTGGCGACGGCCAGCGTGTTCGCCCGGATCAGGGTGCGCGAGCTGCCGTAGGTGGCGCCCGCGCAGTTGATCACCACCTGGGGCGCGACCGCGTCCAGGAAGCGCGCCAGCGCGCCCGGACTGCCGGTGGTCAGGTCGAAGCGGATGTCGGCCGAGTCACGCCGGCCGAGCACCGTCACCTGCAACTCCTGGTCCATGAGCAGACGATCGGTCACCCGGCGGCCGATGAAGCCGTCGGCGCCCAGCAGCAGCACCCTCATCGGGGGCGTCCTTCCACGAAGCGAGGTCGGGAGCGACCTGGCGGACTGAAATCAACAACGGTGGAACGGGATCGAGCGGGGAACGGGGTCGAGCGGGGAAGGATCAGCGGTGCGAGCCGGCCCGGCCGAGCACCGTCCAGGCGTACGCCAGCAGCACGGCCGCGACCGCGCCGCCGCCGAGCAGGGCGGCCGACCGGCCGGAGTGGCCCAGCCCGAACAGCGCCAGGGTCGCCGCCGGACCGGCCAGCGCGCCCAGCGCGGCGGCCGTCGTCCGGCCGCAGCGGGCCAGCAGCGCGGGCAGCACCAGCAGCAGGCCCAGCACGCCCTGCGCCGCCCACTGCGCGGTGCCGGCCCGCTCGGCGGCCTGGTGCAGCAGCCCGCCGACGGGGCCGGGGCGGGGCGCGACGACGGTCAGCACGGCGAGGGCGGCGAAGCTCAGCACCGCGAGCACCGCCAGGTGCAGTGCGACGGCCACCGGCAGGACCGGCCGCATCCGGGCCCGGAACTCGGCCAGGGTGCCCGCCGCCGCGAGGTGGCCGCGGCCGACCTGCCGGTACCAGCGGGCCGCCCGCTCGGCCGACCCGGCCGACACCGCCGCGGCCAGCACCAGCGCGGCGGTCAGCCGCTCGTCCTCCGCCGTGACCGGCGGGAGCAGCAGCAGCGCGGCCAGGCCCAGCCCGTACCCCACCGCGGCGAGGGCCCGCGCCGGGCGCCACCGGGGGCCGCTGCGCGGCGGCGCGGTCCGTGCCGGGCCCAGGGCGTCCGCCGGGGCGGCGGTGAACGGCGGGGGCGGTGCGGCCGGCGGCTCCGCGGTCAGCACCGGGACGAGCACCAGCGGCACGGCGGCGGACAGCAGCACCGGCCAGCGGGCGCCGAGCGCGGCCACCGCCGCGCAGGGCAGCGCCGCCAGCGCGGCCGCGGTGAGGCTCGCCCGGGCGGCGGCGCCGCACTGGCGCTCGCGGCCCCGGTCCGGCGCGGGCGGGCGGCGCGGCACCCGCGCGTACAGCTCCTCGGCGAGCGAGAACAGGTCCGCGTGCCGGCAGCGGGCGGCGGCCGCCGGGCCCAGCCCGGCCTCCTCCAGCCCGGCGGCGATCTCCAGCGGGTCGACGGCCCGCTCGCAGAGTTCCCGGTGCTCGGCCATCACCTCGCGCACCGGGTCGCCCACCGGGCGTCCGGGGCTGCCGACCGCCGCGCCGCCGGACATCAGACCGCCTCCGCGAGGGCGCCGGGCCGGTCCTGCGCGCCGGCCTCACCGCTCTCGTCCGCCGCTGCCCCGGGGGTGCCGGATGCGGAGCCGGAGTCGTCCGGGTCCGGGCGCGGCCCGTCCGCGAGCCAGTACTCGGCGGGCCGGGCGAACGGCCGCGGCGCCCGCCCCACGGCGTCGCCGCGCCCGCCGTCGGGGAAGGCCGGGTACTGCGAGACCAGCTCCAGGTAGATCTCCCGGAAGGCGCCGATCACCGGCTCGACGGCGAAGCGTTCCTGCGCCCGCAGCCGTCCGGCCAGTCCGAGCCGGGCCCGCCGCTCCTCGTCGCGCAGCAGGGCCAGGCAGGCGCCGGCCAGCGCCTGCGGGTCCCGCGCGGGCACCAGCAGCCCGGTCGGGCCGACCACCTCGCGGGCCACCCCGACGTCGGTGGACACCACCGCGCGGCCGCTCAGCATCGCGTCCGCGAGCAGCCGGGGGCGGCGCTGGGAGAGCGCCGAGAAGACGGCCACCGTGCCGCCCTCCCAGGCCTCGGCGAGCGAGCGGGGCCGTCCGGCGAAGTCCACCGCCGGGGCCACCCCGAGCCGCTCGGCCACCGCCGCGCAGTGCGCCCGGTAGCCGGGCGCCGCCTCCTCGCCGTGGATCGTCAGCCGGGCCTCGGGCAGTTCGGCGCGGACCCGGGCGAAGGCGTGCAGCATCAGTTCGGTGTCCCGGCCCGGCTCCAGGGCGCCCGCCCAGACCAGGGTCGGCGTTCTCGGCTCCGGTCCGGCCGCCGCCCGGGCCACCGCGGGCGTGCCCTCGTACACCACCCGGGTGCGCGCCGGGTCGGCCCCGCAGCGGCGCTGCCACTGCTGGTCGTGGGCGCTGCCCGGGGTCAGCACGGCGGCCTGCCGGTAGGTCTCCTCGGTGAGCGCCCGGAAGAACGCCAGCAGCAGGGCCCGGACCGGCCACCGGTACGGCGCCTCGCGGTAGCCGAGGTACTGCTCGCGCAGGTGCAGGCCGTGCTCGGTGACCACGAACGGCACCCCGTGCAGCTGCCGGGCCACCAAGGCGGGCAGCGCCGCCGGTCCGCCGCCGACCACGTGGCACAGGTCGGCGGCGCCGAGGCCGCCCGGTCCGGTGCCGTACCAGGGGGCGGACAGCGGCCGCAGGCACTGCTCCAGCAGGTCCGCCGCGACCAGGACGTCGCAGAGCAGCGGCTGCCCGGCCGAGGTGTCCGCGCCGGGCCGGCGCCAGACCCGCTCCAGGGTGCGCCGGGCGTGCGCGGAGGCCAGGAAGGCGGGCAGCGCGCCGTCCTCCCGGGCGAGCGCGGCCAGCCGGTACAGCCCGGGCCCGAAGGAGGCCCGCTCCCCCGGCATCACCAGCGCCCCGACCAGTTCCTCGTACGCCCGGGCGTACTGCCGTCTGCGCAGCGCGCCCGGTGCCCGGCCGGCCGGGCGGCGCCCCCACGGGGCCAGTTCGCGCACCCCGTGCCAGACCGGCGGGAGCGGTTCGCCGGGGCCGCCGGAACCGCCCGGCCCGGTGAGCAGGTACAGCTCGAAGGCGTGCTCCGGCAGGCCCTCGGCGAGCCGGTCGCACCAGGCGGTGGCGTCACGCCGGGGATCCGGACGGGCACCCTCGGTGAGCAGGGCAACGCGCACGGGAGACCTCCTTTGTCGCTCCCCTTCGCAGGGGCTACGTCGCTGCCCCGTCCAGGGGCTCCAGAAGCCGCGGGGCCGCACGCCGGGACCCTTGCTCCGGCCGCCCGCCGACTGCTGCGACGTCCACGGCCTCCCCCACACCTGTTCGGTCCGGCAGCAGAAAGGTAGGACCGCCCCTCGGCGATCCATCGGTCACATGCCTGGTTGCCACCTGAACGAGTGAAACGGCGTGACCTCGCCCCGAAGCGGGCCGTTACCGCCGGACCGGCCCGCCGGCCGCCCGCTACCGGGGGGCCCGCTACCGATCGGCCAGCTCGATCAGCTCGCGGACGGCCCGGGCCACCTGGTCGGGGTGCTCCATCATCGCGACGTGCCCGGAGTCCGGCAGCACCAGCAGCCGGGCGTCCGCGAAGGCCGCGCAGGCCCGCCGGGCGGAGCGGTAGGCGACCAGCTTGTCGCGCAGCCCGTACACCAGCAGCACCGGCGCCCGCACCTGCTCGGCCTGCCGCCACAGCGCCTGGTCGCCGCGCTCGGTGTACGCCGAAACGATTCCGCGGGCCGAGCCGATCAGCGCCTGCATGGCGTGCGGCACCTCCAGCCGGCGCCGGTACTCGGCCACCGCCTCGGCCCGGGTGTCCGCGGAGAGGCTGGACGGGTCGCCGTAGATCAGCCGCAGCAGGTCGTCGGCGGCCTGCTCGGCGCCGCGCAGACCGGCCGGGAGGTGGCGCACCAACGTGGGGACCCCGGGCAGTGCGAGCAGCGCGGTGGACCAGGCGGTGTGCTGCGGGGGCAGTTCGGGCAGGGCGGGCGAGACCAGGGTGAGGGTGCGGACGAGGTCGGGGCGCAGCGCCGCGAGCCGGACGGCGACGGCGCCGCCGAGCGAGTTGCCGAACAGGTGCACCGGCCCGCGCCCGGAGGCCTCCAGGTAGCCGATCACCGCGCGAACGTGGCCGTTGACGGTCAGGTTGCCGTCGAGCGGCGGCTCGGAGCGGCCGAAGCCGGGCAGGTCCACGGCCTCGGCGTCGACCTGTCCGGCGAGGCGGTCCATCAGGGCGGTCCAGTTGGCGGCCGAGCCGCCCAGCCCGTGCACGAACAGTCCGGGCTCGCGGGTGTGGGCTCCGCCGTCGGCGGACGGCCGGTGCACCGCGAGCACCGCGCCGGGGACCTCGACCGTACGTACCTGCTGCTCAGCGCTGCTCATGGTGGACGATGGTAGTGAGCTCCGGCCCACGGCACCCGGGGACGGCCGGGCCGTCCCATCCCTCGTCACACCACTGCCGATGCCGAGGTCAGCGCCGTATTGTGGGCTCCTGACAAGGAGACCGTCCGCTTTTCTCGTTCGCACCGAACGCGGACACGGTTACCGAAAAGTAGAATCGGCCCTCTTGCCAGCCCCGAACAACCCCGAAGTGAGGAGCGCCGTGACGGCCATCCAGGAGGCGCAGGAGCGCCCGCGCGGTGCCCGCCTGCCGCGAAGCGCCCGCCGCGAACAACTGCTCGGTGCCGCCCAGGAGGTGTTCGTCGCGCAGGGCTACCACGCGGCCGCCATGGACGACATCGCCGACCGCGCCGGGGTCAGCAAGCCGGTGCTGTACCAGCACTTCCCCGGGAAGCTGGAGCTCTACCTGGCGCTGCTGGACAAGCACTGCGACGCGCTGGTCGAGTCGACCCGCGAGGCGCTGTCGACGACCACCGACAACAAGCAGCGGGTGGCCAACACCATGGAGGCGTACTTCAACTACGTCTCCAGCGAGTCGGGCGCGTTCCGGCTGGTCTTCGAGTCGGACCTGACCAACGAGCCGGCCGTGCGCGAGCGGGTCGAGCGGGCCTCCGAGGCGAGCGCGACGCTGGTCAGCAAGGTGATCGCGGAGGACACCGACCTGCCCGAGGCGGAGTCCAAGCTGCTCGCCGCGGGTGTCTGCGGGCTGGCCCAGATCACCGCCCGGTACTGGCTCTCGCAGGGCCTGGAGATCCCGCGCGACGAGGCCGTCCGGCTGGTCGCCAGCCTGGCCTGGCGCGGGCTGAAGGGCTTCCCGATGCACCCGGGCGGCGAGGGCGGGGAGGCCCCGTCCGCGTAGGGGTGATCGACCGACCTTCGCGTTCGCGGTGATCCGGTGCTCTATGGTGAAGCCGTACGGCGCGGTCGCCGCGAACGCTTGTCCCAGGCGGTCCGGTGCCCGCGCGTGGAGGCTGCAACCCAGGAGGGACGGAAGCCGTGGAGGTCAAGATCGGCGTGCAGAACGCGCCGCGCGAGATCGTGATCGAGAGCTCGCAGACTGCCGATGAGGTCGAGAGCGCGGTCGCCAAGGCGCTGGAGGGCACCTCGAAGCTCTTCTCGCTGACCGACGAGCACGGCCGCCGCGTCATCGTTCCGGCCGAGCGCCTGGCGTACGTGGAGATCGGCGAGCAGGCCGCCCGCAAGGTCGGTTTCGGCACCATCTGAGCTGTTCACCCGGTGCCCCGTTCCCGTCAGGGAGCGGGGCACCGTCGCGTGTACGGCCGGGTGGGCCGGGGTACGGCGACAGTGCGGCCGCGGGGCCGCGCCGGCCCCCGGGGAGGCAGTAGTGCTGGTCCAGTCGATCGCCTTCGCACTCGTCGGCCTGGTCGTGGGGCTGACGGCGCTGCTGGCACTGCCGACGTACTACCGCGCGCCGCGCGGGCTGACCCTCGGCACCGCGCTGGCGGCGGCGCTGGTCGGCGGGGCCGTCGCGCACTTCTCACTGGACGGGCACTACCCGGCGGGGGCGATCGCGGCCTCGGCGGCCGCCTCGACGGCGCTCACCTCGCTGCTGGCCCGGCCCGACCTGGCCGCCGGGCGGGCCCCGGCGCACCGGCACCACCCGCACCGGGCCGGCGCCCACCGCGCCGCGCGGCGGCACCGGCCGGCGTAGCGCCGTCGGTCAGGAGGCCGGGCCCGGGTTCAGGAGGCCAGGCCCAGGGCGGCCATCCGCTTGGTGTGCGCCTCGGTGATCCGGTTGAACATCTTGCCGACCTCGACCAGGTCGAAGCCCTGCACCTGGCCGCCGACCAGCAGGTTGGACAGCGCGTCGCGCTCGGCGACGACCCGCTGCGCCTGGCTGAGCGCCTCGCCCATCAGCCGTCGGCCCCACAGCGCCAGCCGGCCGCCGGCCCGCGGGTCCGCCTCGATCGCCTGGCGCACCTTGTCGACCGCGAACTGGGCGTGGCCGGTGTCGGACATGGCACCGAGGACCAGCTCGCGGGTGTCGTCGTCGAGCCGGACGGCCACCTCGCGGTAGAAGTCGGTCGCGATGGCGTCGCCGACGTAGGCCTTGACCAGGCCCTCCAGCCAGTCCGAGGGCGCGGTCATCCGGTGGAACAGCTCCAGCGGCTCGACGAAGGGGCGCATCGCCTCCTGCGGGTCGGCGCCGACCTCGGCGAGCCGGTCGTGCAGCCGCTGGTAGTGCTGGAACTCGGCGCAGGCCATCCGGGCCAGCGCCGCCTTGTCGGCGAGGTCCGGGGCCAGCTTGGCGTCCTCGGCGAGCCGCTCGAAGGCGCTCAGCTCGCCGTACGCGAGCGCGCCGAGCAGGTCCAGCACCGCCGCGCGGTAGCCGGGGTCGGCCGAGCACTCGGCCCAGTCCCCGATCGAACGGGCGGCGGCGTCCTGCGTCTCACCATGGGTCTCCATGACCTGTCACCTTAGTCCCGCCCGGCGGGCCGCCCCACCCGGACCGGCCGCCGGTCGGCGCACCCGGGTGACCACCCCGATCCGCGCGTTCGACACCTGTCGCCAGGGGCAATGTCAGACGCGTCACGTGTTCGAGTCGTCGCCTGACTGTATGGTGGTACGGAGCCCCGTCGTGCTCGCACGGTGTCACCGCCGTCTCGGTGCCCCGCGCAAGCCCGCTCCCTAGCGGCGCCGTCCACCCGGACGTGTCCGCACCGGAGGCACGGGTACTCACGTACGCGGATGCCCGGTCGGAGAGCCGATCGGCTCCGACCATGGCTTGGACTTCAAGCCTTGGCACCGCATCAGTGGCCGAGCGAGGGCCGCCGAGACCACGCCCCCTGGCGGAGGTCCCGCGCAGGTCCCTCACGGGAATCCTCCCCGACGCCGCCGGCGACGCGCCCCGTACCGGGCAGCGCGCACCGGCCGGCCGCAGGGACCGGCGCGGTTGTGCGTCCGCGCAGCTGTAATCAGGCCGCCCAGGCCCGTACGCAGCCGCGCGGCTGCCCGCCCGCCGCTCGCTCTCGGCCCCTCCACACGGAAGAGGCAGCACCCTGTCCACCACCGCTGAACCCACCAAGACGACGTTCCGGGACCTGGGGATCCTCCCGGAGACCGCCGAGGCCCTGGAGGCCGTCGGCATCGTCCACCCCTTCCCCATCCAGGAGATGACCCTGCCGGTCGCGCTGACCGGCCACGACGTCATCGGCCAGGCCAAGACCGGCACCGGCAAGACCCTCGGCTTCGGCCTCCCGCTGATCGAGCGGGTCGTCGTGCGCGCCGACGTGGACGCCGGCCGGGCCACCGAGGAGCAGCTCTCCGACTCCCCGCAGGCGCTGATCGTCGTCCCGACCCGCGAGCTCTGCACCCAGGTCACCAACGACCTGCAGACCGCCGGCAAGGTCCGCGACGTCCGCGTCCTCGCCGTCTACGGCGGCCGGGCGTACGAGCCGCAGGTCGAGGCACTCGCCAAGGGCGTCGACATCGTGGTCGGCACCCCGGGCCGCCTGCTGGACCTGGCCGGGCAGAAGAAGCTGAACCTGTCCAAGGTCCGCGCGCTGGTCCTCGACGAGGCCGACGAGATGCTCGACCTGGGCTTCCTGCCCGACGTCGAGAAGATCATCACCATGCTGCCGGCCAAGCGGCAGACCCTGCTGTTCTCGGCCACCATGCCGGGCCAGGTGATCAGCCTCGCCCGCCGGTACATGAGCCAGCCGACGCACATCCGGGCGGCCGCCCCGGACGACACCGGCGCGACCGTCGCCAACATCGAGCAGCACATCTTCCGTGCGCACTCGCTGGACAAGGTCGAGATGGTCTCGCGCATCCTTCAGGCCGAGGGCCGCGGGCTGGCGATGATCTTCTGCCGGACCAAGCGCACCGCCGCCGACGTCTCCGACCAGCTGACCCAGCGCGGCTTCGCGGCCGGCGCCGTCCACGGCGACCTCGGCCAGGGCGCCCGTGAGCAGGCGCTGCGGGCGTTCCGCAACGGCAAGGTCGACGTGCTCGTCTGCACCGACGTCGCCGCCCGCGGCATCGACGTCGAGGGCGTCACGCACGTGATCAACTACCAGTGCCCGGAGGACGAGAAGACCTACCTGCACCGGATCGGCCGCACCGGCCGGGCCGGCGCCTCGGGCACCGCCGTCACCCTGGTCGACTGGGACGACATCCCGCGCTGGCAGCTGATCAACAAGGCGCTGGACCTGTCGTTCAACGACCCGGAGGAGACCTACTCCACCTCGCCGCACCTGTACGAGCTGCTGAAGATCGCGCCGGGCACCAAGGGCATCCTGCCCCGCTCGGAGCGGACCCGGGCCGGGCTCGGCGCGGAGGAGGTCGAGGACCTCGGCGAGACCGGCGGGCGCGGTGCGCGCTCCGGCAAGGGCCGGGGCGGGCGGAGCGGCTCCGGCCGCTCCGGTGCCGCCGAGGCCGCGGTGGCGACCGAGGAGAAGCCGCGCCGCACCCGTGAGCGCCGCCGCACCCGGCGGGGCTCCGTGGTGGCGGGCGAGGAGGCCGGGCAGGGCTCGGCCGAGGCCGTCGAGGTCGACGCCACGGCGGCTCCGGCCGTCGAGGGTGCCGAGGGCGAGGCCGCGCCGCGTCGTCGCCGCCGCCGTTCGCGCGGTGGCGCCGCCGCCGAGGCCGGCGCCGCGGTGACCGAGGCGACCGAGGCGACCGTCGAGGTGGCCGAGGCCCCGGCCGCCGAGGCCGCCGTCGCGGTCGAGGAGAAGCCGCGCCGGACCCGGACCCGCAAGCCGAAGGCGGAGGCCGCTGAGGTGGTCGAGGCCACCGAGGCCCCGGCCGCCGAGGCCGCCGTCGCGGTCGAGGAGAAGCCGCGCCGGACCCGGACCCGCAAGCCGAAGGCCGAGGCCGCTGAGGTGGTCGAGGCCACCGAGGCCCCGGCCGCCGAGGCCGTCGCCGAGGTCCCGGCCCCGCGCCGCCGCACCCGCGCCCGCAAGGCCGTCGCGGCCCCGGAGGCCACCCCGGAGAGCTGATCCGTCACGCCCCGGAGGGGGCGGGCCGAGCCCCTGGTGGCCCGGCTCGCCCCCTCCGGCGTGTCCGGCAAGATCCGGCGGACAGGCCCTAGGCTCGGGGCATGAGTACGCCGCCGTTCCTCACCCTTCCCCGCTGCGCCCGGGCGCTGCGACTGCCGACCGCCCGCGGGGGGTTCGCGGCGCTGCGGGCCGAGCCGGACGGACCGGTGCGCGGTTCGGCGCTGCTGGTGCCCGGGTTCACCGGCAGCAAGGAGGACTTCATCGCGCTGCTGGAGCCGCTGGCGGCGGCCGGCTACCGGGTGACCGCCGTCGACCAGCGCGGCCAGTACGAGACCGGCGGCCCGGACGACCCGGCCGCGTACGCGGTCGAGGCGCTGGGCGCGGACGTGCGGGCGCTGTGCGAGGCGCTGGCCGCGGACAACGGCCCGGTGCACCTGCTCGGGCACTCCTTCGGCGGCCAGGTGGTCCGCGAGGCGGTGCTGGCCGGGGCGGGGCCGTGGCGCTCGCTGACCCTGATGTCCACCGGGCCGGGCGCGATCGACCCGGCCGAGGCGGCCCGCACCAAGCTGCTGCTGGACGCGCTCCCGGTCCTGAGCCTGGAGGAGATCTGGCAGATCATGCGGCAGATGGAGGAGGGCTCCGGGGACCAGAAGCAGCGCCCGACGCCGGAGGTGGCGGAGTTCCTGCACCGCCGCTGGGTGGCCGGCGTGCCGCGCGCGCTGGCCGTCACCGGCGGCCACCTGGTCGCCGCACCGGACCGGGTGGACGAGCTGGCCGCCGTCACCGCCAGGCTGCCCGTGCTGGTCCTCTCCGGGGTGCGGGACTACGCCTGGCCGGTACCGGAGCAGACCGCGATGGCCGAGCGTCTGGGCGCCCGCCGGGTGGTCGTCGAGGACGCCGGCCACTCCCCGGGGGCCGAGCAGCCGGCCGCCACCGCTGAGGCGCTGGCCGCGTTCTGGGGCTGACCGGCCTGGAGTGGTCTGAACCACATCTGGAAGTTCGACCGTCGTCAACACAGGACAAAATTCGTTAGTTACGGTAATCTTTGATTCTGTCCGGGAATGATTCCGGCCCCCGTGCCGGTTCGAACCATTCGAAACCTGGACTTCACGGACGGGCAACGGCCCGGTAGCACCACCACGACACCGTGGTTCACGAGGCACCAGACGCACCAGGCAAGTAGGGGGAGCCCTTGCCGCAGCAGACCGCCGCACGTACCACCCGGGTGATCCGGCCGCACCGCCGGACCCGCCGGACCCCACAGGGGCTGATACCGACTCAGCCGCAACCGCCCCGCCCGACGGGGCCAGGAAAGGAGACGCCCATGACGAAGACCATGCGCTTCGAGATCCTCCGACTGGACGACGCCAACGGATCCGCCACCGACCGCGTGATCGCCGACGCCGAAACCGTCCGCGAGCTCGTCCAGGCCGCCGCCAGCACCGGCGAACGCCTGCTCATCCGCCCGTGCCCGACCGTCTGACCCGGCGCGGCGCCTCCGACCGGGAGGCCTCACCCGCCGCCGACGAGCCGGGATCGTCCGATCCGGACGTTCCGATACCAGACTGACGCCCCGTCACCGCGATCGCCGATGACGGGGCGTCAGTGTGTTCGGGCCCGCCCCCGACGTTTGCCGCCGCCCGCCACGGGACATCCCCCAACGGGAGCCGCCCGCACCGTACTCCGCACCGCGCGCCGGCGGGCCCGCCACCGACAGGTGCCGCCGAGCCCTCCGTACGGGTGATCGTCCTTGACGCGGCGGTCCGGAGGGAGGACCGTTGTCGGCTATGAGGGGCGAGCCAAGCTGCCCGAGGTGCGCCGGTCGGGTCCGCGCCCCCGGTCTGTTCTCAGACACCTGGCAGTGCGACCGGCACGGAGCCGTGCACCCGATGCAGCCCGTGCTGCCGCCGAGCGTGGAGGCCCTGGGCGTCGCCGTCGCCCGTTCCCAGGTCCCCGTCTGGCTGCCCTGGCCGCTCCCGGTCGGCTGGCTCTACACCGGCATCGCCCACGTCGGCGACGACGTCTCCGGCGCCCGCGCCACCGCCGTCGCCTGCTCCGGCCCGGCACCGCTCGGCGGCTTCGGCGAGCTGGTGCTGGTCGCCGAGGAGCTGGGGGTCGGGCTCGGCGCCCGCTACGCCGGGCTGGCCGGGCCGGACCCGGGCGACTCCGTCGGCCTCTACAAGCCCGCCGACGCCAAGCTGATGGCCGCCGGCCGGCCCACCCCGATGTTCCACGTCCCGGACGCCCCGGCCGACCGCGCGGTGTTCGTCGGTGAGGCCCGCGGCCTCTGGCTCTGGGCGATCGCCTGGCCCGAGCAGTCCGCCCTGGTGATGTACGACGAGCTGGTGCTCACCGACCTGCGCGAGGCCGGCGCCGAGCTGGACCTGCTGCCCTGCGGGGCGCTCTCCCCCCGGCTGCTCGGCTAGCACCACGCTTTTCGGGCCTGGCCTATCCTGGGCGGCACCCACGAGCCCCCAGGGAGTCCGATCCGTGCGCATCGACCTGCACGCCCACAGCAACGCGTCCGACGGCACCGACAGCCCGGCCGAGCTGGTCGCGGCGGCGGTGGCCGCGGGCCTCGACGTCGTGGCGCTCACCGACCACGACACCGTGGCGGGCCACGCCGAGGCCGCCGCGGCGGTGCGCGCGCTGCCGGCCGGCGCCCGGCTCACGGTCGTACCCGGCGCCGAGCTGTCCTGCGTGGTCGGCGGCGTCAGCATGCACCTGCTGGCGTACCTGTTCGACCCGGCCGAGCCGGCGTTCGCGGCCGAGCGGGAGCTGGTGCGCACCGACCGGTTCCGGCGCGGGCGGGCGGTCGTCGAACGCTGCCGGGAGCTCGGCGCCGACATCAGCTGGGAGCAGGTGCAGCGGATCGCCGGTGCCGGCTCGGTCGGGCGGCCGCACATCGCCAGCGCGCTGGTCGAGGCGGGCGTGGTGGCCACCGTCTCGGACGCCTTCACCGCCGACTGGCTGGCCAACGGCGGCCGGGCGGACGTCCGCAAGCACGAGACCGACCCGGTCGAGGCGGTCCGGCTGGTCCGGGCGGCCGGCGGGGTGCCGGTCTTCGCCCACCCCGGCGCGGTCAAGCGCGGGCGGACCGTCCCGGACGAGGTGATCGCCGATCTGGCGGCGGCCGGGCTGGCGGCGCTGGAGGTCGACCACACCGACCACGACGAGCCCACCCGGGCCCGGCTGCGCGGATTGGCCGCCGACCTCGGGCTGCTGGTCACCGGCTCCAGCGACTACCACGGCGACCGCAAGACCGTCCGGCTCGGCGAGCACACCACCGACCCGGCGGTGTACGAAGCGCTGCTGGCGCAGGCCACCGGCGCCAAGCCGATCGAGGGCTGAGACCGCACCGGCGCGTCCGAGGCGGCACGAGGCCGCACGATCGTCCGCACGCGGGCGCACCGGCGCGCCCGGCGGGCGTGCGGCCGGGCCGTACGCCTGGGCAGGTCGCCGGGACGTCCGCGGGCCGACGAGGGGGCCGAGCCGCCGTCAGTCCAGCCTGACCCCGCGCCGGTCCGGGTCGCGCA
Organism: Kitasatospora sp. NPDC097643; assembly: GCF_040302625.1. NCBI lineage: Bacteria > Bacillati > Actinomycetota > Actinomycetes > Kitasatosporales > Streptomycetaceae > Kitasatospora > Kitasatospora sp. NPDC097643. The sequence goes on along the minus strand of NZ_JBEOSA010000021.1, from coordinate 47,994 downwards.
GGTCGGTGCCCTGGTTCAGCCAGCGCTCCTGGAGCGCGGCCGCGCCGTGCACCCGCTTCCAGCCCGCCTCGTTCGGCGTCATCGGCAGCAGCGGCAGGAAGCGGACCGGGTCGGCCGGCTCGTCCAGGTCGAGGTCCGGCACCAGACCGCCCGGTTCGGCGGCCAGCACGGAGGTGAAGGGCGCGCCCTCCCAGAGCGGGGCGCCCAGGTCCAGCGAGCCGCCGGGAGCCACCACCAGGCCCTCCACCTGCGGCGTCGCGGCGAAGGTGGCCAGGCTGCGCAGCACGCCGTCGCGCCCGCCGCGGACGGTGAGCACCAGTTCGACGCGCGGGCCGCGCACCTGGTCGGCGACCAGCGCGGTCGGGTCGGCCATCGGCGCGGCGGACATGCCGAGCGTCGCGTAGCGGACCAGGCCCTCGGTGTCCGGGCCGAAGCGCAGCACCTCGATCCGGTCGGTGCCGAGGAAGGTGACCGCGGCGCGGCCGCTCGGCTCGCCGAAGGTGGAGATCAGCCGGGCCTCGACGGCGGCCAGCACCGCCTCCCGGGAGAGCTCCGGGGAGCTGCCGCCGTGGGGTTCGCCGAAGAGCGGGAAGTCGTGCGCCATGCCGGTGAGCGTAACCCGCGGGGACGCGGGGGCCGCGTGCGGAGGGGCTTGGCAAAGCCTCGGAAAACCCCCCGGCACCGATGACCGGTCAGATGTTAGGGTGAGCGACTGGCCACCGGTAATGCTTCCGTTCCCGGGGCGACGGCTTGAAGGAGGTGGTTGCGGTGGATACCGGCCGACCATGCAGTACCGGCAGCTCTACCCGGCCCGGACTCCTTCCCCGTACCCCTCGTCAGGCACGCCGAACCCACTGATTCGGCGGCGGTAGCCGAGGCGGCCCAGGCGGACGGACCGGTCCGGGAGAGCACCTTCATCCCCCCTTCACCGGTGTTCCTCGCCGTCGCACCACGGCCACCCGTCGCCTCCCCGGCCCCGCCCGGAGAGACCCCCGCGCCGCCGTGCGGCGGCTCCTGCCCCAGGGAGCCTGCCATGTCGATGATCAACAGCCTGCGTGCCGCCGTCCGCACCAACCGCCGTCGCACCACGGTCGGGCGCTACGACGCCGTCCCGGCGGGCGCCGAGTCGGCGGTGGTGGACTGCGCGGTCTACCAGCACGGCAAGCGCAAGGGCGAGACCTGTAGCCCGCGCGAGGCCGCCCGCCGGGTCAAGGCCGCGCACCAACTCGCCGACGGTGCAGGATCGTTCAGCTGGATCGGACTGCACGAGCCGACCGAGGACGAGTTCGAGGGCATCGCCCAGCGCTTCGGCCTGCACCCGCTCGCGGTCGAGGACGCGGTGCACGCCCACCAGCGGCCCAAGGTCGAGCGCTACGACGACGTGCTGTTCGCCGTCTTCAAGACCATCCGCTACGTCGAGCACGACCAGCTCACCCCGACCAGCGAGGTGGTGGACACCGGCGAGCTGATGGTCTTCGCCGGGCGGGACTTCGTGATCACCGTCCGGCACGGCGGCCACGGCTCGCTCCAGGAGCTGCGGCACCGGCTGGAGGCCGACGCGGACGACGCCGGGCTGCTCGCCAAGGGCCCGTCCGCGGTGCTGCACGCGATCGCCGACCACGTGGTGGACAACTACCTGCTGGTCGCCGAACGGCTGCAGAACGACGTGGACGAGATCGAGTACGGGGTCTTCTCGGAGCGCGGCGCACGCAGCGCCGACGTCGGCCGGGTCTACCAACTCAAGCGCGAGGTCCTGGAGTTCAAGCGCGCCGTGGTGCCGCTGCTGCGCCCGATGCAGCAGCTGTCCGAGCCGTTGCAGCGGCTGGTCGACCCGGAGATCCAGAAGTACTTCCGGGACGTCGCCGACCACCTGGCCCGGGTCACCGAGCAGGTGCACGGCTTCGACGAGCTGCTGAACTCGCTGCTCCAGGCCAACCTGGCGCAGGTCTCGGTGGCGCAGAACGAGGACATGCGCAAGATCACCGCCTGGGCGGCGATCTTCGCCGTGCCGACCATGATCACCGGCGTGTACGGCATGAACTTCGACTACATGCCCGAGCTGCACCACGAGTACGGCTACCCGATGGTGCTCGGCGCGATCGCGCTGATCTGCGTCGGGATGTACCGGGGCTTCCGCCGCAACGGCTGGCTGTGACCGCCCGCGGCCCGGCCGCGACCTAGCGGCGGCCGCCGCGGGCGACCAGGACCAGGCCGAGCAGGATCAGCACCACCGCCGGGTAGGCGGCCACCGGGGGCCACTGGCCGAGCCAGAACGCGGCGATCAGCGCCGCGCCCGGGGTCTCCAGCAGGATCGCGGTGGAGGTGACGGACGGGCCGAGGGTGCGCACCACGCGGTTGCTCAGCGAGTGGCCGAGCAGCTGGGCGGCGACCATCAGCAGCACGATCTGCCACCACGCCCCGGCCGGCCAGCCGGACATCGGCGTCCCCGCGACCAGGCAGACCACCAGCAGGACGACCGCCGTGGTGGCGTAGCAGACCAGCGTGTACGCGGTGGTGCTGACGGTCTTGCGGACCTCGGCGCCCAGCAGCATGTACCCGGCCGCGGCCAGGCCCGCGCCCAGCGCCAGCGCATCGCCGACCAGTGCCCGCGGCGAGAGCGAGAGGTCCACGCCGGTGAGCACCAGCACGCCGGCGAAGGCCACGCACATGCCGAGCCAGACCAGGCGCGGCGCCCGGACGCCGAACAGCCGCATCAGCAGGATGGTCCACAACGGGGTGGTGGTGACCAGGGCGGTCGCCGAGGCCACCGAGGTCAGCCGCAGGCTGGGCATCCAGAGCGCGAAGTGCACCGCGAGCAGCATGCCCGCCGCCATCGCGAGCAACAACGCCCGCCGGCCGATCCCGCGCAGCTCGGCGCGGTGGCGCAGCAGCGCGTACGGGCCGAGGACCCCGACCGACATGACGTTGCGCCAGAACGCGATCGCCAGCGCGGGCGCGGCGGTGGCGCTGATCAGCGGCGCGGACAGCGAGATGCCGGCGATCGAGACGGCGAGCAGCAGCAGGTCGAGGGTGGGGAGCGGGTGCGCTGGCCGGGGGGCGGCGGTGCTGGGGGCGGGGGCGGTCGCGGGCCGGGCGGCGGGCACGGCGCTCCTCTGCAGGTGGGCGTGGCTGGGGCGGCTCCTACCGTAAGGCCCGTGGTGCTGTGATGGCACTGTCGCCCGACGGGTGAGACTTCCCGTGGACGGGCGAGGCCGTACGCTGTCCGCCATGGACCGTACGCCTGCCGCCGCGACCGCCGACGACTTCCTCGACCAGGCCCTGCTGGAGGAGGCCGCGAAGAAGTCCGGCCTGCTCTGGGTGCGCGCGGACGGCGAGGCGCAGGCCCGCCCGCTCTGGCACGCCTGGTACGACGGCGCGGTGGTCGTGGTCGGTGACGGCGGCGAGCAGCCGCTGCACGGCCTGGCCCCCGGCTCCGGCGCCGTCGTGACCGTCCGCAGCAAGGACAAGGGCGGCCGGCTGACCGGCTGGGCGGCGGCCGTCTCCGAGCTCGCCCCGAACAGCGACGCCTGGCTGGGCGCCGTCGAGGAGCTCAAGGGCAAGCGGCTGAACGCGCCCGACACCGACACCATCGCCGACCGTTGGGCCCGCGAGTGCCGGGTGCTGCGCCTGGCGCCGGTCGGCGCGCTGGGCGAGCGACCGGGCGCCATGCCGGACGGTTCGCACGCCGCCGAGCCGATGCCCACCCCGGCCACCACCCGCCGCCCGATCCCCGCCGGCCTGCCCAGACTGCTGTTCAAGCGCCGCTGAAACTTCACGCCCGGGACGCCCGGGGCGGGTACCGTGCCTCGCCGGGCCGGGTCCGCGACGCGCGGGTAGCCTTGGCCGCGGGCGCTCAGGCGTACCCGCGCACGGCGTCGAGCGAGTCGAGGGAGTTCATGGCAGGGGCAGGCACCCGGGTCTTCATCTCCCATCTCTCCGCCCTCGCGGTGTTCGACCCCAACGGCGACCAGGTCGGCCGGGTCCGGGACGTCGTCGTCTCGCTGCGGATCGGCGGCCGCCCGCCGCGCGTGCTGGGCCTGGTGGTCGAGGTGGTCGGCCGGCGCCGGATCTTCCTGCCGATGACCCGGGTGACCAGCCTGGAGTCCGGCCAGGTGCTCACCACCGGTGTGATCAACCTGCGCCGCTTCGAACAGCGGCCGTCCGAGACGCTCGTCCTGGCCGAGCTGCTGGACCGCACCGTCACCTGGATCAAGACCGGTGAGGAGGTCACCGTCCTGGACGTCGGGATGGTGCAGACCCGGCTGCGCGAGTGGGAGATCAGCAAGGTCTTCGTCCAGGTCGGCCGGGCCGGCCGGCTGCGCAAGGCCAAGGGCGAGCGGCTCACCCTGGACTGGCAGGACGCCACCGGCTTCGCGCTGCCCGAGCAGGACCAGGGCGCCGCCAACCTGCTCGCCACCTTCGAGCAGCTGCGCGCCGCCGACCTGGCCAGCGTGATGCACCACCTGTCCGCCAAGCGGCGCGCCGAGGTGGCCGCCGCCCTCGACGACGAGCGCCTCGCCGACGTGCTGGAGGAGCTGCCCGAGGACGACCAGGTCGAGATCCTCGGCAAGCTCAAGGACGAGCGCGCCGCCGACATCCTGGAGGCGATGGATCCGGACGACGCCGCCGACCTGCTCTCCGAGCTGCCCGGCGAGGAGGCCGAGCGACTGCTCCAGCTGATGGAGCCCGACGAGGCCGAGCCGGTGCGCCGCCTGCTGTCGTACGGGGAGAACACCGCCGGCGGCCTGATGACCACCGAGCCGATCGTGCTGGAGCCGGACGCCACCGTCGCCGAGGCGCTGGCCCTGGTCCGGATCTCCGACCACAAGCCCGCGCTCGCCGCGCAGGTGTACGTCTGCCGCCCGCCGAACGAGACCCCGACCGGCAAGTACCTGGGCACCGTGCACTTCCAGCGGCTGCTGCGCGAGCCCCCGTACGTCCTGGTCGGCTCGCTGGTCGACGACGACCTGGACCCGTTGCCGCCGGACACCCCGCTGTCGCTGATCACCAGTTACCTGGCGACGTACAACCTGGTCTGCGCGCCGGTCGTCGACGAGGCCGACCACCTGGTCGGGGCGGTGACCGTCGACGACGTGCTCGACCACCTGCTGCCCGAGGACTGGCGCGAGGCCGCGCTGCACGGACTGGGCGACGAGGAGAGAGACGAGGAGAGAGAGGTGACCGGTGGACGCTGACCGCAAGGGCCGCCGCGACGAGTCCCCCCGCCAGCGCCTCCAGGGAGAGCTGCGGCAGCTGCGCGAGCGGCGCAGCCGCGAGGGCGCCCGCGAGCGCCGGCCCGAGACCGTCACGGCCACCGGCCCGGCCCGGGTCCGGCTCGACCAGCCGCGCACCGCCCGGCCCGGCCTGCTCACGCTGCCCACCTACGACCCGGAGGCCTTCGGCAAGCTCTCCGAGCGGATCGCCCGCTTCCTCGGCACCGGGCGGTTCATCGTCTGGATGACGGTGGTGATCGTCATCTGGGTGGCCTGGAACACCCTGCTGCCGGACGCCGCCCGCTTCGACAGCTACCCGTTCATCTTCCTCACCCTGGTGCTGTCCCTCCAGGCCTCGTACGCGGCCCCGCTGATCCTGCTGGCGCAGAACCGCCAGGACAACCGGGACCGGGTCAACATGGAGCAGGACCGGGCCCGCAGCGACCGCAACATCGCCGACACCGAGTACCTGACCCGCGAGGTGGCCGCGCTGCGGCACGGGCTCGGCGAGGTCGCCACCCGTGACTTCATCCGGTCCGAACTGCAGTCGCTGCTCAAGGAGATCGACGAACGCCGGGGCGCCCCCGAGGTGCTGTGACCGGCGGCACGCTACCGACGGGTTAAGCGGTTCGCCCGGCGCCGTACCATCAAGGCATGGCCAACGAGACAGAGGTCGCGGCCGGCGTCACGGAGGAGTCCGTACGCCAGGCGCTGGCGACCGTCAACGACCCGGAGATCAACCGCCCGATCACCGAGATCGGCATGGTGAAATCGGTCGAGATCGCCGAGGGCGGCGCGGTGCGCGTCGCGGTCTACCTGACCGTCTCCGGCTGTCCGATGCGCGACACCATCGTCACCCGGGTCCGCGAAGCGGTCGGCCGGGTGCCCGGGGTGACCGGCGTCGAGGTCGAGCTCGACGTGATGAGCGACGAGCAGCGCAAGGAGCTGTCCCAGCTGCTGCGCGGCGGCGCCCCCGAGCGGGAGATCCCGTTCGCGAAGCCCGGTTCGCTGACCCGGGTCTACGCCGTCGCCTCCGGCAAGGGCGGCGTCGGCAAGTCCTCGGTGACGGTCAACCTGGCCGCCGCGATGGCCGCGGACGGCCTGAAGGTCGCCGTGGTGGACGCCGACATCTACGGCCACAGCGTGCCGCGGATGCTGGGCGTCGACGGCCGGCCCACCCAGGTCCAGGACATGATCATGCCGCCGCAGGCGAACGGCGTGAAGGTCATCTCGATCGGCATGTTCACCCCCGGCAACGCCCCGGTGGTCTGGCGCGGCCCGATGCTGCACCGCGCGCTCCAGCAGTTCCTCGCCGACGTCTGGTGGGGCGACCTGGACGTGCTGCTGCTGGACCTGCCGCCCGGCACCGGCGACATCGCCATCTCGGTGGCCCAGCTGATCCCCAACGCGGAGATCCTGATCGTCACCACCCCGCAGATGGCCGCCGCCGAGGTGGCCGAGCGGGCCGGCACCATCGCGGTGCAGACCCACCAGAAGATCGTCGGCGTGATCGAGAACATGTCCGGCATGCCGTGCCCGCACTGCGACGAGATGATCGACGTCTTCGGCACCGGCGGCGGCCAGACCGTCGCGGACGCGCTCACCCGCACCGTCGGCGCGACCGTCCCGGTGCTCGGCTCGATCCCGATCGACGTGCGGCTGCGTGAGGGCGGCGACGACGGCCGCCCGGTCGTGCTCGCCGCCCCCGACTCCCCGGCCGGCGCCGCCCTGCGCGCCGTCGCCGGCAAGCTCGGCGGCCGCAAGCGCGGCCTCTCGGGGATGTCCCTCGGCCTGACGCCGAAGAACAAGTTCTGACGCGACGTCACCTTCTGTCGCCGAAGGGGCCTGGTGGCCGAACCACCGGGCCCCTTCGGCGTGTTCGCTACGGGCGGGTGTAGGCGGTGAGGTCGGGGACGGTGGCGAAGCCGGTGCCGTAGGCGCTGACGCCGCGGCCGTAGGCGCCGAGCAGGACGCCGGGGGCCTCGCCGGCGAGCACCCAGCCGTACTCGGACTCGCGGTAGCGGAAGGGCTGCGGCAGGCCGTTGACCGGGAGGCTGAGGGTGGACCAGCCGGGGCCGGACAGGTCGTCGGCGAGGTCCCAGGCGAGGGCGCTCTGCTGGTCCAGCCAGTCCTGGCGCAGCGCGCGGTCCAGCTGGCCGGGCCAGGTCGCGGCGAGCAGCCCGGAGCCGGCCAGCCAGGCGGCGGAGGAGGCGGAGGTCGCCTCCAGGGTGCCGGTGTTGTCGGCGCTGCGGCGGCTGTCCCGGCGGGCGACGGTGACCACGACGGCGAACCGGCGCATGTCGCGCGGCTCGTACTGTCTGGCGGGCTCCTCGCCGTGGCCGAGGGAGCCGTAGTCGACGCTGCCGGCCGCCGCGCGGGGCCCGCCCGCGCCGGCCTGCATCAGGTAGCGGCGGCCGGTCCAGCCCTCGTCCAGGCCGTACCAGGGGAAGTCGGCCGACAGGTACGGCACCAGCGGGTCCGCGGGTCCGGGCTGTCCGCCGACCACCGGGCCACCGGCCGTGGCCGTCCCCACCGCCTGACTCGTCGCGTCCATCCCCGGGCCTCCTCAACCGCGTGTGCGCCTGCCGTGGCGCGCTCCCATCGTGGCGTACCGCGGCGCTCCCGGGGGCCGTTCTCGATCCGCGACGACGCGGAATGTGACGGACGGCTCACCGGGAACAATCAGCACAATAGCGGCGCACAGGCCGCCGCCCCGCTCAGCCGGGCGGCCGGGCGGGGCGGTGGTGTCGCCGCGGGAGCGGAACCGTCAGGTGGCGTCGGGGTCGAACGGGGGACGCTCGCCGGGCTGGAGCGGTGCGCCGGTGGAGGCGGCCGCCGGGGCGGCGGGCTTGTCGAAGCTGACGCCGCCGGGCCGGCCGTTCACCGCGGCGGCGGGCTTGTCGTCCAGGACGGACCGGATGTCCAGCGAGTCCTTCATGTCCTTGAGGCCCAGCGGGTCCTCCTCGCCGCCCATCAGCTGCTTGCGGACGAAGGTCTTGGGGTTGAGGTCCTCGAACTCGAAGTCCTGGAACTCGGGGCCCAGCTCGCTGCGGATGTCCTGCTTCGCGTTGTCGGCGAAGGAGCGGACCTTCCGGATGAAGCCCATGGTGTCCTGGATCAGCTTCGGCAGCTTGTCGGGGCCGAAGATGATGATCGCCATCACGACCAGGGTCAGGATCTCCAGCCCGCCTACATCGCTGAACACCAAAGCTCCCTAGCTCGCCGGACGACGTTCCTACAGGGTAATGGCCACCGGCGGGTCGCTGGTCCACGCTGTGATGAAGCCGTGGTAAAGACCTGCCGATGGCCGTGCGCGCCGCGACCGGGGTGCGGGAGGCGCACCAGCGGGCTTGCCCGCTAGCGGGCTTCCTGGTGCAGCGCGGTGAGTCCGCCGGCCGGACGCTCGGGGGCCGGCGGCGGGGTCGCGTTGCGGGTGGCGGCCACCGGGCGGGCCGGGAAGTCCACCGGGATCTGCGCGGTCATCGGGACCAGCCCGCCGCTGCGGCCGGAGCTCCCGCTGCCGCCCGAGCCGCTGACCGGGCTGACCGAGGTGCCGTGCTGGTCCTCGCCGAGCGTGGTGAAGCCGCCGACGCCGCCGAGCGTCACCGCGGCGACCGAGAAGGCGCCCGCGGCGGCGAACACGAACCGGCGCCCGCGCGGCGCGGTGGAGCGCACCTCGACGGCGGCTGCGGCCGGCTGCGGCCGGACGGCGGCCGCCGGGTGGGCCTGGGCCTCGGGACGGCCGGTGCGCCGGCCCATCAGCGGCCGCAGCACCGCGCCGCCGCGCCCGAACGCCCGCGGGTCGACCCCGGGCACCGGGGTGCCGGCGCCGAGCGCGCCCGCGCCGAAGGAGGCTCCGGCGCCACGGCCGAACGAGCCGCCGGTGAGCCGGCTGCCGCCGAACGTGCCGGGGGCCGCGATCCCGCCACCGGGCAGGTCGTCGTCGTCACGGCCCGGTCCGCTCCGGTCGGCCGGCCAGTCACCGTCCGCCGGACCGTCCTCGGGAAGGGCGCCCACGGCCATCAGCCGGGCCATCAGCCCGGTGGACGGGCCGGGGGTCCCGGTGCGGGTCAGCAGGTGCTTGACGGCGCGGCCCTCGTCCGCCTCGGCGAGGCACTGCGGACAGGTCGCCAGGTGGGCCTGGACCCGCTCGCGCGAGTCGTGGCCGAGTTCGCCGTCCACGAAGGCGGAGAGCCGCTCGCCGAGGTGGTGCTCCTCGACCGGCTCGGCGGGGCGTACGGCGACCGCGCGCAGCTCGGACTCGCCCGGCAGCGGGGCCGCGGGCGGTACCTGTGCGCCGGGCTCGTCACCGCCGCGGCGGCCGGGCAGCGCCCAGCCCCGCCGGGCGCCGGACCGGCCGGGTGCGTCCGGCTGGCCCGGGCCTGATCGGCCGGTTCCGCTCACGATCGCCTCCGTCCGCGCCCACCCGGCGCCGCCGCGCCCTCGCCGGCGGCCACGCCGACCGGCACCGGCTCCTCCGAGCCGCCACGGCGCTCACGGCCGGGGGCCGAGCCGGGGGCGCGGTGCTTGAGCGCGGCGCGCAGGTGCGAGCGGCCGCGGTGGATGCGGCTGCGGACGGTACCGAGCTTGACGCCCAGCGTGGCGGCGATCTCCTCGTAGGACAGGCCCTCGATGTCGCAGAGCACCACGGCGGCGCGGAACTCCGGGGCGAGGGTGTCCAGGGCCTGCTGTACGTCGGCGTCGAAGTGGGTGTCGCTGAAGTGCTGGGCCGGGCTGGGCTCGCGGGAGGCGAGCCGCTCGGCCGCGTCCTCGCCGAGCGCGTCGAAGCGGATGCGCTGGCGGCGGCGGACCATGTCCAGGAACAGGTTGGTGGTGATCCGGTGCAGCCAGCCCTCGAAGGTGCCGGGGGTGTAGGTGGACAGCGACCGGAAGACCCGGACGAAGACCTCCTGGGTGAGGTCCTCGGCGTCGTGCTGGTTGCCCGTCAGGCGGTAGGCGAGGCGGTAGACCCGGGCGCTGTGCGCCTCGACGATCTCCTCCCAGGAGGGCGGAGTCCAGGTCTGCGCGTCGGGGCCCTCGGTGAACGTGGCGAGGGCGGGGGCCTCGGTGGTACCGGCGGCCGGCGCCTCGGCGGCGGGCTGGTCCATGTCGGTGTGCGCAGACTGGTTCATCACGGGCTTCGGCGTACGGGCCGACGAGGTGCCGCGGATGTGCCGCCGCACGGGGACGTCGCCCTCGGCCACACCTCCTCGGTCGGCTCTTCTGCCCAGCAGGGCCACCACCATATCCACCTCACCCGTCAAGCCCGGATAAAAGTGCCCGGGAGGTCTCCCGTACCCGGTCCTCCTTCACAACGGCCCGCCGCCGTACGCGGTTCCCGGTCGGCCAGTAATCTGTGGCAGGAAATATCGACTTCCCCCGGCACCGGGCCGCCACCCGGGGCTCCGAAAGAGGCAGCCATCAGCGAGTTCGGGCCCGCGCGCGCGGCTCTCGCCGACACCTACGTCGGCGAGGACGCGGTGCTGACCTACGCCCGGGCGCAGTCCGCGCGCACCGGGATACGGGCGATCGGGCCGAGCGGCGGGGCCTGTCTGCGGCTGCTGGCGGCCGCGCTGGACGCCAAGGCGGTGGCCGAGATCGGCACCGGGACGGGGGTGTCCGGGGTCTACCTGCTGCGCGGGATGCGTCCGGACGGCGTGCTCACCACGGTGGACTCGGAGCCGGTACGTCAGCAGCTGGCCCGCGAGGCCTACCAAGCGGCCGGGTTCGCGGCCAACCGCTCGCGGTTCATACCGGGCCGGGCGCTGGAGGTGCTGCCGAGACTCGCGGACGGCCAGTACGACCTGGTGTTCTGCGACGGCGATCCGGCGGAGTCCCGGGAGTACCTCGCGGAGGCCCAGCGGCTGCTCCGCCCGGGTGGCATGGTCTGCTTCGAGGGGGTCTTCCAGGAGGGCCGGCTGGCCGAGCCCGAGTTGCAGGACCCGCAGACGCACGCCGTGCGGGACCTGGTCCGGGACGTCCGGGAGAGCGAGGCGCTGCTGCCGGCGCTGCTGCCGGTCTCGGACGGGCTGCTCTGCGCCGTCAAGCGCTGAGGGCCGTCAGCACGGAGACGCGGAGACGCGGAGGCACGGACGCACGGAGGCGCCAAAAATCGCGGGGCCCGGGCCGACGTGACGTCGTACCCGGGCCCGGCAGCACATCTCCAGGAGATGGCGAGCACCCGCTGCGGTCAGCCGCAGGCCTTCTTCAGGGCCTCGCCGAGGGCGTCGGCCTCGTCAGGCGTGAGCTCCACCACGAGGCGTCCGCCGCCTTCGAGCGGAACGCGCATGATGATGCCCCGCCCCTCTTTGGTGACTTCGAGCGGGCCGTCACCCGTCCGCGGCTTCATGGCCGCCATGCTCGTTCCCCTTCCTGCAACCGCTCAGCTACGCACCGGCAGTCCGTCCACCGCCGGTATCGAACGCATTGATCGGAAGCCATTATCCCGCATGCCACGGCCTGATGACCAACATCACTCTCGGTGCAACCTCGGCCGGACCGGCCCCAAGCGCCGCAATTCCCGTCATAAGCCCCGGCGCGGCGGTGCTGTGCACGCCACCGGAAGGTGCGATACCTCACACTCCACAGCCGGCCGTCCCCTCCGGCATCCTGGCACACGACCGAGATCGCGAACGATCCCAAGGGAGCCCCTCGCCCATGTCCGATTCCGTGCTGTACGAGCTGGACGGCGGCCTGGCCGTCATCACCATCAACCGCCCGGAGGCGATGAACGCGCTGGACGTCGCGACCAAGGTCGCGCTGCGGGACACCATGGCCGAGGCGGCCGCCGACCCGGCGGTGCGGGCGGTGCTGCTGACCGGGGCGGGCGAACGCGCGTTCTGCGTCGGGCAGGACCTGAACGAGCACCTGACGATGCTCAAGCGGGCCGAGGAGACCGGCGAGGGCGCGCTGCGGACCGTCGCCGAGCACTACAACCCGCTGGTGCGGGCGCTGGCCGGGATGCGCAAGCCAACCGTCGCCGCGGTCGGCGGGGTGGCGGCGGGCGCGGGCGCCTCGCTGGCCTTCGCCTGCGACTTCCGGATCCTCTCCGAGCGGGCCGGCTTCAACACCGCGTTCGCCGGGATCGGCCTGACCGCCGACTCGGGCGCCTCCTGGACGCTGCCCCGGCTGGTCGGGCACGCCAAGGCGACCGAACTGCTGATGCTGCCCCGGACGGTGAAGGCCGTCGAGGCGATGGAGCTGGGCCTGGCCACCAAGGTCGTCCCGGCCGAGGAACTGGCCGCCACCGCGCGGGTGTTCGCGCGGGAGCTGGCCGAGGGCCCGACCGTCGCCTACGGCGCCATCAAGGCGTCGCTGGCGTACGGTGCTTCGCACTCGCTGGACGAACTGCTCGACAAGGAGGACGAGCTGCAGACGCTGGCGGGCGAGAGCGAGGACCACCGGATCGCGGTCCGCGCCTTCATCGCCAAGGAGAAGCCGAAGTACCTGGGCCGCTGAGCCGCCGGCCGCCGACCCCCTGCCGCCGACCCCGGCCGCTGACCGCTGACCGCTAGCGCTTCCCCGCGGTGCGGACGTGGCAGTCCGCCAGGTGGTCGTCGACCAGGCCGCAGGCCTGCATCAGGGCGTAGGCGGTGGTCGGGCCGACGAAGCGGAAGCCCGCCTGCTTCAGCGCCTTCGCCAGCGCCGTCGACTCGGGCGTGACGGCCGGCACCTCCCCCAGCGTGCGGGGGGCCGGCCGGTCCGGCTCCCCGGCGAAGCGCCAGATCAGCGCGTCCAGGCCGCCGTCCAGGTCGCGGGCGGTGCGGGCGTTGGCGATGGCCGCCTCGATCTTGGCCCGGTTGCGGATGATGCCGGGGTCGGCGAGCAGCCGCTCGACGTCGGCCTCGCCGAACTCGGCGACCCTGGCGATCTCAAAGCCGGCGAACGCGGCCCGGAAGCCCTCGCGGCGGCGCAGGATGGTCAGCCAGGACAGCCCGGACTGGAAGGCCTCCAGGCAGACCCGCTCGAACAGGGCGTCGTCGCCGTGCACCGGGCGGCCCCACTCGGTGTCGTGGTAGTGCCGGTAGTCCTCGGTCGACTCCCCCCAGCCGCAGCGGCGCAGGCCGTCCGCACCGAGCACCGCGCCCTCCGCCAGGGCGGTCACTGGTCGGTCACCGGCTTGGTGTCCTCGGGCCGCCCGCCCTGCGGCACGGCGTCCTCGGGGGTCTTGGCGAGCACGACGGTCGGCTCGACCACCTTCGCGAACTCCTCCAGGCCGGGCAGCGGCTCGGCGCCGGTGTCCGGGCCGGTGGTCGCCTCGACGGCGCCGCGCAGGTGGGCGGCGGCCTCCAGCTCGGCGATCCGCGAGTCGCGGTAGGCGAGTTCGGCGCCGAGGCGGTCCAGGACGTCGTCCACCTCGTCCATCCGGTAGCCGCGGACGGCCATCGGCAGGCGCAGGTCGTCCACGTCCGTCTTGTTCAACGGACGGTCCTGCGGCAGGCGCGCGGAGATGCGGTCCTGCACCGCCTCCGGCAGCGAGCCGCCGCCGCCGAGCGCCACCAGCGCGGCGCCGCCGACCACCACGGCCATGGCGACCACGATCACCCAGAACACGAGCTGTCCTCCCGACTTCCCGGCCGGCCGCTGACGAAGTGGGATCATGGTCCCTAGTGAGGCCGGGGGCCATCATCGCACCCGCAGCAGTCGTGGAGGAGACATCGGTGGCACTGCGCCTGGGACCGCGCGAATTCGGTGACGACGAGCTGGTGATCATGGCGATCGTCAACCGGACCCCGGACTCGTTCTTCGACAAGGGGGCCACCTTCGCGGACGAGGCCGCGTTCGCCGCCGCCGACCGGGCGGTGGCCGAGGGCGCGGCGATCCTGGACATCGGCGGGGTCAAGGCCGGGCCCGGCGACGAGGTCACCGTCGAGGAGGAGCTGCGGCGCACCGTGCCGTTCGTCGCCGAGTTGCGCAAGCGCCACCCGGAGGCCGTGATCAGCGTCGACACCTGGCGGCACGAGGTCGGCGAGGCGGTCTGCGAGGCGGGCGCGGACCTGCTGAACGACGCCTGGGGCGGGGTGGATCCGCAGCTCGCCGAGGTCGCCGCGCGGCACGACGTCGGGCTGGTCTGCACGCACGCGGGCGGCGCCGAGCCGCGCACCCGGCCGCACCGGGTCGGGTACCAGGACGTGATGGCGGACATCCTGCGGGTGACCGTCGGGCTGGCCGAGCGGGCGGTGGGGCTGGGCGTCCGGCGGGACGCGGTGATCATCGACCCGGGGCACGACTTCGGCAAGAACACCCGGCACTCGCTGGAGGCGACCCGGCGGCTGCCGGAGATGACCGCGACCGGCTTCCCGGTGCTGGTCTCGCTCTCCAACAAGGACTTCGTCGGGGAGACCCTGGACAAGCCGGTGGACGAGCGGCTGCTGGGCACCCTGGCGACCACCGCGGTCTCGGCCTGGCTGGGCGCGCAGGTCTACCGGGTGCACCAGGTCGCCGAGACCCGGCAGGTGCTGGACATGGTCGCCTCGATCCGCGGCACCCGCCCCCCGGCGGTCGCCCGCCGGGGGCTGGCGTAGGAAGCGGATCCTAGATCTCGTCCACCGGGCGCCGGGCGTCCGCGAGGATCTTCATGACCTCGTCGATCTCGTCCGTGATGTGGAACAGCTCCAGGTCGTGCGGGGCCGCCTTGCCCTGCGCGACCAGGGTGTTCTTCAGCCACTCGAAGAGGCCGCCCCAGTAGTCGGTGCCGAAGAGGATCACCGGGAACCGGGTGACCTTCTTCGTCTGGACCAGGGTGAGCGCCTCGAACAGCTCGTCCAGCGTGCCGAGCCCGCCGGGGAGGACCACGAAGCCCTGGGCGTACTTCACGAACATCGTCTTGCGGACGAAGAAGTAACGGAAGTTCAGCCCGAGGTCGACGAACTCGTTGAGGCCCTGCTCGAAGGGCAGCTCGATGCCGAGGCCGACGCTCAGGCCACCGGCCTCGGAGGCGCCCCGGTTGGCGGCCTCCATCGCGCCCGGGCCGCCGCCGGTGATCACCGCGTAGCCGGCCTCGGCCAGGGCCCGGCCGATGGCCACGCCGGCCTCGTACTCGGGTGAGCCGGCCGGGGTCCGGGCGGAGCCGAACACGCTGATCGCGGGCGGGAGTTCGGCGAGCGCGCCGAAGCCCTCGACGAACTCGGAGGTGATCCGCAGCACCCGCCACGGGTCGGTGTGCAGCCAGTCGGTCGGACCGGTGGTGTCCAGCAGGCGCTGGTCCGTGGTGCTCGTGCCGACCTGGTCCCGGCGCACCAGCACCGGGCCCTTCTGCTTCTCGGGCCAGGCCTTCTTCTTCCGCGGCACGCCGACCTGCTCGGGGCCGTGTCCGTACTGCTTTTCGTCTCCTGTGCCTGTCATGACGAAACCCTACGCCCGCCTTCCCCCGTTTTCAGGCAACGGGGGAAGGTCGGTTGGACGACCGGAGGGTTGCGTTCAGCCGCTGATCGGATCAGCTGCGGATCAGCTGGTGAGCCAGGCCCGCAGCCGCTCCTCGACCTCGGCGATGGCGCTCAGCGAGCAGTGCTCCTCCCGCTTGTGCGCGAGGTCCGGGTCGCCGGGGCCGTAGTTGACCGCCGGGACGCCCAGGGCGCTGAAGCGGGCGACGTCGGTCCAGCCGAACTTGGCCCGGGCCCGGCCGCCGGTGGCCGCCAGGAAGGCCTTGGCGGCCGGCTGGGACAGGCCGGGGAGCGCGCCGGGGGCGTAGTCGGTGACGGTGACCTCGAAGCCGTCGAAGACCTCGCGCACGTGCTTCTCCGCCTCCGCCTCGCTGCGGTCCGGCGCGTAGCGGAAGTTGACCGTGATCACGCACTCGTCCGGGATCACGTTGCCGGCCACGCCGCCGTCGATCCGCACCGCGTTCAGGCCCTCCCGGTACTCCAGGCCGTCGATCTCCACCCGGCGCGGCTGGTAGTCCGCGAGCCGGGTGAGCACCTCGGCGGCGTGGTGGATGGCGTTGTCGCCGAGCCAGCTGCGGGCCGCGTGGGCACGCACGCCGGTGAGCCGGATCTGCGCCCGCAGGGTGCCCTGGCAGCCGCCCTCGACCATGCCGCCGCTCGGCTCCATCAGGACCGCGAAGTCGGCGGCCAGCCACTCCGGGCGCTCCCGGGCGAGGTGGCCGAGGCCGTTGCGGTGGGCCTCCACCTCCTCGCAGTCGTAGAACACGAAGGTGAGGTCGCGGTTGGGCTCGGTCAGGGTGGCGGCGAGCCGCAGCTGGACGGCGACGCCGGACTTCATGTCCGAGGTGCCGCAGCCGTAGAGCAGGTCCCCGTCGACGTACGAGGGCAGGTTGTCGGCGATCGGCACGGTGTCCAGGTGCCCGGCCAGCACGACGCGCTCGGCGCGGCCGAGGGTGGTGCGGGCGACGACGTTGTTGCCGTACCGGTCGACGGTGAGGTGCGGGTAGGCGCGCAGGGCGGCCTCCACGGCGTCGGCGATGGCCTGTTCGTCGCCGCTCACCGACGGGAAGTCGACGAGCCGCGCGGTCAGCGTGCCGCCGTCGAGAGTGAGGTCCAGGGGCGTCTGGTTCGGGCTGCTCATGGCGCCAGCCTAAGGCGTCGGATGTGTCGTCGGTGTGGTCGTCCTGTGACACGGATCGGCAACCACCGGCGCCGCACATCCGTCCGAGTGGGTACGGTGTCGGATCAAGA
Organism: Kitasatospora sp. NPDC097643; assembly: GCF_040302625.1. Lineage (NCBI taxonomy): Bacteria > Bacillati > Actinomycetota > Actinomycetes > Kitasatosporales > Streptomycetaceae > Kitasatospora > Kitasatospora sp. NPDC097643. The sequence continues at coordinate 31,148 of NZ_JBEOSA010000021.1, read as the reverse complement.
CGGCAGGCACGAGAGGGGCGACGGTGGCCAGGAGAAGGAGCGACGAGGAGCCGGGCGACGAGCTGGCTCCACCTCGCCGCGGGCCGCTGCGCGCGCTGTTGCTCGTACTCGTCGGACTGCTCGGTCTGGCGCTGGTCGCCGGGGCGGCCGTGGTCGGCATCTGGTGGTTCGGCTTCCGCGAGAGCGAGGCGGAGGGCTGCTCGGTGAAGACCGCGACCGGCAACGGGACGCTGGAGATCCCGCAGGCCGCCAACGCCGCGACGATCGCCGCGGTGGCGCGCTCGCGCGGGCTGCCGGACCGGGCGACCACGATCTCGCTGGCCACCGCGATGCAGGAGTCCAAGCTGCGCAACCTCGCGGGCGGCGACCGGGACTCGCTCGGCCTGTTCCAGCAGCGTCCGTCGCAGGGCTGGGGCACCCCCGAGCAGATCCAGGACCCGGTCTACGCGACCAACAAGTTCCTGGACGGTCTGGTCAAGGTGCCCGGCTACACCCGGCTGCCGCTGACCGACGCGGCCCAGGCGGTGCAGAAGAGCGGCTACCCGCAGGCGTACGCCAAGCACGAGACCAAGGCGACGCTGCTCACCTCGGCGCTGGCCGGGCGCGAGCCGGGCTCGTTCTCCTGCGTGGTGCACGACTACGCCAAGCCGGACACCGACGGCGAGTCGGCCTCGCCGGGCGCGGGCGCCTCCGCCACCCCGGCCGCCGCGCCGGACCGGGCCCAGGTGCTGTCGGACCGGGTGCGCCGCGAGTTCGGCCGGACGGTCACCCCGGCCACCGGCTACACCTCGACGATCAAGGGCGCCGAGAACGCGGTCTCGCTGACCCCGGACCCGGCCACCGCCGCGCTGACCTCCTCGGCGGACGCGGGCCCCGACGGCATGAGCGCCGAGCGGGCGAGCGGCTGGGAGGTCGCCCACTGGGCGGTCGCCCAGGCCCAGCAGCTGGGCATCGCGACGGTCGCCTACGACGGGAAGATCTGGCGCAAGAGCAAGTCGGAGGACGGCTGGCAGCCGCAGCCGTCCGGGACGTCGACCAAGCTCGTTCAGGTCACCCTGGCCGCGTCCGGCAAGGGCTGACGCACTGACGTACGGGTTGCCGCCGGACGGGTGAATCCGGTCAACTTTCGTGGACCGGGCACCCGTTCCGGCACCCCCGGGTGGAGAACCGTCACTTCCCTTGCCCGGGGCCGGGTCCGCGCCGCCCGACCGGCTCCGGAGGTGACCTCCCTCGCGGTCATACGATCCGATGGTCAGTCGGAAACTTTCCTTGCTCCGGCCGAAACCTTCTGGCTTCTCAAACGGTAACCACGTCGTCCGCCCGGCGGACGGGACGGACCCAGACCCTTCGAGGAGCCCCATGTCTCACCCCCTCACGCGCCGGATCGCCCAGGCCGCGCTGCTCGTGGCGGCCGGAGCGACCCCGCTGGTCGCCGCCGGCTCCGCGTCCGCCCTGGGCGGCGACGCCCTGCTGCCCAAGAGCGACCTGGCCGCACCGCTCGGCCAGCTGACCAACACCGACACCGGCTCGACCGTGCAGCACACCACCCACCAGCTGGGCCAGGCCACCGGCACCACCGGTGCCGCCACCGTCGCCGCGGGCGTACCGGCCGCCGCCGACGCCACCGGCAGCATCGTCGCCCACCAGCTCCCCGAGGCAAACGAGAAGGCCGGCTCGCTGACCGCCCCGGTCGACCAGAGCGCCGCCACCGCCGGCCAGCTCTCCGCCATCACCCCGAAGGTCGCCTCCGCGCTGGCCGGCAAGCTCGGCGAGGCCGTCACCGGCAAGGGCGCGGGCACCCGCAGCGCCGCCGCCAGCCCGGTCGGCGGGCTCGCCCAGACCGGCTCGGTCACCCAGGGTCTGCCCGGCGCCGGCCAGCTCTCCAGCGCCGTCCCCAGCACCAACGCCGTCACCGACGCGCTGCCGCTGGGCTCCGTGGAGCGCGCGCTGCCGGCCGGTCTGCCCGGCACCGACGTCCTGGGCCTGGCCGAGCACGGCTCCGCCAACCGCCTCGGCGGCGCCGACCTCGGCCCGAACAACCCGCTGTCCGGCCTCACCGGCGCGCTCGGCCCGGTCGGCGGCCTGCTGAACGGCGTGAACGGCGGCAGCCTCAGCGGCCTGCCGCTGTAGGCCCGCGCGAGCATGCGGAAGGGGGCCGGTCGGCGACCGGCCCCCTTCCCCGTGCCGCGGACTAGCGCGCCGCGTTCAGCCGGGCCACCGCCGAGGCGACCCGCTCGTCGGTCGCCGTGAAGGCCACCCTGACGAAGCGGTCACCGGCCGGGCCGTAGAAGTCGCCGGGCGCCACCAGGATGCCCAGCGCGGCCAGTTCGGCCACCGTCTCCCAGCACGGACGGTCCTGGGTCGCCCACAGGTAGAGGCTCGCCTCCGAGTGCTCGATCCGGAAGCCGTACGCCTCCAGCGCCGTCCGCAGCGCCGCGCGGCGGGCCGCGTAGCGCTCCCGCTGCTCGGCCACGTGCGCGTCGTCCGCCAGCGCGGCGACCGTCGCCGCCTGGACCGGCGCGGGCACGATCATGCCGCCGTGCTTGCGCACCTCCAGCAGCTCCTTGACCACCACCGGGTCGCCCGCCACGAAGGAGGCGCGGTAGCCGGCCAGGTTGGAGCGCTTGGAGAGGGAGTGGACGGCCAGCAGGCCCTCGTGGCTCCCGCCGCAGACATCCGGGTGCAGGACCGAGACGGGCTCGGCGCTCCAGCCCAGCTCCAGGTAGCACTCGTCGCTGACCAGCAACGCCCGGTGCTCCCGGGCCCACGCGACGGCGCGGCGCAGCTCGTCCTCGCCGAGCACCCGGCCGGTCGGGTTGGACGGCGAGTTCACCCAGATCAGGCGCACCCGCGAGCCGTCCAGCTCGTCCACCGAGTCGTACTCGACCGGCTCGGCGCCGCACAGCCGCGCACCGACCTCGTACGTCGGGTAGGCCAGCCGCGGGTAGGCGACCTGGTCACCGGGGCCGAGGCCGAGCTGGGTCGGCAGCCAGGCCACCAGTTCCTTGGAACCGACCGTGGGCAGGACGGCCTGCGGGCCGATCTCGGCGCCGCAGCGGCGGCGCAGCCAGCCGGCGATCGCCTCGCGCAGCTCGACCGGGCCCCAGACCGTCGGGTAGCCGGGGGTGTCCGTGGCGGCGGCCAGCGCCTTCTGGATCACCTCGGGGACCGGGTCGACCGGGGTGCCCACCGAGAAGTCGCAGAGCCCCTCCGGGTGGGACAGGGCGGTCGCCTTGTAGGGCTCCAGCTTGTCCCAGGGGAACACCGGCAGGAGGTCGGAAACGCGGCGCGCCGCCCCCGGGTGACCCGGGAACGGCGCGTGCGTGCTGTCGTTGGTGCTCACAGCTCAGTTGCCACCGATCGTCAGTGCTCGGCGTTCTGCGGCGGCAGCGCGGCGATGAACGGGTGGTCCCGCTCGATCAGGCCGAGCTTCGAGGCGCCACCGGGCGAGCCGAGGTCGTCGAAGAACTCGACGTTCGCCTTGTAGTAGTCCTTCCACTCCTCCGGAGTGTCGTCCTCGTAGAAGATCGCCTCGACCGGGCAGACCGGCTCGCAAGCGCCACAGTCGACACACTCATCCGGGTGGATGTAGAGCGATCGCTCGCCCTCGTAGATGCAGTCAACCGGGCACTCTTCGATGCACGCCTTGTCCTTGACGTCGACACAAGGCTGCGCGATGACGTAGGTCACGCTGTCGTTCCTCCTCGGAAGGGCCGTTGTCGGCCCGTTCTGTTCTACTCGCGTGCGCGGTGAGCGCGGCGTCGTCGATGCCCGCCCCTAGTATCGCGGGTCAGAGACCGCAAATGCACAGGAGGTGCCCAGATGACGGCTGGCGGGCCGGTCCAGGAGCGTCCGGAGGTCCGGATAGATCGCTCTGACGTGGGACGACGCGTGTCCGTTCGACGCCTCGACGGGTTCGTGGACGACCGGCCGGTGTTCCGGGATTCGATCGGCGTGCTCACATCGTGGGACGATCTTGGGTTGACGGTGGTCCCGCGCGGCGGCGTTCCGGTCTCCTTCGCCGAGAAGCTGCTGGTCGCGGGCAAGGTGGTGCCGCTCTTCCCGGCCCGGCGCGCCCCGCTGCCGTCCGCCACGCCCGTCGAACTCCAGCGCACCGCCGCCCGCGGCTGGCCCGCCGTCGAGCAGGAGCCGCTCGGCGAGTGGACGCTGCGCGCCTCCGCCGGGTTCACCCGCCGGGCCAACTCCGTGCAGGCGCTCGGCGACCCCGGGCTGCCGCTGCCCGAGGCGCTGGCCGCCGTCCGCGCCTGGTACGCGGAGCGCGCCCTGCCCGCCTGGTTCGAGGTGGTCACCCCCGGCTCGCCGGACGGGCTGCGCGCCGAACTCGACCGGCTGGGCGCCGGCCACGCACCCACCCTGGTGCGCACGGCCCCGCTGGCCGGGATCGCCAAGGCCGGCGCCGGGCACGACCGGGTGCGCCTCGCGCGGACCGCGGACGACGCCTGGATGTCGCTGTACGGGCGGCTGGCGCCGGACCCGGCGGTGGTCGAGGCCGCCCGGCAGGTCCTGCACGGCGGGCCCTCGGTCTGGTTCGCCACCGTGCCCGGCGCCCCCGGGCAGCCGCCGCTGGCGATCGGACGCTGCGTCATCGACGGGCCGTGGGCCTGCTTCGGCGCGGTCGAGGTCCAGCCGTACGCGCGGCGGGCCGGGCTGGCGACGGCCGTCATGGCGGTGCTCGCCTCGCGCGCCGCCGAGGAGGGCGCCACCGGCGGCTACCTCCAGGTGGAGGCGGGCAACGACGGTGCGATCGCGCTCTATGACGGGCTCGGCTTCACGACCAGTCACACTTACCACTACGCCCTTCTCCCCCAGGGGTAGCCGGGGCGCCGTCCGCCCGCCCGTCCGCCGTTCGTCCGCCCGCCGTTCGTCCGCCCGCCTGACCGCCCGCCGTTACGAAAGCCGTCGCCGTCACCGTGACCGAGCAGAGCAGAGACCGCTTCCGGACCGCCGCCCGTGCCGAGCACCCCGACCCGGTGCTGCTCTGCCTGCTCGCCGCCGCCGAACACGGCCCGGTCCTCGACCCGGACGACCCGGGCGAACCGCCGAGCGTGGACACCCTGCTCGCCGCCTGCGAGGCCGCGCTCGACCGGCACGCGGCCGCCGTCCGGCTCGCCGTCGCCGAACGCGCCCCGGCCGGGCCCGAGGAGACCGCCGCCCTGCTCGCCGCCGTGCTCGGCGGGCGGGAGCGGTTCCACGGGCGGCAGTCCGACTACCGCCGGCTGGAGTCCTCGCTGCTGCCCGAGGTGCTGCGGCGGCGGCGCGGGCTGCCGATCATGCTGTCGCTGGTGTGGATGGCGGTCGGCCGGCGGGCCGGGCTCACCGTCCACGGCATCGCGCTGCCCGGGCACTTCATCGTCGCGGTCGGCGGCCCGGCCGGCGGCGAGGACTACGTACTGGCCGACCCGTTCCACGGCGGGCGGCTGCTCGACCCGGAGGACGCCGAACGCCTGGTCCGCTCCACCGGGCACGAGTTCGCCCCCGCCCTGCTCACCCCGGCCCAGCCGCTCGACGTCGTCCTGCGGGTCCTCGGCAACATCCGGGCCTGGGCCGCCGACCGACCCGAACACGCCCGCACCCAGCTCTGGGCCACCGAACTCGCCCTGCTGCTGCCCCGCCACCCCGCCCAGCTCCGCCTGGAACGCGCCGAACTCCTCGTCCGGACCGGGGACTTCCTCGGCGGCTCGGCCGAGATGGACGACTACGCGCGGATCCTGGACGCCTTCGACCCGGACGCGGCCGCCAAGGTCCGCCAGGAGGCCCGGGCGGCCCGGCACCGGCTCAACTGACTCACAACCAGCCCTTCTCCCGGGCGATCCGGACCGCCTCGGTGCGGTTGCGGGCCTCGGTCTTCTGGATCGCCATGGAGAGGTAGTTGCGCACCGTCCCCTCCGACAGGTGCAGCCGCCTGGCGATGTCCGCGTTCACCGCCCCGTCGGCCGCCGCGCCCAGCACGTCCCGCTCGCGCGCGGTCAGCGGGTTGGCGCCCTCGGCCAGCGCGGCCGCCGCCAGCGCCGGATCGATCACCCGCTCCCCGCGCAGCACCCGGCGGATCGCCTCGGCCAGCTCGGAGGCCGGCGCGTCCTTCACCAGGAAGGCGTCCGCACCCGACTCCATCGCCCGCCGCAGGTAACCGGGCCGGCCGAAGGTCGTCGCGATCACCACCCGCGTCCCCGGCGCACTGCGGCGCAGCTCGGCCGCCGCCTCGATGCCCGTCATCCCCGGCATCTCGATGTCCAGCACCGCGACCTGCACCCCGTGCGCCAGCACCGCCGCCACCACCTCGTCACCACGACCCACCTGGGCCACGACGTCGATGTCCCCCTCCAACCCGAGCAGCGCCGCCAGCGCCTCCCGGACCATCCCCTGGTCCTCGGCGAGCAGCACACGGATCGAGGCGCCGTTCTGAATGTCACTCATGGCCACGACCTTAGAGGGGAAGGGCCCTGAGCCCCCGCCAGGGCCGGACGCAGCCACCCGGCCCACCCGGTACCCGGCCCCGCTGTCCGCGATCACCCCGAGGCGGTGGTTCCCGGGCAGCCGGGGAGCGAGGGGACGGGGCCGGCCAGTGGGGCTGGGGCGAAGTAGCCCACGGTGCAGGGCGGCGCCGCCGAGGGGGCGGGTGCCGAGCCGAGGGTGAGGGCGGCGAGGGTGAGGGCGGCGAGCAGCGCGGCGGGCTTCGGCATGTCCCCCATCGTCGCGTGCGGCCGTCGTTCCGGCGCGGCAGCCGCGCCGTCCGGCGACCGCCTACGGGGTGGTCGAGGTCTCCGGGCTGGCGGGGGCCGCGACCGTGCGCAGCGGGACGCTGGCCCGCAGGCGGAAGCCCCGGCCGCGCTCGCCGGGGCCGGTCTCCAGCCGTCCGCCGACCAGGGCGAGCCGCTCCTGGAGGCCGGAAAGTCCGTTCCCCGGCTGGGACTTGCCGGGCCCCCGTCCGTTGTCGACGATCTCCAGGACGGCGTACCGCTCGCCGTCGTCCTCCCAGCTCCGGTCGGCGGTGACGGTGCACCGGGTGGCGCCCTCGCCGTGCCGGACGATGTTGGTGACGGCCTCGCGCAGCGCCCAGGCCAGCGCGCCGGCCTCCTCGTTGGCGAGCCCGGGCCAGGCGTCGACCAGCTCGGGCGCGGCCTCCAGCTCCACCTGGGCGGCCGCCAACGCGGTACGGGCGGCGGCGAGTTCGACCGGCAGGGTGGGCCGGCGGAAGCCGGTCACCGCCTCCCGGACGTCGATCAGCGACTGCCGGGCCACCTGCTCGATGTCGGCGACCTGCGCCCGGGCCGCCTCGTCCTTGCCGGCGTCCATGAACCGCCCGGCGAGCTCGCTCTTCAGGGTGATCAGCGACAGCGAGTGCCCGAGCAGGTCGTGCAGGTCCCGGGCCAGGCGCAGCCGTTCCTCGGAGGCGGCCAGGTGGGCGACGGCGGCACGGGCCTCGCGCAGCTCCTTCATGGCGGTGACCAGCCGTTGCAGGCCCGCCATCGCGATGCCGGAGAGGAAGGCGCTGAGGGCGAAGGTCGCGATGTTGTCCGCGCCCGCGTGGACGAGCACGCCGACCCCGGCGGTGAGCGCGGCCGTGCCGGCGAGGGCGCGCAGCACGTAGCGCGCGGGCGTGATGATCGCGAGGCAGACCGCGGCGTAGATGAACAGGGTCAGGAAGGCGGTGCCCAGGACGAAGGAGGCGGCGACCGCGAGCCCGACCATCGCCACGACGATCGCCTGGCAGGCCCGCGGCCTCATCCCCGCCTGCGAGCGGAAGATCACCAGCAGGACGTAGGCGGCCACGAACCCGGCCAGGCAGCACCAGCCGAACACCTGGCCGGCCACGCTGTGGTCCCCGTCCAGCAGGCTGCCCACCGGGTAGGCCAGGTAGAGCATCCACAGCAGCATCCAGGCGACCTTGACGAGCAGCTGCCGCCTGGTCTCCACCGGGGAGCCGGGGACGTTCATGAACGACGCGCGCGCCGGCCCCACCTCCGGGTGTTCGTCGGGTCGGTGGGGCTGGTACGCGTCACTCATGTCGATCATCATGCCTGCCGGGTGTCGCGGCGGTACAGCGTGGCAGCGGCGGCGGCGAACACCGCGAGGAAGGCGGCCAGTCCGGCGACGGCGACGGTGTCCAGGGAGTGCCCGGGCTGGGTGAAGGTGGCCAGCTTGTTGTACAGGTACACCGGGTTGAACTGCGCGAACTTCTCCAGCGATCCGCTCACCGGGAACCACGTGCCGCCGAACAGCGCCATCACCATGTAGGCGATCATCACGACGGTCTGCACCGAGTCCGGCGCGGTCGCGTACCCGAGCGCCACCCCGAGCGCCGCGAAGACGAAGCTGCCCAGCCACAGCGCCACCAGCAGGCCGGTCCACTGCGCCGCGCTCAGCGAGACGCCCTGGGTGGCGCCGATCGCGAAGACCACCAGGATCGCCGGCAGCGTGGTCACCGAGCTCGCGGCGATCTTGCCGAGGGTGTACGCCCGGCCGGGCAGCGCGGTCAGCCGCAGCTGCCGCACCCAGCCGCTCTTGCGCTCCAGCGAGATCCGCTGCGCGCTGCCGGAGAGCACCCCGCCGACCGCGCCGAAGGTGGCCATCGAGACCATGAAGTACGTCTTCACGGGCAGGCCGCCGGCCAACTCGGTGGAGCCGTAGGCGTGGATGAAGAAGAAGTACATCAGCGCCGGGTAGGCGATGGTGAGGAGCAGGTAGCGCCGGTTGCGGAGGGTCCGCAGGATCTCCAGCTTGATCAGGGTGGTCATCGCACGGTCTCCTTCAGCGCGTCCTGGTGGTCCTGCTCGCCGGTGATGGTCAGGAAGGCCTGCTCCAGGCCCAGGCCGGTGACCTCCAGCCCGCGCGGGTACAGGCCCGCCCGGTAGAGCCCGGCGACGCTGGCGTCGGCGTCCGCGGTCCGGAGCCGGACCGTCCGCACCCCGGGCACCCGGGCGGTGACGTCCAGGGACTGCACGCCCGGCAGGGCTCGCAGCACCCGTTCGTCGAACTGCCCCTCCCCGTCGTGCAGTTCGAAGGCGACCCGGCGGGCCCCGGCGCGCGCCTTGATCTCGGCGGAGCTGCCGTCGGCGATCAGCCGGCCCCGGTGCAGCACCAGGACCCGGTCGGCGATCGAGTCGGCCTCCTCCAGGTAGTGGGTGGCGAACAGCACCGTGCGCCCGGCGTCGGCCTGCGCCCGCATGCTCGCCCAGAACGCCTGCCGGACGGTGACGTCCATGCCGGTGGTGGGCTCGTCCAGCACGATCAGGTCGTTGTTGCCGGCGATCGCCAGGGCGAAGCGGACCCGCTGCTCCTGGCCGCCGGACAGCTTGTCGACCCGGCGTTCGGCGATCTCGGTGATCCCGGCGTCGGTCAGCACCCCCGCGACCGACCGACCGCGCGGGTGCACGTCGCAGGCGAGCCGGACCAGCTCGCGGACCTTGACCTCGGCCATCAGCCCGCCGCTCTGCAGCATCGCGCCGACCCTTCCGGCCGCGATCGCCTCCCGCGGGGCGCCGCCGAACAGCGTGACGCTGCCCTGGTCGGGCTCGCGCAGGCCGAGCAGCAGGTCCAGGCTGGTGGATTTCCCGGCGCCGTTCGGGCCGAGCAGGGCGACGGTCTCGCCCGGCCTCAGCACGAGGTCCAGTCCGTCCACGGCGCGGACCCGCCCGTAGCTCTTCCCGACGCCGCGGAACGCGGCCACCTCGGTATCCATCGCTGCACTCCTGTTCCCCGGTGGTGTGCGTCCGGTGCCGTTCGCACCACCTCAGAGTCCCGCGCGGCCCGGGTGCGGCGGCAGTGCCGGCCGTCGTGCCTTCGACATGACGGATGTCATGCCGGCGGCCGGTACCCCCGTCAGGGGCACCGGCCGCCGGAAGGGCTGGTCAGCCGGGTGTCACGCGCCGAGTGCGCGCTTGACGAAGTCGACCTGGAGCAGCAGCAGGTTCTCCGCGACCTCCTCCTGCGGCGTCATGTGGGTGACGCCGGACAGCGGCAGCACGGTGTGCGGGCGGCCGGCGGCGAGCAGCGCCGAGGAGAGCCGCAGGGTGTGCGCGGCCACCACGTTGTCGTCCGCGAGGCCGTGGATGATCATCAGCGGCCGCTCCAGCCCGGCGGCGTAGCCGGTCAGCGAGTTGGCCGCGTACACCTCGGGCCGCTCGGCCGGGTGGCCCAGGTAGCGCTCGGTGTAGTGGGTGTCGTACAGCTCCCAGTCGGTGACCGGCGCCCCGGCCACCGCCGCGTGGAAGACGTCCGGGCGGCGCAGCACGGCCAGCGCGGCGAGGTAACCGCCGTACGACCAGCCGCGGATGGCGACCCGTCCGAGGTCCAGCGGGAACTCCTCGGCGAGCGCCTGGAGCGCGTCCACCTGGTCGTCCAGGGTGGCACCGGCGAAGTCGAAGGCGATCGACTTCTCCCAGGCCGGGCCGCGCCCGGGGGTGCCGCGCCCGTCGGCGACGACCACCGCGAAGCCCTGGTCGGCGAACCACTGCGAGTTGAGGTGCGGGTTGTGCGCCTGGACGACGCGCTGGCCGTGCGGGCCGCCGTACGGGTCCATCAGGACGGGCAGCAGGCCGTCCCGCTCGCGGTCGTAGCCGGTGGGCAGGAAGACGGCCGCGGGGATGCGGCGCTCACCGGCAAAGCGGAAGACCGGGCGGGCGGTGATGACCGGGGTCTCGGCGTACGAGGCGATGGTGGCGATGTCGTCGACGACCACGCCCTCGGGCAGGTCGCGGGCGACCTTGACGAGCGTGCCGGGCAGGTCCGGCTCGGCGGTGGCGCGGACGGTGATCCCGGCGGCGTGCACGGCGCTGGTGACGGAGGTGAACGGCCGGCCGTTGGCGGACTCCCAGCCGAGCCGCTTGCCGTCGTGGCTGATCCGGCCGACGGCGATCCAGCCGGGCTCGGGGTCGGTCTCCCCGGCGCCGCCGGAGGCGGTGAAGAGCACCTCGTCGTCGGTGACCGCGACGACGGAGCGCAGGTGCAGGTCGGCCCCGGTGACGGCCTGGTCGCCGACGACCAGCGCGCGCACTCCGCCCTCCCGTCGCCCGCCACCACCCTTCTGAGGGGCTTCGCTCACCTCCTTGATGTCGCTGATCCGGACCAGCTTGCCGTCCGGGGTCCAGGCCGGGACACCGGGGAACAGCTCCAGCCAGGCCTCGTCCCGCTCCTCGACCAGCACCTCGGTGGCGCCGGTGGCCACGTCCAGGCCGAGGATCCGCTGGCTGCGCTGGTCGCGGGCCTGGACCAGCAGCAGCGGCACGCCGCCCTTGGACCAGTGCACCCGGGCGAGGTACGGGAAGGCGGCGCGGTCCCAGTCCACCTCGGTGCGGCCGCCGTCCAGGTCGAACACCCAGAGCCCGACCTCGGCGTCGGCGGTGCCGGCGGCCGGGTACGCGACCTCGGCGGGCTCGCGCTCGGGGTTGGCCGGGTCGGCGATCCACCAGCGGCGCACCGGGGTGTCGTCGGCGCGCTCGACCAGCAGCCGGTCGCCGTCCGGGGACCACCAGAAGCCGCGGTCGCGGTCCATCTCCTCCTGGGCGATGAACTCGGCCTGGCCCCAGGTGACGTTCGGGCCGTCGGGCTGGGCGAGGGCCCGGTCGGCGGTGCCGTCGGTGCGGCTGAGGCGCAGCTCACCGGCGGTGTTGGCGTACGCGACGTACCCGCCGTCCGGCGAGACCCGCGGGTCCAGCAGCGGGCCCTCGGCGGGCAGTTCGGCGGTGGCGCCGGTGGCCAGGTCGGCGGTGAACAGCCGGCCGGAGAGGGCGAAGGCGGCCAGTCGGCCGGCCGCGTCCAGGGCGTAGCCGACGATGCCGGCCGAGCCCTCGCGGCTGCGCTCGCGGCGGGCCTTCTCGGCGGGCGAGAGGTCCTCCTCGCCGCCGCCGAGCAGGACGGCCGGGTCGGCGGCGATCCGCTCCTCGCCGGTGGCGGTGTCCAGGGTCCAGAGCAGGTTGGCCCGGTCGGAGCCGGAGCGCGAGCGCAGGAAGACGACCCGGGAGCCGTCCGGTGCGACGGAGAAGGACCGGGGAGCCCCGACGGTGTAGCGCAGGGTGCGCGCGTACTGCCGGGGGAAGGTGTCCGCAGGGGTGTGGGAGGTCATGGCACCAGACCCTACGACCTCCAACTCCCGTTGCCGGGAGCCTGGTGATCACTCGTTCGGAGCATCGTCGGCAAGTACGCCCCAAAGAGGTCCGCACCCCCTCCGACCGGCCCATGCGCCCCACCGGTGCCACCGTGCCCCGGCGCGCGGAGACTCACCGAACGTAATGCTCCGCTCACCCATCGGGTATGACTGGTCAGGCGGGTGATCGTCGGGCCCGTCCCGGCCCCGGTCCCCCGTCGCAAGTCCCGCACCGTCCTACCGCCGCCTTCCCCAACGGGCGGCGCACCCGAAAAGGGGTGTGAGCCGACATGGCCATGAACATCTCCGCAGCCGTGCTGATGCTGGTCATCGTGGTGGTGCTGATCCGCCGCTCCGGCCTGAAGCTCGCGCACGCGATCATCTGCGCGCTGCTCGGCTTCTACCTGGCGTCCAGCTCCATCGCCCCGTCGATCAGCCAGGTCACCAGCAACCTCGCCGGGATGATCAACGGCCTGAAGCTCTAGCCCCCCGCCCTCCCGAAGGCCCGCCCGGCCGGTGGCAAGGGCCTGTCGCCACACTCCCGCCTGCTGGGCGACGCCGGGGCACGCGCCTCGCCGCGTTGTCGTCGGTCGCCAATGCTCCGCAGTGGCTCCCTCCTCCGCCTTGCGATGCACGCACCCCAACGGCGCCCAGCCCGCCCTCCGGGCGGACGACGGGAGTGTGGCGACAGGCCCTAGGCTTCCTCCCATGACCGCGACTACCGGCCGCCGCCTGCTCCTGGTGCACGCGCACCCCGACGACGAGTCGATCGGCAACGGCGCCACCATGGCCCGGTACGCCGCCGAGGGCGCCCGGGTGACCCTGGTGACCTGCACCCTCGGCGAGGGCGGCGAGGTGATCCCGCCGGAGCTGGCCCACCTGACGGCCGATCGGGAAGACACCCTCGGCGAGTACCGGATCGGCGAGCTGACCGGGGCCATGCGCGCCCTCGGCGTCGAGGACGTCCGCTTCCTCGGCGGCCCCGGGCGCTACCGCGACTCCGGGATGATGGGCGTGCCGGACAACGACGTGCCCGGCTGCTTCTGGCGTGCCGACGTGGACGAGGCGGCCGGCCACCTGGTGGCGGTGATCCGCGAGGTCCACCCGCAGGTGCTGGTCACCTACGACGAGAACGGCGGCTACGGGCACCCGGACCACATCCAGGCGCACCGGGTCGCGATGCGTGCGTACGAGCTGGCGGCCGATCCCGCCCACCGCCCGGAGCTGGGCCCGGCCTGGCGGATCGCCAAGGTGTACTGGAACCGGATGCCCCGCTCGGTGATCGAGGCCGGGCTCGCCGAGACCGCCGCCGAGGCGCCGTTCCCGGGCGTCGCGGAGCCGGGCGACGTCCCCGGGGTGGTGGACGACGCGCTGGTCACCACCGTGCTGGACGGCGCCGGGTACGCCGGGCGGAAGGCGGCCGCGATGGCCGCGCACGCCACCCAGATCACCGTGGACGGCGCCTTCTTCGCACTCTCCAACGACCTCGGCCAGCCGCTGATCGCCACCGAGTACTACCAGCTGGTGCGCGGCCAGGCCGGGCCGGACCGGCCGGAGACCGACCTGTTCGCAGGCCTGGACGACACCGCGCCGACCGCCGCCACCCGTGCCGCCGCCACCGAGGAGAGCGCCCGATGACCGAGCCCGCCGACGCGCCGCCGCGCCGCTCGTTCCCGGCGAACCTCCTCGGCACCCGCGAGGAGCGGCTCGCCGAGGCCCAACCCCCGCTCACCGGCCGGATCGCCGCGTACGTCCTGCTCTTCCCGCTGGGCGTCGCGGTGTCGGTTTGCGGATCCTTTGTGCAGGCCTTGTGGCCGCCCGTGGGAGTTCTGCTGGCGCTCGCCGCGACCGCCGGCACCTTCTACGGCGGCCTGCGGATCACCGGGACGCGGCTCGGCGCCGCGGTGCCCGCGGCCGGCTGGTTCCTGGCGATGCTGCTGATGATCGTGCCCCGGCCGGAGGGCGACAACGTGCTGTGGTCCAACGCGACCTCGCTCGGCTGGCTGTTCGCGGGCTCGGTGCTGGGCGTGATCTGCGCCACCCTGCCGACCCGTACCAGCTGGTTCCCGGGCGTGCCCGGCCCGCCGCGCTGACCCCGGCCGGACCCGGCGTACCGGCCCGCGCACGACGCGCAGTCAGGACCACACGGCCGTACTCTCATAACGGAGGAACCGGACGTATCAGGATCTGTCCGAACCCGTTCGCCGCTCAGTTCTTCCCAGTATGGTGGTGCCGCAGAACGCCGTACCCGACCGCCGCCCGTTTCCAGGCCCGGCGACCACGAACCGCGGTCGCGCCGCACGGCCCGCCCGCGAACCCGGAGCAGAGCAGCATTGAGCAGCCGCGAATCTGACAACGCCAACCCGACGCCCCGGCGCACGGGTCCGGACGCCTACCCGTCGGGCACCCCGCCCTACGGCACACCGGGTCTGCCCGGCGGCGACCGGGCCGCGGCCGGTGCCGCCCAGGGCGCCGCGTCGGGCGGCGAGGACGAGACCCCGAAGACCGAGACCACCCTGACCACCCGGGTGCGGATCAACATCCCCGGCTCGCGTCCGATTCCGCCGGTCGTGGTCCGCAGCACCGTCAAGAACGAGGACGGCCCGGGCGAGGACGCCCCGCCGGCCGAGCCCGGCGGCCCGCGCCACCGCTCCGCCGCCACCTCCCCCGTCCTCGGGGTGGTGGACGGCGGCGCCGCCCGCACCGCCACGCCGCCCAACCTGCCGCCGGAGTGGGAGATCCCGCCGATCCCGCCGGCGACCTCCGAGTCCGAGTCCACCGGCGCCTGGTTCCGGCCCCGGCAGAAGAAGGGCGCGCCGGTCGCCGAGCCCGTCCCGGCCGGCGCGCCGGCCGCGCCGGAGGCCCCGGCCGCGCCGAACGGTGCCGCCGAGGCCCGCCCGAAGGCCGCGCGCCCGGCGGGCACCCGTCCGAACGGTGCCGGCCCGGCGGGCGCCCCCGCTCCGGGTGCGGCCCGGTCGAACGGCCGCCCGCTGCCCGCCCAGGGCCAGTCGTCGAACCCGGCCGCCGCCTCGGCGCCCGCCCCGCGCCGCTCCGGCGCGAACGGCGCGCCCGCCGCGCCGTTCGCCGCCGGTCGCGGTGGGCAGGCCCCGGCGGAGGAGCCCGGCGTGTACGAGCCCGTCGACCCGTTCGCCCCGGCCCCGGCCGACCCCTTCGCCCCGGCGGGGCCCGACGGCGGCCGGCGCGGCCCGCGCGGCGGCGGCCCTCAGAACGGCCGGCGTCCGCAGAACGGCCAGCGCCCCGACACCCGTCCGCAGGGCCCGGCGGCCGGCCGCCCGGCCGCGCCCGGCGAGCCGAGCGCGGAGGACACCTCGGTGGACGGCTTCGAGCCGATCCGCGAGGACGGTCCGCCGCCCGCCGCCATATCCAGCCTGCCGCAGAACGGCGCCGCGCCCGGTGGCGACGGCCGCCCGCAGCCGGGCCTGTTCGCCTCGGCCCCGGCCGGCGCCGACCCGTTCGCCGCCCAGCGCCCGGCCGGCACGCGCCCCGGCGCCCCCGGGCCGGACGCCCCCGGCGGGCTGTTCCCCGGTGCCCCGGGTGCGCCCGGCGCCCCCGGCGACCCGTTCGCCCCCGCCCCCGGTCGGTCCCGCCAGCCCGGCCAGGACCCGGAGGCCACCGAGTTCACCCCGCTCCCGGTGCCCCCGCCCGGCCCGCGCCCGGAGGCCGGCGAGGCCCAGCCCGCCCCGGCTCCGGCCGCACCGCAGCCCACCAAGGCCGCGCCCGCCAAGGCCAAGGCCAAGGGCGGCGCCGGCAAGAAGCTGGTCAAGCTCGGTGTCTACGGCATCGGCGGTGTGCTCTTCCTCGGTGCCGCCGCGTACGGCACCGGCCTGATGCTGAACCAGTCCGACGTCCCCAAGGGCACCGTGGTGCTCGGCACCGACATCGGTGGCAGCAGCCGCGACCAGGCGATCCACCAGCTCGACGAGAGCGTCGGCAAGGTCGGCCAGCAGCCGCTCAAGCTGAAGGTCGGCGACCAGACGCTGGACCTCGACCCGACCGTCGCCGGGCTGGCCTTCGACACCACGGGCACCGTGGACGGCCTCACCCAGCACAGCTACAGCCCGGTCGACGTCATCAAGTCGCTGAAGGGCGGCACCAAGACGGTCGCGCCGGAGGTCAAGGTCGACCGGGCCAAGCTCAAGGCCGCGCTGGACACCCTGGCCGCCGGTTCGGGCCAGGGCCTCCAGGAGGGCTACGTCAAGTTCGGCGACAACGGCGACCCCGTCGTGGTGCCCGGCCGGGCCGGGCAGGCGGTGGACTCGGCGAGCGCCGTCGACGCGGTCGAGCAGGCCTACCGGGACCGCGCCGCCGGCAAGCCCGAGCAGCCGGTCGCCCTCGCCGTCACGGCCGCCCAGCCCAAGATCTCCACCCAGGCCCTCCAGGCCGCCGCCGACAGCCTCGGCAAGTCCGTGGTCAACGGCAACGTGCACATCCTGGCCGGCACCACCAAGAAGTGGGACTTCGGCCGGCAGACCGCGGCCAAGGCGCTCACGCTGGTCCCGGACGCGTCCGGCAAGATCGTGCCCAAGTGGGACCTAGACGCGCTGAACGCCCAGCTGAACGGCGTCTTCGACAAGGTGAAGATCAAGAAGAACGGCCAGACCGTCGCGATCACCCCGCAGGACGTCGCGGACGCCGTCATCTCGGTGATCGACAAGAGCGGCGACAAGGACCGCACCGTCAAGTTCACCGTCGCCTGACCGGGTTCGGCCTGCCGCCCGACCCACCCGCACGCCGCCGAGCGGCGGGCCGGCCTCCCCCATCCGGAGGTCCCGGCCCGCCACTCGACAACTCCCCCCTCCGGTCAGCAAGATGTGACGCCACACCTTCCGCCACATCCACCTCGGGGAGCACGCCGATGAGCCGCCGCCTCCACCACCGGACGGCTCTGCTCGCCGGTCTCACCGCCGTCTCGCTCTCGCTGACGCTCTGCTCCTGCGGCTCCGGCAGCGACAGCAGCAGCGCCGCCGGCGAGGCGGTGCCGACCGCCGCACAGGCGCCCAAGCTCACCGCGGTGGACATCAACCCGCGCGACCGCTCCCAGCTACGCCAGGGCGGCACCCTGAACATGGCGATCGCCCAGTTCTCCCACCAGTGGTCGCCGATCCACAACGACGGCAGCGAGTCCTCGACCATCAGCGTCACCAAGCCGTTGCTGCCCACCTTCTTCCGCTCGGACGCGGCCGGTACCCAGACCGTCAACCCGGCCTACCTCCAGGACGCGCACGCCGAACTGAAGGACGGCCACCAGGTGGTCACCTGGACGCTCAACCCGAAGGCGCACTGGTCCGACGGCACCCCGATCACCTGGCGCGACATCGAGGCCAACTGGCGCGCCCTGAACGGGAAGGACCCGGCCTACCGACCGTCCAGCAGCACCGGCTTCGAGCTGGTGACCTCGGTCGAGCGGGGCAAGGACGACTTCCAGGCCGTGATGACCTTCGACCGGCCGTTCTCCGAGTGGCAGTCGATGTTCAACGGCGCCGCCAACGCTCCGCTGCTGCCCGCCAGCCGGCTCGCCACCCCGGAGCTGTTCAACACCGCCTACCTGGACGCGATCCCGGTCACCGCCGGCCCGTTCAAGGTCGAGCAGCTGGACCGCGCCGCGCAGACCGTCACCCTGGTCGCCGACCCCTCCTGGTGGGGCGACAAGCCGATGCTGGACAAGATCGTCTTCCATGCGATGGTCCCCAACACGATGGCCGCCGCCTTCGCCAAGGGCGACATCGACCTCTACAACAACGGCCCGGACGTGGCCGGTTACCAGACAATCCGGAACACCAGGGGCGCCGCCGTGCGCCGCGCCGGCGGGCCGGACTTCCGGCAGTTCACCCTGAACGCCCGGACACCGCTGCTCAGCGACGCCACCGTCCGCCAGGCCGTCTTCCAGGCGATCAACCGGGACGCCGTCATCCGCTCCGACCTCAACGGCCTGGACTGGCCCGCCGTCCCGCTCAACAACCACCTGCTGGTCGCCAACCAGAACGCCTACCGGGACAACTCCCTCGGCCTCAGCCGCTACGACCCCACCGAGGCCGCCCGCAAGCTGGACGCGGCCGGCTGGAAGCTGGACGGCGACGTGCGGAAGAAGGACGGCCGCGAACTGAACCTGCGGATGGTCATCCCGGCCGGGGTCACCCAGGCCCAGAACGAGGCCGCGAGCGCCACCAGGATGCTCAAGGACGTCGGGATCAAGGTCACCACCGTGACCGCGGCCGCCAACGAGTTCTTCGACAAGTACGTGAACCGCAACGACTTCGACATCACCGCCTACTCACTGCTCGGCACGCCCTTCCCGGCCACCGGCACCCGCTCAAACTTCGCCCAGAACGGCGGCACCAACCACGTCGGCGCGGGCAGCCCGGCGGTGGACGCCGCCCTCGACCGGGCCTCCGCCGCCACCGACGCCGCCACCGCCTTCGAGGCCATCAACCAGGCCGACGGCGAGCTGTGGAAGGTGGCCGGCATCCTCCCGCTCTACCAGCGCCCGCAGCTGTACGGCGCCCGCGCCAACCTCGCCAACATCGGCGCGCAGGGCCTGTCCGACATCGTCTGGGAGAACGTCGGCTTCGAGAAGTGAGCCGGCCCTCCTGGGCCGTCCCGGCCGGCCCGCCGGACGGAGCCGGGCCCCGGGTGTGCGGACGCACCCGGGGCCCGGCGGTCTCGGCCGGCCCGGTCAGCCAGCGCCGATCACGTCCCGGACCTCCGCGAAGTGGCAGGCCGACTGGTGCGCGGCCGGGCCGCTGAGCACCTCGGGCACCGCCAGCAGCGGGACCTCGGTCGAGCAGCGCTCCTCCGCCTTCCAGCAGCGGGTGCGGAAGCGGCAGCCGGACGGCGGGTTGGCCGGGGACGGCAGGTCGCCGCTGAGCAGGATGCGCTCGCGCTGCTCCCGCCCGGTCGGGTCCGGCACCGGCACCGCGGACAGCAGCGCCTGCGTGTACGGATGGGTCGGGTGGGCGTAGATCTCGTCCTCCGTCCCGATCTCGACCATCTTGCCGAGGTACATCACGCCGACCCGGTCGGAGATGTGCCGGACGATCGAGAGGTCGTGCGCGATGAACATGTACGACAGCCCGAACTCGCCCTGGAGCTGCTCCAGCAGGTTGATCACCTGCGCCTGGACGGACACGTCCAGCGCGGAGACCGGCTCGTCACAGATGATCACCTCCGGCTTGAGCGCCAACCCCCGGGCGATGCCGATGCGCTGGCGCTGGCCACCGGAGAACTGGTGTGGATACCGGTTGATGTACTCCGGGTTCAGACCCACGACGTCCAGCAGGTCCTGAACGGCCTTGCGACGGTCACCCTTCGGCGCCACCTCCGGGTGGATCTCGAACGGCTCACCGATGATGTCGCCGACCGTCATCCGCGGGTTCAGCGAGGTGTACGGGTCCTGGAACACCATCTGGATGTTCCGCCGCACCGCCTTCAGCCCCGCCCCCGACAGCCGGGTGATGTCCTGCCCCTTGAAGCGCACCTCGCCGGCGGTGGCCCGCTCCAGGTTCATCAACACCTTGGCCAGCGTGGACTTCCCGCAGCCGGACTCCCCCACGATGCCCAGCGTCTCCCCCTTCACCAGGTCGAAGGAGATGCCGTCCACGGCCTTGACCGCGCCGACCTGCTTCTTGAAGAGGATGCCCTGGGTCAGCGGGTAGTGCTTGACCAGGTCCCGGACCTCCAGGATGGCCTCAGCCATGGAGGGTCTCCTTCCAGAAGTGGCAGGCGCTGCGGCGGCCCGGCAGATCGGCCCCGTCGGCGTCCAACACCGGGACGAGCGCCGGGAGTTCGGTCAGGCAGCGGTCCTGCACCCGGTCGCAGCGCGGGTTGAACGCGCAGCCCTGCGGGATGCGCAGCAGGCTGGGCGGCAGGCCCTTGATGGCGTAGAGGTTCTGCCCCTTCTGGTCCAGCCGGGGGATCGAGGTGAGCAGCCCGCGGGTGTACGGGTGGGCCGGACGCGCGTACAGCTCGTGCACCGGCGCGGTCTCGACGATCCGCCCGGCGTACATGACCGCGATCTTGTCCGCGACGTCGGCGACCACGCCGAGGTCGTGGGTGATCAGGATCAGCCCCATGTGGAACTCGTTCTGCAACTCGGCCAGCAGGTCCATCACCTGGGCCTGGACGGTCACGTCCAGCGCGGTGGTGGGCTCGTCCGCGATGATCAGGTCGGGCTCCATGGAGAGCGCCATCGCGATCATGATGCGCTGGCGCATACCGCCGGAGAACTGGTGCGGGAAGTCGCCCACACGCTGCTTGGCGGCGGGGATGCGCACCCGCTCCATCAGCTCGATGGCCTTCTCCTTGGCCTCCTTGCGGGTGGCGCCCTGGTGCACCCGGAACATCTCGCCGAGCTGGTAGCCCACGCTGAGCACCGGGTTGAGCGAGGAGAGCGCGTCCTGGAAGATCATCGCGATCTTCCGGCCGCGCACCGCCCGCCGGGCCTTGGCGCCCATGGTCAGCAGGTCCTCGCCGCGGAACAGGATCCGGCCGGCGGTGATCCGCCCCGGCGGCATGTCCAGGATGCCCATGATCGCCTGCGCGGTCACCGACTTGCCCGAACCGGACTCGCCCAGCACCGCCAGGGTCTCGCCCGCCGACACCGAGTAGCTCACCCCGTTGACGGCCTTGGCCACGCCGTCCCGGGTGACGAACTCGACGTGCAGGTCGTCGACCTCCAGCAGCGGCGTGCCCGGCTCCAGGTTCTCCCGGCGTCCGCCGATCACCTCCACCGCGTCCATCCGCGGCCCGCCGTCCCTGGTGCCGGACGGCTTCGTCAGGTCAGCCATGGTTCGCGGCCCTCCTCAGCGCAGCTTGGGGTCGAGGGCGTCGCGGACCGCGTCGCCGAGCATGATGAACGCCAGCACGGTGATGCTCAGCACGGCCGCCGGGAAGAGCAGCACGTGCGGGGCGTTCAGGAAGCGGGACTGGGCGTCGCTGATCATCAGACCCCAGGAGATCGCCGGGGACTGGATGCCGATGCCCAGGTAGGACAGCGCGGCCTCGGCGCCGATGAAGACACCGAGGTTGATGGTGGAGACCACGATCACCGGGGCCACCGCGTTCGGCAGGATGTGCCGGGTGACGATCCGTCCGGTGCCGGCGCCGAGCGCGCGGGCCGCGACCACGTAGTCGTTGTGCTTGTTGGAGATGACCGCCGAGCGCATCAGCCGGTAGATCTGCGGCCAGCCGAGCACCGCCATCACCGCCGAGACCGTCCAGGCGTTGCCCTTCTGCCAGGTCGACATGATGAGCATGCCGCCGAGCAGCAGCGGGATCGCGAAGAAGATCTCGGTGATCCGGGAGAGCAGGCTGTCCCAGAAGCCGCTCAGCCAGCCGGCCAGCAGGCCCAGCGCGCCGCCGACCAGGACCACCAGCGAGGTGGTCAGGATGCCGACGATGATCGAGTTGCGGGCGCCCCAGACCGTCCGGGTGTAGATGTCGCAGCCCTGGACGTCGAAGCCGAACCAGTGGTCGGCGGAGGGGCGCTTCAGCGAGGAGGCGAGGTCGCAGAACCCGGCCGAGTTCGGGTCCTTGTCGGTGAACAGCCCCGGGGCCACCGAGAGCGCCACCATGAACAGCACCAGCAGCCCGCCGATGATGAACAGCGGATTGCGCCGCAGGTCGTACCAGGCGTCGGTCCAGAGGCTGGCGACCCGCTCCTTGCCGTCCTTGCCGCCCCGGCCGGCCGGGGCCGGTGCCGGGGCGGTGGCCGTACCGGCGGCCTGGGCGGGGATCGACACCGTCGCGTCGTCGTTCTTCGTCGGCTCACTCATAGCGGATCCTCGGGTCAAGAACGGCGTAGAGCAGGTCGACCACCAGGTTGGTGAACAGGTACACCATCACCAGGGCGCTCACGATGCCGACCACGATGGTGCGTTCGCGCAGGTAGACGGACTGGAAGAGCTGGTGTCCGATGCCGGGGATGTTGAAGATGCCCTCGGTGATGACGGCACCGCCCATCAGCCCGCCGAGGTCCATACCGAGGAAGGTGACGATCGGGATCATCGCGTTGCGCAGCCCGTGCCGCACCACCACCCGGACCGGGCTCAGCCCCTTGGCCACCGCCGTCCGGACGTAGTCGGCCCGCATCACCTCGATCAGGCTGGTCCGGGTGAGCCGCGCGATGTACGCGAGCGAGGTGGAGGCCAGCACGTAGGCCGGCAGCAGGTACGACCGGAACCCGGCCTCCTCGTTGAACGAGACCGGGAAGAAGTCGATGCCGTAGTCGGTGTTGAGTTTCACCCCGAGCAGCAGCTGGAGCACGAAGCCGATCACGAAGGTCGGGATCGAGATGACCATCAGGGTCGAGATCAGCACCAGGTTGTCGATGAACCGGCCGCGGCGCAGGGCCGCGACCACCCCGGCCACCACCCCGACCACCATCTCGACGCAGAGCGCGGTCAGCGCCAGGTTGATGGTGTACGGGAAGGCCCGCGTCATCACGTCCACCACCGCGTTGCCGCGGTAGTCCTGGCCGAAGTCGCCCTTGAACAGACCGATCAGGTAGTTCCAGTACTGGACGAAGAACGGGTCGTCCAGGTGGTACCGGTCCCGCAGGATCGCCACCACGGTGGGATCCGTCCGCCGCTCACCAGCCAGCGCTTGGATGGGGTCGCCAGGCAGCAGGAAGACCAGTGCGTAGATCAGGAAAGTCGCGCCGAGGATCACAGGTATGGCCTGGATGACCCGACGGACCACGTAGCGGCCCATGCGGCCTCCTCGCGGTTCGGGGCACGCCACTGACGGGCGGTGCGGGGATTTCCCGCACCGCCCATCGGGGCGTGCCGATCAGGAGAGGGTCAGGCGAGCTCGACGCTGGCCAGGTCGATCCGGTTCTGCGCGTCCACCACGACGTTCTTGACGTCCTTGGTGTAGGCCGAGGAGAGCATGTAGGTGTAGACCGGGATGTACGGCAGTTCCTTGACCAGGACGTCGTCGGCCTGCTGGTAGAGCTTGATGCCCTCGTCCTCGGTCTTCGCCTGGTCCGCCTTGTCGAGCAGCGCCTCGAAGTCCTCGTTGACGTAGCCGCCGTAGTTGGAGCCGTTCTCGATCGCGACCTTGGAGAAGATCGGGCGCAGGTAGTTCTCGATGGACGGGTAGTCCATCTGCCACGCCATGCGGAACGCGCCCGAGTACTCCTTCTTGCCCAGCGCGTCCAGGATCTTGCCGAACTTCTCGAACGGCTTGAAGGTGACCTCGACGCCGAGGTTGTTCTTCAGCTGGTTGCCGACGGCCTCGATCCACTCCTTGTGGCCGCCGTCCGCGTTGTACCCGATCTCCAGCTTGTTGCCGGGCAGGCCGCCGGCCTGGGTGAAGAGCTCCTTGGCCTTCGCCGGGTTGTACTTGGCGGCGTCGCCGAGGGCGCCCTGGCGGTAGCCGGGGATGATCGGGCTGATGAAGTCGGAGGCGGGGACGCGGGTGCCGGAGAAGATCGTCTTGCAGATCGCGTCGCGGTCGATCGCCATCGAGATCGCCTTGCGCAGGTCCGGGTTCTTGAACGCCGGGTTGGTGGCGATCGGGAATCCGATGTAACCGACACCGGATTCCGGCCGGTAGATGTATCGGTCGCCGAACTCCTGGGAGACGGTCGCCAGTGCGGAGATCGGCAGCTTGTTGGTGATCTGGATGTTGCCCGCGCGCAGGTCGTTGTACGACGTTTCCAGCTTGTCGTAAATCTTGAAGGTGACCGAATCCAGCTTCGCCTTTTTGTCCGAGGCCGGGAAGGCGTCGTACCGCTTGATCTTGATCTGCTTGTTGTGCTCCCAGGCGCCGTCCATCTGGAACGGGCCGTTGCCGATCGGCTTGTCCCCGAACGCCTTCGGGTCGGTGAAGAACGCCTTCGGGAGCGGGTAGAAGGCGTTGTACCCGAGCATGGTCTTGAACTGCGAGAACGGCGCCTTGAGGGTGACGGTGAAGGTCTTGTCGTCGACGACCTTCAGGCCCTTGAGCTCCTTGGCGGTGGGCTTCTTGTCCTTGCCCGGGGCCAGCTCGTCAGAGCCGAGGATCTTGTCGAAGAACGGCATGCCCTGCGCGGCGTTGTCCTGGTTGGCGCCCCAGTTCCAGGCGTCCACGAAGGACTGTGCGGTGACCTTCTCCCCGTTGTGGAAGGTGTAGCCGTCCTTGAGCTTGATCGTCCAGACCGTGGCGTCCTGGGTCTCGATCGACTCGGCGACGCGCAGCCGGGGCGCGGTGGTCTTGGGGTCGTAGTCGATCAGACCGGCGAAGATCGCGTTCTCCACCTGGGCACCCTCGGACTCGGCCGTGTTCTGCGGCACCAGACCGTTCTGCGGCTCACCCGACTCGATGCTGATCGAGCCGCCCGTCTTGCCGGTCCCGCCGCTCGCCTGCGTCGTGGTCTTCTTGTCGTCACTCGTGCTGCACGCGGAGATCGCCAGTGCCGCACACGCCGCGAGCGCGGTCAAACGCATCGTCTTGGTGAGCCTCATTCAACTGCTCCTCGTTTTAGGGGCTTACGAACGAACGGCGCCCCACCAGTCGGTGTGCCGGGCATGGCGGGGATCGACATCTCAGGGCCGAACCGCACAGTTGGCGAGGTGACCACTGATACGCGCAGAGCAACTATCGATCACCCGACCCCACTTGTGGAATCCACGTCACGTCTCTTTTCAATTACGCGCGAGGGCAGGTCGGACAATGGTCGCCAAATTCCCGCATTTCGCATCCGGAATTATCCGTTCCAGGCATCGAATACCGAACGCCGCGATCCGGTATTCGCGCGTTTACGTGGCGTAATGATCTTTTTCGCGGCATTCCCGCAGCACAACGGCAGGGCGCGCCCTCGACCGAGGACGCGCCCTGAACTCCCGCCGCCGGCGCGGCGTCAACCGAATCGTTACCCGGAGGCGCCCCCCGGCCCACCGGCACCGTTCTCGCGCTCCGCCGCGCTCTGCCCGTTCTCGCGCTCCGCCGCGCTCTGCCCGTTCTCGCGCTCCGCCGCGCTCTGCCCGTTCTCGCGCTCCGCCGCGAAGTGACACGCCGACTCGTGCCGGGCCGGCCCCTCCAGCCACGAGGGCGCGATCAGCAGCGGCACCTCCACCACGCACCGCTCCTGCGCCTTCCAGCAGCGGGTGCGGAAGCGGCAGCCGGACGGCGGGTTGGCCGGCGAGGGCACGTCCCCGGTGAGCACGATCCGGTCCCGGCTCTCCCGGGCCGTCGGGTCCGGCACCGGCACCGCGGACAGCAGCGCCTGCGTGTACGGGTGGGTGGCGTGGTCGTAGATCTCCGCGTCGGTGCCGATCTCGACGATCTTGCCGAGGTACATCACGCCGACCCGGTCGGAGATGTGCCGGACGATCGAGAGGTCGTGCGCGATGAACATGTACGAGAGGTTGAACTCGCCCTGGAGCTGCTCCAGCAGGTTGATCACCTGGGCCTGGACGGACACGTCCAGCGCGGAGACCGGCTCGTCACAGATGATCACCTCCGGCTTGAGCGCCAACCCCCGCGCGATGCCGATGCGTTGACGCTGACCGCCGGAGAACTGGTGCGGATACCGGTTGATGTACTCCGGGTTGAGCCCGACCACGTCCAGCAGGTCCTGGACGGCCTTGCGGCGGTCGCCCTTCGGCGCCACCTCCGGGTGGATCTCGAACGGCTCACCGATGATGTCGCCGACCGTCATCCGCGGGTTCAGCGAGGTGTACGGGTCCTGGAACACCATCTGGATGTTCCGCCGCACCGCCTTCAGCCCCGCCCCCGACAGCCGGGAGATCTCCTCGCCCTTGTACCGGACCGACCCGCCGGTGGCCGGCTCCAGGTTCATCAGCACCTTGGCCAGCGTGGACTTCCCGCAGCCGGACTCCCCCACGATGCCCAGCGTCTCGCCCTGCATCAGGTCGAAGCTGACCTCCTCGACCGCCTTCACCGCACCGACCTGCTTCTTGAAGACGATGCCCTTGGTGAGCGGGAAGTGCTTGACCAGGTCCCGGACTTCGAGGATCGGCTCGCCGCGCGGCACCTGCTGGGCGAAGGCGACCTCCTCCGGCACCGCCGCCCCCAGTGCACTGGCCCCGTTAGCGGTCATGGAGGGTCTCCTTCCAGAAGAAGCAGGCGCTGCCCCGCCCGGCCAGCTCGGTTCCGTCCTCCTCGGTGACCGGGAACAGCTCCGGCACCTCGACCCGGCAGCGGTCCTGCGCCCGCGGGCAGCGCGGGTTGAACGCGCACCCCGCGGGGATCCGCAGCAGGTTGGGCGGCAGGCCCTTGATCGCGTAGAGCTCCTGGCCCTTCTGGTCCAGCCGCGGGATGGAGTCCAGCAGGCCCCGGGTGTACGGGTGGGCCGGACGCGCGTACAGCTCGTGCACCGGCGCCGTCTCGACGATCCGCCCCGCGTACATCACCGCGATCTTGTCCGCGACGTCGGCGACCACCCCCAGGTCGTGGGTGATCAGGATCAGCCCCATGTGGAACTCGGCCTGGAGCTCGGCCAGCAGGTCCATCACCTGGGCCTGCACGGTCACGTCCAGCGCGGTGGTGGGCTCGTCCGCGATGATCAGGTCCGGCTCCAGGGCCAGCGCCATCGCGATCATGATGCGCTGGCGCATACCGCCGGAGAACTGGTGCGGGTAGTCGTTCACCCGCTGCTTGGCGGCGGGGATGCGCACCCGGTCCATCAGCTCGATGGCCTTCTCCTTCGCGTCCTTGCGGGGCGTCCCGTGGTGCGCCCGGTACATCTCGCCGAGCTGGAAGCCCACGGTCAGCACGGGGTTGAGCGAGGAGAGCGCGTCCTGGAAGATCATCGCGATCCGCTGCCCGCGGATCTTCCGGCGCTCCTCCTTGCTCATCTTCAGCATGTCCTGGCCCCGGAAGCGGATCTCCCCGCGCGGGATCCGGGCCGGCGGCATGTCCAGGATGCCCATGATCGCCTGCGCGGTCACCGACTTGCCCGAGCCGGACTCACCCAGCACCGCCAGCGTCTCCCCCGCCCGGACGCTGTAGTTCACCCCGTTGACCGCCCTGGCCACGCCGTCCCGGGTGACGAACTCGACGTGCAGGTCGCGCACGTCCAACAGCGGCCCCTCGTACGGGGCCTCCCGCTTCGGCCTGGCGGTTTCCTCAGCTGTGGTCACGATGCGTTCCCCTCGCTCAGCGAAGCTTCGGGTCGAGGGCGTCGCGCACCGCGTCGCCCATCATGATGAAGGCCAGCACGGTGATGGAGAGCGCCGCGGCCGGGAAGAACATCACGTACGGCGCCGTGCGGATCACCTTCTGGGCGGAGGAGATGTCGATGCCCCAGGAGATGGTCGGGTCCTGGAGGCCGATCCCGAGGAAGCTCAGCGTCGCCTCGGTCGCGATGTAGCCGCCGAGCGCGATGGTGGCGACCACGATCACCGGAGCCACCGCGTTCGGGAGGATGTGGCGGAACATCAGCCGCCCGGTCCCGGCGCCGAGCGCCCGGCCGGCCACCACGTAGTCGGCCTGCTTGACGGTCAGGACGGCGCCGCGCATCACTCGCGCGATCTGGGTCCAGCCGAGGACGACCAGCGCGAGGACCACCGCCCACACCGTGCGGCTGGAGAAGCCGTTCAGCAGCACCAGGGCGCCGAGCAGCAGCGGAATGCCGAAGAAGATGTCGATGATCCGGGAGAGCACCGCGTCCACGCCGCCGCCGAAGTAGCCGGCCACCATGCCGGTCAGCCCGCCGAGCAGGGTGACCCCGGCGGTGACGAAGATGCCGACCGTGATCGAGGCGCGGGCGCCGTAGATCACCCGGGCGTAGATCGACCGGCCCTGCGCGTCGTAGCCGAACCAGCCGGCGCCGAAGAAGTCCGTCCAGTCCGGCCGCTTGAGGTAGTCGTGCACCAGGTCGGCCTTGCGCGGGTCGGCGTCGGTGAACGCCCACGGGAAGATCGCGATCAGGACCAGCAGCACGATCAGCACCGTGGAGATCAGGAAGATCGGCCGCCGCCGCAGGTCCCGCCAGGCGTCGCCCCAGAGGCTGCGGGCCTCCTCCCGCTTGACCACGTCGGCCTCGACCAGGGTCTCCTGCTCGACCGCCATGCCCTGCTCGCCCGCGTAGTCGAGGCGGTCGACACCGGGCTTGGGGTGCCGCTCGTACGAACTCTCGTCGTGCACGTCAGGCATAGCGGATCCTCGGGTCCAGGACCGCGTAGAGCAGGTCGACGAGCAGGCTGGCGACCAGGTAGACGATCACCAGGACGGTGACGATGCCGACCACGGTCGGGCCCTCCTTCTGGTTGATGGCCCGGTACAGGACGTTGCCGACCCCCTGCACGTTGAAGATCCCCTCGGTGACGATGGCGCCGCCCATCAGCGCGCCGAGGTCGGTACCGAGGAAGGTGACCACCGGGATCAGCGAGTTGCGCAGCAGGTGGCGGCTGACGATGGTCCGCCGGGGCAGCCCCTTGGCGACCGCCGTGCGCATGTAGTCGGCCCGCAGGTTCTCGCCGATGGAGGTGCGGGTGAGGCGCGCCACGAACGCGAGCGAGAGCGAGCCGAGCACGATCGCGGGCAGGATCAGCTGGGAGATGTCGGTGGAGTCCTGCACCGTTGGTGTGACCCAGCCCAGATTGGTCGCGAAGACCGTCTGGGCGATGTAGGCCAGTACGAAGACCGGGATCGAGATCACCAGCAGGGTGAGGATCAGGACCGCCGTGTCCCGGACGCTCCCGCGCCGCATGCCGGAGACCACGCCGAGCAGCAGGCCGAAGATCACTTCGAAGCCGAAGGCCAGCAGCGCCAGCCGGATGGTCACCGGGAAGGCGTCGGCCATGATGTCGCTGACCGGACGGCCGGTGAAGCTGGTGCCGAAGTCGCCCTGGAAGAGGTTCCCCATGTAGTGCAGGTACTGCTTCCAGACCGGCTGGTCGAGGTAGTACTTGTGTTTGAGGTTGGCCACGACGGCGGGGTCGGCGGCCTTCTGCCCGAACAGCGCCGAGACCGGGTCGCCCGGCAACGTGTAGACCATCAGGAAGATCAGCAGTGTGGCCCCGAAGAACACGGGGATCATCTGCAGCACCCGCCGCAGCACGTAACTGCCCATCCGAGCCTCCTTCCTAGGTGCCCGGGCCCCGCCCCCCGTGCGGGGAGGGCGGGGCCGGCGCGGGGGTGGGCCTCAGCTCTTGACCTCGACCTGGGTCCAGGCCGGGTTGCCGAAGGAGTCGAACTTCACGTTCTGGACCTTGGTGGAGTAGCCCGAGTTGGTGCGGTAGTACCAGAGCGGGATGGCGGGCATCCCGCTGGGCAGCACGGCCTCCGCCTGCTGGTAACCGGTCACCGAGGCCTGGATGGTGTCGGCCTGGTCCGCCTGGGTGGACAGCTGGTCGAACTGCGGGTTGCTGTAGCCGAAGTCGTTGGACGCGGCCCCGGTGCGGTACACGTCGGCGAGGAAGTTGGCGTTCAGCGGGTAGTCCTGCACCCAGCCGGTCCGGAACATGCCGTCGACCTGGTGGCCGGTGATGGCCGCCCGGGCGGTCTTGAAGTCGGGCTTCGGGTCGCCGACGCACTCCACGCCGGTGCTCTGCCGGATCGAGTTGCAGACCGCGTCGACCCACTCCTTGTGGCCGCCGTCCGCGTTGTAGACGATGGTCAGCTTGTTGTTGGGGACGCCGCCGCCCTGGGTGATCAACTGCTTCGCCTTGTCGGCGTTGAACGTGCAGAAGTCGCCGCACTGGCCCGCCTTGTAGCCCTCGACGCCCTCGGCGACCCACGCGCTGGCGGGGCTGCGCGAGCCCTGGAGGACCGTCTTGGTGATGGTGTCGCGGTCGATCGCCATCGAGATGCCCTGCCGGACCAGCGCCTTCTCCGGCGCGGCCCAGTCCGCCTGGTACAGCGAGAAGCCGAGGTTCTGGATGGCGCCCTGCGGGGAGTCGACCGCCCGGTCGCCGAGGTCGCTCTTGTA
The DNA here is from genome assembly GCF_040302625.1 of Kitasatospora sp. NPDC097643. Lineage (NCBI taxonomy): Bacteria > Bacillati > Actinomycetota > Actinomycetes > Kitasatosporales > Streptomycetaceae > Kitasatospora > Kitasatospora sp. NPDC097643. Next base: position 1,149 of record NZ_JBEOSA010000021.1, on the reverse strand, counting down.
CGTCGCCAGCGCGGAGGGGGGCACCTGGTCCATCACGTCCAGGTTGTTGGACTGCAGGTCGGCGTAGGCGGCCTCGGACGTGTTGTACATCTTGAAGACGATGCCGCCGTTCTTCGGCTTGTCCACGCCCTGGTAGTCCGGGAAGGTCTTGGTCACCACTTCCTGGTTGTGCGACCAGCTGACGAACTGGTACGGCCCGTTGCCCACCGGCTTCTGCCCGTACCCGGACGGGTCGTTGAAGAAGCCGCTCGGGAGCGGCGAGAAGGCGATGTAGCCGAGCTTGTACTCGAAGTACGAGACCTTGTTGGTCAGCTTGATGGTGAAGTGCAGGTCGTCCGTGACGGTCAGGCCGGACATCTTGGTGGTGGCCGGCTGCCCGCTGGCCGGGTGGACGTCCTTGTAGCCCTCGATGTCGGAGAACCAGGAGCTGTTGATCTGGTTGTTGCTGGTGGTGGCGGCCCAGTTCCAGGCGTCGACGAAGTTGTTGGCGTGGACCGGGGTGCCGTCGTGGAACTTCCAGCCGTCCTTGAGGGTGACCGTGTAGGTCTGGGAGTCGCTGGTGTCGATCTTGTCGGCGACCTGCATCCGGAGCTTGGCGGTGCTCGGGTCGTAGTCCACCAGCCCCTTGAAGAGGTTCTGGATGATGCGACCACCGCCGACCTCGTTCGCGTTCGCGGGCTGCAGCGGGTTCTGCGGCTCGCTGCTCTGGTAGCTGAAGGTCTTGCTGGTGTCCGACGAACCGCCGCCCCCGCCACTGCTGCTGCACCCGGTGGCCACCAGGACCACGGATGTCGCAGCGGCGAGGACCCAACGGGCACGGGTGCCTGAAGGCATGAAAGGTCCCTCCTCATGGTGTGTGTCGCATCACACCCCATGAGAAGCGCGGCCCGGCGACGGCGCGAGTCGAGTACCCCCGGATGGGTGCGCCCACCGTCGCCCGGAGTTGACGAAACGCCGGAAGGGCCCGTGGCGGGAGGCCACGGGCCCTTCCGGGCAGGTCACGGGGACCGGGGATCAGGCCGCGGCCGTCTCCCGCACCTCGGCGAAGTGGCACGCCGACTGGTGCGCGGCCGGGCCGCTGAGCACCTCGGGCACCGCCAGCAGCGGGACCTCGGTCGAGCAGCGCTCCTCCGCCTTCCAGCAGCGGGT